>CAMVJE010000005.1 GCA_947167745.1 uncultured Treponema sp.
ATTCGAAGTCCAAGGAGTTCATTAAGTCTCATTCCTGTTCCGTATAAAATTTCGGTTGCAAGCCGCCTGCTTCCTTCAAGGCGGGAAATCACTGCGCGGACTTCTTCTTTGCTCAGAACGCAGGGAATGTGCCGTTTGTTTTTCGCGTGAATTATATTTTTGAAATTTTCCGGGTCCTGATTTCGCACAAAACGGAAGAAAAAGAGCAGGGCGGCCAGCGCCTGATTCTGGGTCGGGGCACTTAAATTTTGTTTTACTGCAAGGTTTGTCAGAAAGGCATTTATCTGCTCCTGAGTGCTTGAGGCTGTGTTTTTCTGAGCACGCAAAAAAGTTTTTGCCCAATAAAGATAGTTTTCGATTGTCCGGGGGCTGTAATGCTTTGTGACCAGGATTTCCTTGAGTTTTTGAAGCTCCTGAGAATCAGGCTGATGACTTAAAGGCTCTGGCTCGACTCCGTTTTCCTCTGGGTTTTTATAAGAAAAAGGCACTTTTTTTCTATTTTCTTCTATAATGAAGTCGCCTGTTTGATAAATGTTTTCAAGGAGAAGGTCTAAAGATTTCTGCTCGCAGGGAATCAGCCAGATTTTTCGCTGGGGATTATATGTCCGTCCGGGGACGGCCCGAACTGCATTAAGCATAGAAGTAGAAAATCCGCCTTCAAACTGAATGCTTATAGAATTTGCATCAAAGCCACGAATGATTATTCTCATTATAAAAATATATTGATAACAGTCTTGATAAGGCAAGAATTTTCTTTGTTTGAAAAAAAGCCGCTCCGCCGTGTAAGGGCGCGAAGCGTTCCGGAATGAACCTGGCTGCCATCAGGCAGACGGGGTGAATGAAGGAATGAGCGTTAGCGGAACCCTGAAAGGGCGGTTGCAAAAAAAATTTGCGCAAAAATATTAAGTCTATGAATGATTTTATTCATCTTTAGTTATGTGTCAAAAAATTCCTATTCTATTTTCTTCTGATTTATGCTATATTTTGCCAAAAGAAATTCATCTGCGTGATTATGCGGATTTGCTGCACTTTATCTCAAAAGTCTGTGGCAATCTGTGTTAATCTGTGGATTAAATTGGAAGTAAAGTTATGACCGTACCAGAGATTTTCGGAAGCATGGTTTTCAATGATGATGTGATGCGCGCCCGTCTGCCAAAAGACACTTACAAATCGCTCAAAAAGACGATTTCTGAGGGCTCGCCACTGGAACTTGATGTGGCCAATGTGGTTGCAAATGCGATGAAGGACTGGGCTATCGAAAAAGGTGCCACTCACTTCACTCACTGGTTCCAGCCGCTCACTGGTGTCACTGCCGAAAAGCACGATTCTTTCATTTCACCAAACGGTTCCGGCGTTATCATGGAATTTTCAGGCAAGGAGCTGGTAAAGGGCGAGGTTGACGGCTCATCTTTTCCTTCAGGCGGAATCCGGGCCACTTTTGAAGCCCGCGGCTACACTGCCTGGGACCCCACATCTTACGCCTTCATCAAGGACGGCTCTCTTTACATTCCAACGGCTTTCTGCTCTTACACAGGCGAGTCTCTGGACAAAAAAACGCCTCTCCTCCGCTCGATGGAAGCACTTAACACTCAGGCTTTGCGCATTTTGCGACTTTTTGGAAACACTTCGGCAAAGCGGGTCATCACGACTGTGGGGCCTGAGCAGGAATATTTTTTAATTGACAAAAAACTCTGGGAACAGAGAAAAGATTTGATTTTCACTGGCCGCACTCTTTTTGGCTCTATGCCGCCGAAAGGTCAGGAAATGGACGACCACTATTACGGCTCAATCAAGCCCCGAATCGCTGAGTTCATGGCGGATTTGGACAACGAGCTTTGGAAGCTTGGAATTTTGAGCAAGACCAAGCACAACGAGGTCGCTCCCGCCCAGCACGAAATGGCTCCGATTTTTACCACGACGAACTTGAGCGCTGACCAGAACCAGCTTACCATGCGTCTTATGAAAGAAGTCGCTTTGAAGCACGGATTGTACTGTCTCCTTGCTGAAAAGCCTTTTGCCGGCGTAAACGGAAGCGGAAAGCACAACAACTGGTCGATGAGCACTGATGACGGCTTTAACCTTCTTGAGCCTGGCGAAACTCCCCGGGAAAACGCTCAGTTCCTTCTCATGCTCACGGCTGTTATTCAGGCTGTGGACAAGCATCAGGATTTGCTCCGTGACAGCGTTGCTTCTGCCGGAAACGATCACCGCTTGGGTGCAAACGAGGCTCCACCGGCTATCATCTCAATGTTTATTGGCGACGAATTGCAGGCCGTCCTTGATTCTATCGAGACCGGCTCTCCTTACAGCCAGAAAACAAAAGAGAAAATGCAGATTGGCGTTTCTGTTTTGCCGGCGATTCCAAAGGACACGACAGACCGAAACCGAACTTCACCATTTGCCTTTACAGGAAACAAATTTGAGTTCCGCTCGCTGGGTTCAGCCCTTTCAATTTCTGGTCCAAATGTCGTTCTCAATACGATTGTGGCCGAAACATTGGACGAATTTGCCACACGGCTTGAAAATTCAAAGGACCTGAACACTGACTTGCAGGAACTCATCAAAGAAAAAATCATCGAGCATAAGAAAATCATCTTCAACGGTAACGGCTACGATGACGAATGGGTAAAGGAAGCCGAAAAACGAGGGCTTTTGAATCTCAAAACTTTGCCTGACGCAATGGAGCACTATCTTGACGCCCAGAATATCGAAATGTTCACAAAATACGGCGTTTACAGCGAAAGCGAGATGAAGAGCCACCACGAGGTCAAACTTGAAAAATACTCAAAAGTACTCAACATTGAAGTAAACACAATGCTGGACATGATTTACAAGGACATTTTGCCGGCAAGCTATGCCTTTATGAGCGATGTGGCAAAATCTGCCTCTAAGGTGATGGCTGTTATTCCAAGCGCAAAATGCTCAGCTCAGACAAATGCCCTCAAAAAAATCACGGCGCTGGCCGACAAGCTGGACGAAAATGCTCAAAAACTTGAGAAAATCCACAACACTGCCTGTATGATAGCTGATGTCCCGAAACAGGCAAGATTTTATGTTGATAAGGTGATTCCTCAAATGGAAGCCACCCGCAAAATCGCAGACCAGATTGAGCCAATCCTAGGCGAAAAATACAAGCCTTACCCAAGCTACAGCGACCTGCTGTTTAGGGTATAAAATAAACCACAGATTACACAAATGTCACAGATTTTTTATTTGTAAAAAGAAAGTCTCTCGTATTTCACGGGAGACTTTCTTTTTGGGAAAACATAATCTGAGTAATCGTCGAACGCAAAGCGTTCTAAGTAATCTGTGGTTAAAAACTAATTACTTTCTGCGGCACCTGGCAGACCGATATCTTTTCGGAAGAACATTCCCTCAAAATTTACGCCACCCAGAGCTTCGTAAGCCTTTTTCCATGCCTCATCGAATGAATCTCCGTGAGCGGAACATGCGAGAACGCGGCCACCGCTTGTGATGAGAGTCGGAGTTTTTGCCCGGCGGTCTTCGATTGCGCCCGCGATGAACACTTTTGCTCCCGCCGCGTCAATAACGCTGTTTGAAAGCGTGATGACTTTGCCTTTTGCATATTTGAGCGGGTAGCCACCGGAAACTGCAACAGGTGCCACCTGGAATCCGCTCTTCCACTTCATTTCAAATTTGTTGAGCGTGCCGTTTGTGATTGCCTCGCACAATTCAGAGAAATCAAAATCCATCATAGGAAGGACAGCCTGAGTCTCCGGGTCTCCCAAGCGGACATTGTATTCCAGGGCTTTCGGACCATCTTTTGTAATCATGAGACCAAAGAAAATAAAGCCCCGGTAGTCCATTTTTTCGGCGATGAGGCCTTTGAGTGTTGGCTGCAAGATATTTTTCTCAAACTGAGCCATTGTCTCAGCGGTGACATCTTCGAGAGGACAAACGGCACCCATTCCGCCAGTGTTCGGGCCTTGCGCTCCGTCGAGAAGTCGTTTGTGGTCGCGGGCTGGCAGGAATGCCTTAATGCAGGCCGTGCCCTTTGCCGCACTTTCTTCTGTGACGCTGACTGCCGCCAAAACTGAAATCTCAACGCCCTGAAGATATTCTTCGATTACGAGCTTTTTGCCGGCCTCTCCCAAATTTGCCGTAAGTTCTTCGACTGCATTTTCGGCTTCTTCAAGAGTTTTTGCGACGACTACGCCTTTTCCTGCCGCAAGACCGTCTGCCTTGATGACGATAGGCGCGCCCTTCTGGCGTACATAAGCAAGCGCTGAATTTTTATCGGTGAATGTTTCTGAATCGGCGCAGGCAACACCGTATTTTTTCATGAAGATTTTAGAAAGGTCTTTTGATGCTTCAAGGGCTGCCCCCTTTGCCTTTGGACCGACTGTTGGAATTCCTGCTTTCCAGAGAGCATCCGCGATTCCTTCTGCAAGAGGATCTTCCGGACCTATGACTGCAAAGTCAACTTTTTCGCTGAGGGCGACATTTACCGCAACTTCGTTGAGCGATAAATTCTGTAAAGCGGGATTATCTTTTGGATTGATGTTTTTGCATTTTGGTTCGTGAGCCGTGCCGCCGTTTCCCGGTACGCAGATAACTTCTGAAATGCGATTTGACTGGGCTAGTCGCCATGCGATTGTGTGTTCGCGACCGCCGCTTCCGATAACTAAAACTTTCATGCTTATATTTTACAGAATTTCAGAAAGTTTTCTAGCCACAAGAAGAGCAAAAGATACTTCATCCCGGACAAAAGAACGGCCTGGTTTGTAGAGATCATAACAAATCAGCAGGCGGGGATTACCTTTTTTGTCTTTTGACAGAATTTCGAGAATTGAAGCGATATTTGCATTTCGGTACATGTCGTAGCGGTCGCCGTCGATTGAGCCCAAAACATTTGTGTTATTTTGATGGAAAAATCCGTATTTATTGAAAATCTGGAAGTAATTTTTGTGAGTTTTTATATAATCTCCGCGTAAATCATTTGAATCTACACCTACTATATATGAAACATCAAAATGTTTATCGTATATGGTGATTTTTGAAATTTGGAGATGTTCTCTAAGAATTTTGAGGAGTTTTTTTATGGATGCAGGTTTGTCTTTTGTGACTTTTGAAAGCAGATTGAGGATTTCAAGTTTTTTACTGACATTTTCTTCGTAGAACTGACCGCTGGCAACTCTATCGTCAACCTGTTTATTTTCGATGATGATTTTATCGTGGATTTCGGGTTTGTAGATGATATAACAGTTGCGACCGCGATATTTTGCGATGTAAAGAGATTTATCTGCAATTTGGAAAAGTTCTTCGTAATTTCTTGCGTTGAGGGGGAATCGGGCAATACCCATAGAGCAGGTAACAACGCTGTCCGGTTCAACATTGGTGATGTTCCACTGAATGCCCGTGCGGATATTTCTCGTAACATTGCGGATATCGTCTTCTTCGGTTAAGTCCAGAATGATGAGGAATTCATCGCCACCGATACGGCCTGCTATTCCTTTGCCCTTGATTGCATCAGTGATACAGCTTGCTATTGTGACCAGAACCCTGTCGCCGAAAATATGGCCGTAAGAGTCGTTACATTCTTTGAATTTGTCTGCATCCAGAATGATAAGGGAACAGGGAGACTTTTCTTCGTTTATTTTTTTGATTGCCATTTCGGTGATGGCTTTTTTGTTGTAAAGACCGGTGAGACCGTCACGGCTTTCGGAATAGGTGTTCATGGACGGTTCATTTTCTTTGTTCTGGTTGATTGCCCCGACTATGAGCGAATTTAAACGGGTGCTTGTTTTAAGCGTGTGAATCGTTAGGATGTTTTTATTTGTTTGAAGAAGCTTGTAGTATTTATTGGAGATTAAGTTATTGATGTTTTTGAACATGCTGTCGAGTTGTGCAACAGTGTCATCATTGTAAAGATTAATCTTGAAAGTGTTTGTAAGGTAAGCTCTGAAAGCTTCGGCCGGTCCGTCAAAAATTGTGATTAAATCTTTTGTATTTTTAAGTGTGTATTTTTTGCCGTCGTAAGTAAAATAGTATGCATCAAAATTTTGCATGAGGGCCGTAAGTTCCCGGCTTTCAAGAAGGGCTTTATCCAGAAGCTGACGTGAATATGAAAGTTCCTCAACTATGACATCAAACAAATCGCCGGATTTTGTGATTGTGAGGATACAGTTGATATAATTTTCGGATGGCTTTATTGTTGCAATGAAGTTTCGTTTTAAGTTGTTGTCTTCAAAATTTTGTAGGAAATATTTAAAATTTTTGACATCTGAATCTTCAAATATGTAAGAGATATTTATATTGAAATCTGTTTTGTGAATTAGACGAAGAAATGAGCGATTACCATCTTTTACATTTAAATCTTTGTCGATAGTAAAATTGATGTCGCTCAAGCGTCGCTGATTTATAGGCTCCAAGATGTCTCCTAATTCTAAATATTTTTACATAAAAGCTATTAATTATAGCATGGGATTTGATTTTTTTGAAAGAATTTTTTTCAAATTCTATCCAAATTTGACGAAATCTTACTTTTTTGAACCGATAATTTATTTATGGACTATTTTTTTCTGTTTATTGGCAGCTTGATTCTTCTTTTTGCCCTTATGCTTTTTATGAAATTCAAGAAACTTCAGACTTCACCTGAGCAAAAAAATAAAAGCTTGCGTACTCAGAAAGATGAAAATGGAAAAATTGATTTTGTTCGCTGTCCATTATGCTCAACGCCACTTGCAATAAATGAAGATTTGTTTTCAAGGATTTACCGTCCGATGACCACCGCTGACCAGAGAATGACTGTCCATGGTTGCCCGCACTGTTATCCCAAGCCGGAAGCCGGCGTAAAAAGAACTTGCCCTGTTTGCGGAAAAGAAGTTCCTTTGGATGGAGAATTAATTGCCCGACTTTTTAACCGAACCGAAGGCAAAAAACATGTACTTGTGACCGGTTGTTCAGAATGTTACAGAGGAAGCCCGCACGGACGCGGGTAAAAGGCAGTGTGTGATACGGAAAGCACTAAATCCTCATTCTTCCTCGGAAACTTCTTGCGAGTGTGAGCCTGTCTGCGTATTCCAGATCTCCGCCTACCGGAAGACCACTTGCCAGGCGGGTGACTGTGAGACCTTCGATTTCTGAAAGAAGCCGCTGGATGTAAAGGGCTGTCGTGTCTCCTTCGACAGTTGGATTTGTTGCTAAAATCACTTCTTTTACGGAGCCGGAACGAACGCGCTCCAATAGCTGGGCGATTCTCAGCTGGTCAGGACCGATTCCTTCGAGTGGCGCGATAACTCCACCCAGAACATGGAAAAGTCCTGAAAATTCGTGGGCACTTTCTATTGTTGCCACATCTTGAGGCTGCTCAACCACGCATATGACACTCTGATCCCTCATTGGATTTGAGCAAATGGCACAGGGATCGCTTTCTGTCCAAGCACCGCAGACTGAACAGGCGTGAATTTTATCCTGCAGGGTGGACAGTTGATTTGCAAACCGCTGTATCCATGAAGAATCTGCTTTGAGAATATAATTTACCAGCCGTCCGGCAGATTTTTTTCCGATTCCGGGAAGGCGTGAAAATGAATCGGTGAGTTCGTCAATTGCTGTCATTTTTGTGCCTTACAGACCGGGAATATTCATTCCGCCGAGGAGTGCACCTGATTTTTCTTTAATCCGCTCCTGAACTTTGTCCATTGCTGCGTGATGAGCGGCAATAATTAAATCCTGAAGCATCTGTACATCCCTCGGATCAACTGCAATCGGGTCAAGCTTTATTGCAGTTATTTCAAATTTTCCGTTCAATGTGACCTGTACAATATTGCCACCGGAAGAGCCTGTCTCGCTGATTTGAGCAAGTTCTTCTTTCATAGTGTTCATTGTGCCTTCAAGATTCTTGAGGTTTTTTACCATTTCAAATGGATTCATGTTGTTCTCCTGATTTTATTCATCTTCTTCTGTATTTTCATCAGCGGGAGAATCTTCAGTTTCTGATTTTTCTGCCTGCTGATTCTGTTGTTCGTTCTTTTCAGAGCTGATTTCCTGCTCGCTTTTCTTTGAATGGCCTATGATGTGACCTTTGAAAGTGTCGCAAAGGATTTTAACCTGAGCCGGAGCTGTTGCTTCAATGGGCGGACTTTCTTTAGGTTTTTGCAGGATGATTTCAAAAGTGAGGCTTTGCCCGCACATCTGCGAAAGAAATTGAGAAATCCTTGCCTGATGATTGTCCAGCTGCATTTTAAGGAAGTTTGATGAAACTTCAGTCGTGACGGTGGAAGCATTTTTAATCCAAGGCCCGGTTTGAATAAGGGAACTTCCGAGCATAGGATCAATCATTGAAAGTTCTTTGATAGCTATATCTTTCAAGCTTGAGGAATCATTGTTTTGATTTTGTGCCGCTGTTTGTTGAGGCGGCACAGCTCCGCCGTAACTAAAAGATGGCTGACTTCCTGCGTCCTGCGGTGTGGGGTCAGGCGTGGCGACTGGCGGTGCAAAAATATTTCTGACCGGAGCCGAAGGGGCCTGTGTTGTATTTCTCGGAACATCTGTAACCACGCGGTTAAGATATGGATTCGTTGGATTTACCGAATTTTGTGAAGCACTGGACTGAATTTGTGTTGCATTTTGCTGATGGGGAACTGCCGATTTCTGTATTTGTGCACCCGGGGCTAGGTTTCCATGCATCAGAAGCGATTTAGCTTCATCAATGGCTTTTTTGACTTCACTTGGGGAGACATACTGATTGAGCCAGCTTAATCTTGAAAATGCCAGTTCAAGTTCATAACGAGGTGAAAGAGAATAACGGATGTCACGATAAAGCTGGAGAAACACAGAAAGGGCTCGCTCAAGTTGAACAGAATTCCAGGCCTGTAAAACAATCTGCGAATATCGCTCGCGCGACTGACCAAGCAAAGCTTCTTTTGTGATACCAGACTTAATTAATAGAAGAGAACGCAAATATTCCGTACAGTTTACGATGAATTGTTCGATGGAAACTCCGTTCTGCAGAAATTCGTCGATTTTAAGAAGGGCTTCCTGACATTTGTTTTGGGCAGCGTCTTCAAAAATTGCGTTTAGTCGGTCAACTCCAACCAGGCCGAGCTTGTCGCGGATTTTGTCGTAAGTGATGTGGTCGCCAGAGAAAGCTGCAACCTGATCAAAAAGAGTGTAAGCGTCTCGGACAGAGCCTGTAGACTCACGCGCAACCCAGTAAAGGGCTTCGTCATCAGCCTGAATATTGATTTCTGCGGCGGCTTCGGCCAAAAGTTCTTTGACACGCTCAATCGGGACGAGGCGGAAATTGAATTGCTGGCAGCGGGATTTAATAGTCGCCGGAACTTTCTGTAACTCAGTAGTTGCAAAAATGAATACACAATATGGCGGAGGCTCTTCGATTGTTTTGAGCAAAGCATTGAAAGCCGAGGTTGAGAGCATGTGAACTTCGTCGATAATGTAAATCTTGTAGCGTGAACTTTGCGGCGGGAAGAGAACCTCGTCCTTGATTTGTCGGACATCATTTACGGAAGTATTTGAAGCACCGTCGATTTCGATGACATCAGTGCTAGCGCCTTTTGTAATTTCAAGACATTGCTGACATTTGCCACAGGGACTTGCCGTGGGGCCGTTCGCGCAGTTCAAGGCTTTTGCCAGAATTCGGGCCGTAGAAGTTTTTCCACAGCCACGCGGACCAGAAAACAGATAGGCATGAGCAATTTTTTGTGATTGAATCGCGTTTTTAAGTGTTTCGGCGACAAATTCCTGACCTGCCAAAGCCTCAAATGCCTGAGGGCGGCGACGGGTCGCAGTTACTTCGTAAGACATGAATTTATTTTACTGATAATAGGGAAAATTTACAATCTTAAAGTCTTTTCCAGCTTGAAACAATAAAAACTTCTTTGCCGACTCTATTTGGAGCTGGCATTCTGAGTTTTTCGGCTTTTCCTGTAAGTTCAAGAAGATGACCCTGATTTTCAAGAATATCCTGAAGGGTAAAAGTTGAATTTTCTTCGATATCGAGGGAATATACCTTGCCTTCAATTGTTTCAAATCCTGGAATTTCGAAGGGTGCGTTTCCGTAGTATTTGATTGTACCGACTATTGGTTCCGGTGCCCTTCCTCCAAAAGCAAAAAGCGGAAGCAAGCAGAAAATGGTGAGAGAAATCAAAATCAATTTTTTTGTGAGCATTTTCATACTATGATTATAATATATAAGTCAAAAAAACTCGACTTTATTTACTATTTTTATTATCTTTGAATTATGGATTTTCTTGAATTTAACGATGTGACTTTTACATACCCGCCGGTTGAAGGCGATTTGGACGAAAACGGCAAGCAGATTGAACCAAAACCTGTTTTTGAGCATTTTTCAGCGCAGCTTCCAAAAGGATTCGTAAGTTTTGTAGGGCAGAACGGCTGCGGAAAGTCAACCCTTATGCTTCTGGCAAGCGGGCGTCTTACTCCAACGGGCGGAAAGGTTTCTCTTCTGGGGCAAAATCCTTCAAATCTTCCCGAAGAAGAAAAAAATCTCCTTGCTTCTGTGATTTATCAGAACATGGAATTTGAAACCGAAGACAAAGTGAGCGAGCTTCTTTCATATGTCTATAAGAATGGCGCGCTTAAAGGTAATGCAAAAGCAATCCGCCAATCCACTGAAGGCGGGGATTTGCTTGGTGAAGTAATCGATGTTTTTGAATTAGAGAAGGTTCTTGAGCATTCGCTCACAAAACTGAGCAAGGGTGAGATTCAGAGAGTGCTTTTGGCATTCGGTATTTTGTATGGCAGCGCCTCACTTTTTATGGATGAGCCTCTTTTTGCAATGGAAAATTATCAGAAAGAAAATGCACTCGCTTACCTTAAAGAATTCGTCCATAAAACAGGAACGACGGTTTACATTTCAATGCATGAACTTGATTTGACAAAAAAATATGCTGACACGGTTCTCCTTTTTTATCCTAACCGAGATATGGCATTGGGTACTCCAGAAGAAGTCCTTACGCGTGATGAGGTCGAAAAGGCTTACGGTGTTCCATATGCCATGCTCAGAGACCATGAAAATTTGAGCCGGGAATATCTAAATTCACTTCACGATAAAAAAGAAGCAGAATAAAACTGATACAAAAATGTAGTAGATTTCCACCTTCGAGTTAAATAATATAAGAATATTATTATTTAAGCACGAGGGGTGTATGTTAAAAAAACTTGCCAAAAGAGTCATTATATCTTTAATTTTACTTTTAACTTCTTCTTCTATTTTTGCTCAGATTCGTTCATATGTCGGAATCGTACGGCAGCAGTATTTTCCTGAGCATATCAAATATTTTGAAAAATACCGTGATGAACTGAAGGAAAATGGCTATTCGACTTACGCAAACTATGTGGATTCTTATCTTAAAGGCGGATTTGGTTCAGGTTTTGTTTATGTTGCTGCAGATGGCACAAACTATATCATCACAAATCGTCATGTTGTTTCTCAGGCGGCAAGTGCTAGTGTTGAATTCGAGGATGCTGAAACTGGAGATATTAAAAAATACGAAAATCTCTCAGTTCTTTTAACAGATGATGAAATTGATATTGCGATTTTGGGATTTGCAAACGGCGAAAAACCATTCAAGCGCGGTCTTACCCTTTCTTCGGCAAATGTAACTGATGGTCAGGAAGTCTGGTCAGCAGGATTCCCTGGTCTCGGTTCTGATCCAGTCTGGCAGCTTGGAAAAGGAACTGTCACAAACTCACGAGCAAGAATTAAAGATTTGCTTGATCCGTTGATTTCTACAATCATTCAACATTCTGCTCAGGTTGACGGAGGAAATTCTGGTGGTCCGCTTATGATTTCTTCGAAAAATGCAATTGCCGGCTATGAAGTCGTTGGAATCAATACATGGAAGGCAAGTAGTCGAGAATCAACTAATTTTGCCATTCCTGCAAAAATGATTCAAAAAATGCTTGCAGATCTTCAGAAAAAATCTGCTTCAAGTGCTGATAAGACACTTCTTTCAGAGAGAGCAAACAAACTTGCTGCTTCCCTCAAGGATTTGGGAGTTGATTTTTCAAATGTGGCAAAGTACATTTCCTATGAGCGTGCATCAAGTCAGGGACAAAAAGATTTTGAAAGCGTTCTCCATTTTGCTCCCAGCAAGGTCAGAAGTCTTGTACTGGAGGCTTTCAGTTTTGATCCGGCAGAAGGCTTGCGTTATGCGAGTGCATATCAGGTCTGGAAAAAATACAGTGCTGAGGCAAACGACGGAATAAAATACACTGCCAGCGAGCCAAAATCTGCTGACGGTAAAACAACAGTAGATTTTACAAGTGATGGTGAGCAACCAACAAGCGTAACGACGACATGGATTAAAGAGCACGGCTTGTGGCGTCTTTCAGAACTAAGCAGTGATGTAAATGAAGATGATGATTCAAAAAAATCAAAGAAATCTAAGAAAAACTCAAAGTCAAAAAAAGACGGGACTGACGGTTATTTTGCTGGTCCTCAAGTTGACGGATATGACAGAACAGTCTTAAGTGCCGGCGCTGATTTAAGCGTAAACGGCAAAGCTCCTGCATTCAGAATTGGAGCAGACTTCTTTGGTGGAAGTGAATTTTTCGGCACATCTTTTATGTATCATTACGAGAAGATTGATTGTTCGGGCGATGAAAAAGCTTTTAATGCATTTGGTATTGGTTTTATATTCCGTGTACCTGTAAAAATGGGAGAATTTGGCCTGAATCCATACGGCAAACTCAATGGAAATTTTGCATTTGGTGATTCACGATTATTAATTGGTTACAACGCTGAAGTTGGATTGCAGGCAATGTTTAATACAGATCATGACATTCATTTTGGTCTTGGTGCCGGATTTAAGCAGTTGTATCTGACTCAGTGGATGAATTTCAACACAGGCAGCGATTATGGAAAGAAAGACAAAATCGATCCTTTTACTAATCGTGGTATTTCAATTTACGCAATTTTATCATTCTAATAAAAAAGGAGAAAAGAATGAAAAAATGTATAGCAGGAATGCTTGTTCTGTCTAGCATTCTCATTGGACTTACCAGTTGTATGTCTTTAGGGGCATCACTCGGTACATCAACAAAAAACAAGAAGGACTATCAGTCAGCTGTTGGAACTCCAGATGATTCAGTTATATTCTATGGAAACATTTCATACAACAATTTCCAGTCCTTCTCTCAGATCGATCCGAACTACCCGCCGGATTATCAGGAAATGGAAAAATCTATTTTTATCTCTAAACCTGTTGCTCCCGGTTCAACATACACTCTTGAACGAAGTGCCGGAGAGTATAGTTATTATGTAGGCCGAACCCGTTATATTTATTATTGGAATACTCCTTTTTCACTGCAGACAGCCGTTAATCCAATCGTGATTAATATCCCTAAAAAGCCAGGACTCTATTTTGTTGGAAATTTTGATGGTCAGAAAGTTGGTGAAGGTGGAAAGGCTGAATCGATTCAGAATGGAAGTACAGATTACGAGATTATGTGTCTCAAGGGTGCTCTCAAATTATATGAAGGAACTGCCTGGGAAAGCGCTATCAATGCCCGAATTGAAGAACTGAAGGCCTCAAAAGGAGAAGTAAAAGATGAAAAATAAAATCAGAATTTCTGCTATTTTTGCAGTTTTTTTACTGGCACTTCCAGTTTTTGCAAAAGATTCTAAAGTAAAGAATCCTGGAAAAAACGAAGTCATTTTGATTGGAAAAATTGTCGTTAAACCGACGGAAGACATGAATTTCATTGCTGCTACACGCGGTCTATCTGATGCCGAAAAAGAAAGTAAGGCTAAATATATAATTCCTTTTGCTCCAGAAGATCCGAATGATGTTCAGGATGATTATGAGGACTTTATTGACGATAATCCGACAATCTCCTTTGAAGAGGGTGAATTTTTCTGCGCTCGCTACAAAGTAAATAAAAAGACCAGAAATCTAAAATTTGAAGGTGCATCAAAATATAAATTCTTTGGAAGCGAACGCTCTTTCATTTGGGTTCCTTTTGATTTCAATGTTGATGTTCCCCAGGGAATTGAGGCAATGTATATCGGAAGTTTCTATGTTGAGACAAGCGGTAATGACTTTACAATCACGAAAATCAATCATGTTGATGAATACGAGCTTGCTCAGGAAGCACTTGATAAGGTCACTAAAAAACACTTTGATTTGTACAGGGCGGATTTAAAAGAAAACCCGAAAGACGAAGAAAACAAAAATAAATAAAAAAAATGCCCGTCAGTGTGAATAAAGTGCACCGACGGGCAATTTTTTTGCTTTTAATTAATATCAGCGGATGTCTTTAATTTCGCCAGCGACAGATTTTAGAACTTCACCGACTTTTTCTTTTGTAAGGCCGATGATTTTGAAGGTAATGATTCGTTTACTCACATCGCTGCCGTCAGCCGTGATGAAGGAGACGATTTTGCCATGAGCATCGGCAATTACCCTGCTGATGTTGGCAAGTACACCACAGTCATCGCTTACTTCCAGAGAAACTCGAACGCCATCGTATTTAAATCCAAACATATCGACGACAGCTTTGAAAAGGTCAGATTTGGTGAGAATTCCCGCAAGCACATCTCCGTCCATGACGATAACACTGGAAATACCCTTTTCGGCCATAAGTTTTGCTGCTTCTTCAATTGTGGCATCTTTTTGAATCGTAATCGGATTCTTTTTCATTACCTTTTCGACTGTCATTTTTGAAAGAAGGTAGCTTAATTCGTAAATATCGAGGGTTGTAGCCTCGCTTGGCATGGCTTTTTTTAAGTCAGTTTTTGTGAAGACGCCAATCAGTTTCCCTGAGTCATCAAGAACGGGAATCTTGCCGATTTTTTCCCTGTCCATAGTATTCTTGATATTTGAAATCAACTCTCTAGGGGTGGTGTAAACCGGATTTTTAGTCATAAAGTCTTTTACAATCATAGTATTCTCCTTTTACCTTTTTATTGTTAGCCGCCAAGATATGCTTTTTTGACTGCTTCGTCGTGAATCATTGTTTGTGAGTCACCGGAAGCAGAAACTTCACCAGTCTCAAGAATATAAACACGATTTGCTATGCTCATTGCCTTGAAAGCGTTCTGTTCAACCAGAAGAATTGTCGTACCTTCTGAATTGATTTTCTGGATGATGTCAAAAATTTCGTCAACTAGAATTGGTGCGAGTCCCATACTTGGTTCATCCAGAAGCAAAAGTTCCGGTTTTGACATAAGTCCGCGCCCCATGGCAAGCATCTGCTGCTCTCCGCCCGAAAGAGTGCCCGCAAGTTGCTTGACTCGTTCCCTCAATCGCGGAAAAAGCTCATAAACATGCTCCAGATCAGATTTAATGCCTGCCTTGTCTTTTCGCAAAAAGGCTCCCATTTCAAGATTTTCTTTGACTGTAAGGTTTGAGAACACCCGTCGCCCTTCAGGAACATGAATGAGGCCTGCTTTAACAATTTTGTCTGCAGGTAGATTCGTGATATCTTCGCCCTTAAAAGTGACGCTGCCGCTCTGTTTTTTAATCAGGTTTGATATTGAGTGAAGTGTTGTGGTCTTTCCGGCACCGTTTGCGCCTATAAGTGAGATAATTTCACCTTTTTTGACTTCAAAGTTGATACCCTTGAGGGCCAGTATTGATCCGTATGCGACTTTTAAATCTTTTACTTCAAGCATATTTTCGTTCATAATTTCTCCTCAGTTAGATTTCTCACGGAGAACGCAGAGTTCACAGAGCATTTTTGAAATATAGATTCCAAGACCATTTATTCTCTGTATGCCCCCCAAGTTCTGTGAGGAAGTTTTATTTCCCGCCCGCAGTCTCGCTCCGCGCTCGAAGCACAGCTTCGAACGAGACTTACTAAAAACTTGCCTCGCAAGTTTTTACCTGCTTACGCAGGCCGTTCGCTACCCAGGTAAGCCTTGATGACTTCCTGATTCTGCTGAATTTCTTCCGGTTTGCCGCTTGCAAGCAGACGGCCGTAATTTAAGACGAAAATCCGTTCGCAGATTCCCATGACCAGCTTCATGTCGTGCTCAATCAAAAGAATCGTAAGTCCAAATTCTTTGCGTATGAAGGCAATTAGCTCCATCAGTTCTTTTGTTTCCTGAGGATTCATGCCCGCTGCAGGCTCGTCCAAAAGCAAAATTTTTGGCTGACTAGCGAGGGCACGGCAGATTTCAAGCTTTCGCTGCTCACCGTAAGGAAGATTATTTGCCTGCTCGTTTTCTTTTTTGGAAAGCCCGAAGAGTTTTAAGAGATTCTGAACCCTTTTTGTCATCATTTCTTCATCTTTGCGGAATTTTGGCGTGCGGAAGAGAATGTGGAGGGGATTAGCCTCTCGCTGGGCATGCATTGCAATACGCACATTGTCTGCCACAGTGAGATTTCCGAAAAGGCGGATATTCTGGAATGTGCGGGCTATGCCGATTTTGTTGAGCTGAGCCGGTGACATTTTGTTTACGATGTGAAGCTTGTCGTTTTTGTCGGTGTAAGTAATCTGACCACTTGTAGGCGTGTAAACTCCGGAAAGCATGTTGAAGACAGTTGTTTTTCCGGCACCGTTTGGACCGATTAGGCCTACAAGTTCTCCTTTGTAGAGTTCAATATCCAAATCACTTACGGCACGAAGGCCACCGAATACGATTGAAATTTCGGAAGCTCTGAGAATTACTTTGTTATCGCTCATTTTTTGCCTCCTCTGTTTCATCAGACTGAGTCTTACTTGGGAGGGAAGATTTCCTCATTTTGATTTTCTTTATTAAGGCTGGTAAACCGTCCCAACACTTGATGAATGAAAGTTCCTTCATGCCAAGCAAACCCTGAGGCCTGAAGAGCATGACCAGAATCAGTACAACAGGATAGAGAAGGAGGCGGTAGTTCTGGAGGAAGCGAAGGAATTCCTGTAAGTAAGTGAGGACGAATGCCGCCAGAACGGAACCAGTGATTGAACCCATGCCACCTAAAACGACGAAGATAAGGGCATTGATTGAATTCGTAAATGAGGCAAGCTCTGGTTTGATAAGGCCGATAAATGGAGCATAGAGAGCCCCGCCGATACCTCCGATAAAGGCCGCAATTACAAAACCGATCATTTTGTATTTAAAGACGCTGACACCGTTTGAGTTTGCCGCAATTTCATCTTCGCGAACTGCCATGATTGCCCGGCCGTAGCTTGATCTGAGGAAATTCTGCAGAAGAACGATAATAAGAACAAGCATGCCGATAATCACCAGGAAAGAAAGGCTGGCACCCCAGTCCAGGCTGTCGCGCAGGAAGGAATATTTGAAACTCTTTCCGTTAGGACCGCCAGTGATGGATTTTAGATTTACCAGAACAACCCGGACAATTTCGCCGAAAGCCAGCGTGACGATTGCAAGATAGTCGCCCTCAAGCTTGAGGGTCGGAAATCCGATTATGAAGCCGAAAATTGCCGCTACAATCGGAGAGATGACCATGGCCAGCGGGAGAGGAAGACCTGCGTCCTGAGCGAGTATCATGGTCATGTAGGCACCAACTGCCTCAAAGGCACACTGGCCAAGAGTAAGCTGGCCTGTGATACCACTGACTACATTGACAGAAATTGCCATAATCGCATTAATTCCTGCCAAAGTAATGACATAAGCCATATAAAGGTTGATGACTTCACATTTTATGAGAATGAATGGAATGACAATTGCAAGAGATGCAATCCCTGTAAGAATCAAAGTGTTTCGTGTCTGTAAATTTTTCATGACGCTCTCCTTAAACCTTTACCCGTACCCGTTTTCCAAGTAAGCCAGCCGGTTTAACGAGAAGGATAAGAATCAAGATTCCATAGGAAATTGCATCTGCGTACTGCGGGGCAGGGAAATAGGCTTTGACCATAGTTTCTGCAACACCAAGAATTATGCCGCCTAGCATTGCGCCAGGAATTGAACCGATACCGCCAAGAACAGCCGCAACGAACGCTTTAAGGCCTGGAATGTAGCCCATAACCGGGTCAATCTGAGGATAGGCTGTAGCGTAGAGAACGCCACCGGCACCAGCAAGAACAGAACCTATGACGAAAGTAAGGGTGATGATTCGATTTACATTGATACCCATGAGGCTTGCAGCGCCCATATCGAAGGAAACCGCCTTCATGGCTTTGCCGACTTTTGTGTAATTTACAATGTAATTAAGAATAACCATGAGTATTGCACTGAGTAAGATGACGATAATCTGGATATTTGAAATAGACACAAAACCGAGGGAGAAATTGACGGTTTCCATTGTTGGATACTGCCGGGGATTTGGGCCGACGAAAGGCAGAATTCGCATGACATTCTGTAAAATAAGCTCGATTGCGATTGCCGTAATCAGGGAATTTAATCTAGGGGCAGAGCGCAATGGCCTGTAAGCGACCCTTTCAATGATAATAATAAGAATTGCGCAAGTGACCATTGCTGCCAGAAAAGCGAAGGTCATGCCGAGGGGAGTGGCTCCCAACGCAACAAGCACAAAATAGCCTGCATAAGCTCCTATCATCATGACATCGCCGTGAGCAAAGTTAATCAGCTTGACGATACCGTAGACCATGGTGTAGCCAAGGGCAATCAGTGCGTAAATGCTTCCAAGTGAAAGCCCGTTTACGAACTGCTGGACAAAAATAGAAGTGGAATTCAAAGTAGTCTCCAAAAAACTTTTTTCTCTTCTATTGTAGTTTAAAATAAATTAGCCCGCAATACAGAAAATCTGCTTTGCGGGCTTTTAATCAGCTGAAAGAAAACTTACGGATTTACAGTTGTTTTATATGCTGTAGTAAGTTTGCCGTCTTCACCCTGAACGAGTTCAACGATAACTGCACCCTTAACTGGATTGTGTTTTTCATTGAAAGTGAGGTGACCTGTAACATAATCGCCGTCAGTTGTTTCAAGAGCCGCACGAACTGCCTCTGAATCAGTGCTTCCTGCTTTTGCGATTGCATCTTTAAGCATATAAACTGAATCATAACCGAGAGCAGCGAATGCAGTTGGTGTAAGACTGTATTTTTCTTTGTAGTTTTTTACGAAATTCTGAACTTTTGGTTCTGTTGAGTCAGCTGCATAGTGATTTGAATAGTAGCCGCCCAAAACTTCAGTTCCAGCATTTTCTGTAAGACCATCCCAGCCGTCAGCACCGACGATTGGTGTATTGATTCCCTGAGCACGGAGCTGTTTTACGATGAGTGCGACAGTTCCATAGTAATCTGGGAGATAAACTACATCTGGTTCAGCATTTTTGATTTTTGTAAGCTGTGCGTTGAAATCTTTATCGCCGGTTGAGTAGCTTTCCAGTGAAACGATTGAACCACCGTTTGCTTCGAAAGAAGCCTTGAAGTTCTCGGTGAGACCGACTGAATAGTCATTTCCGATGTCATAAAGAATTGCTGCTTTTTTTGCACCCAATGACTCAGCAGCGAATTTTCCGCCTACAGTTCCCTGGAAAGGATCATCATAACAGGCACGGAAAATGAAGTTACCTGCATCAGTGAGAGCCGGAGCTGTAGCTGCAGGAGCAATCTGAACTACCTTCTGAGCCTGTGCCAGTGGGGTGATTGCGATTGCACAGCCAGAAGTAAGTGAACCAAGCACGAGTTTTACACCGTCTTTTGTGACGAGTTTTTTGTATGCAGAAACTGATTTTTCAGCAAGACCTTCGTCATCCTCAGCGATAAGCTCTAAATTCTGACCATTGATTCCACCAGCAGCATTGATTTCATTTACTGCAAGTTCAATACCGTTTTTACAGTCGCCACCATAAACTGCATAAGGGCCGGTGAGAGGTCCGATTGAACCAAGTTTAATAGTTGAACTCTTTGAGTTACATCCAACGAGAGCCAATGCAACAGCAGAAAGAGCTGCCATGACTTTTACCATTTTCATTTTTTGCCTCCAAAAAATTATTGAGTCAATTTTACAGTTTTTTCAGTATAGAGACAATAAAAAATATGAAAATGGCTGTTTTCAATGAGTTAATGATGACTTATTAAGCCTTACTTAATATAGATGTAAGTTGTCATTCCCGTGTTTGTCATACCTGAAAGAGTGTCAAAGTTCATGGTGACTGAAGAATCATCATTTGAGACGGTCATGTAGGTTTTGATGAAGAGACCGTATCCGTTTGAGAGCCGGCTGGTGAATTCATTGCGGGAAATTCTAGGCCTTTCAAGATAAATTGCAGCCATCGGATAGTCATAACTGACCCCATTTGCGTTGTAGTGAATTGTCTGAGCGGCGTTTTTATTGAAAGAGTATTCATTTTCGCCGAGGCAGGCCATTACGAACTGTGAGAAAATTTCGTCGAAAGTATAGTTTGTTCCATTAACTTTATTGACGGCATTTATGATACAGTCATTATTTGCCAGACCGTTAATCATCATTTCGTGAATGAGGCCTGCACCGCCAAACTGACGGCTAATCCATGCTCCGAGAGTGTAAGCATTTGCGTAAGACAATGTTGTGCTTTCAAAGCTGCGGAAACCTGTTTGATAATACTGATTAAGGAACTGAGAGAGACGGGCTTTTGGAGAATCTGCATCCTTGATACCGAGATATTTCTGCATCATGTCTTCACAGAGCATTGAAAGCATTTCGTTGAAATTTGAATCGATAAAAATACCATTCATTGCTTTCATGCCGAAGTTAATCATATGCTGGAATTCGTGAGCGAGCGTAGAAATTGTGAGGTTGAATTTTTTTACAGCAAAGCATGTATCGATATAGAAATATTTTCCTTCGTTTGAGTTCTGAATTGTGATGTTGCTGAATTCAAGACCGTTCATGTAGTAATCCATGCTTGAGAAAAGTCCGACTGTGTGACCATTCATTCCGTCATCATATAAGTCACATATAACGATGTTCACTTTTGTGCCGGTGTCACTGACATTGTTGAGAGGTGCTTTGTTGCCCCAAACTGATGAGTAGATTGAATCAGATTCTTCACCGAATACCTTGCGGATCATCGGATAGATTTCTTCAAATCGTTTTGCATAGTTTTTTGCTATGACAGATTTTTCGATACTTGTGATGTAAGGATCATTATCAACAACCCAAACATTGCATACATCATTGTAAGCCCAAAGCGTAGTTGTTTTTCTAGCATAAGCTGAGTTTTCAGAGAGGACATTTACAACTTTTTTAGTCGTTCCGACATTGTAAGTGAGATGTGTTTTGCTGGCAGGGGTAATATAGCTGCTTGCTCGTGCTGTTTCAGGGAGAAAATCAGGATGAAATTCGTATGCGTTATGAAGATGTTCGTCCTGTGAATCAACATCGGCATCTTCGAGTTTCTGGATTGCAATGGCTGAGCGCTGACTGCTGGCATTTGAAACATAGCGGACATAATCTTTTGAGAGGGGATAACTGTTGCTTTTGTTAACTTGAGCGTAGTAAATTGTTTTTCCAGCAATGTCACCAGAAATTGTTACGGATTTAGTTGCTGCATCCAAAGCAAAGATTTCTGTTTCCGAAGAATAAACAAGATTTCTTGTTTCTGTTGGCTGGATATAAGCGTAATTCTCTGATTTTGGTGAAACAGCTTCTTTTTCGTCTAAGGCAAAGTTGCATCCAGAAAGGATAAGTGAACCGAATAAAACTGAACAAAAAGTAATCTTCTTCATAAAAAGTCCTCATAATCAAAATTACTTTTTGTTTAACGAATAAAATAAGGACTTTTTGCTCAGAACTTAATTGATATACCTTGTAGGATAGAATCTATTATATTGCGGAATAAAGAAAAATCAAGGGGTTTGCTGATTTTTTTTCAATTTTTATGTAAAATAAGGAGTAAAAGTCCATTGAAAGGTCAGGAAAATGAATATCTGTCTTTTTACCCATGAAGAAATAAAAAATCCCCTGCCCAAAAAAGACGAGCGGGCCAAGCATATTGTAAAAATTCTACATAAAAAAGAAGGAGACAGCTTTGACGCAGGAATTATCGGCGGAGCGGCCGGGCTTGCCACGATTACAGAAATCTCAGCCGACGGTGACATTTTTTTCTCTTTTGAGCCTAAATCAGCTGGCAAAAAACTTTATCCCCTTACACTGATTATAGGTTTCCCCCGTCCGATTCAGCTTCGCAGGCTTTTAAGGGATGTGGCAGGGCTTGGCGTTCAGCGCGTGATTCTTTGCGGCACTGATTTGACCGAAAAATCTTATCTGGATTCAAATGTTGTTTCTGATGGAAGCGCATATCAGATGCTTTTGGACGGAACGGCTCAGGCTGCCAGCACACATGTTCCCATTCTTGAAGTTGCGGAATCGCTGGACGAGGTTTTAATTCATAATGCACAATGCATAATGCATAATTGTTCTTTGGGGGAGAATTCTTCTTCTGAGGGTGATTTTTCTGAATGGGAGAACGCTTCGAAAATCGCTTTGGACAATCGACGCCCTTCATCTTCTTTGCATGAATTTTTGGAGCATGAGTCGGCTCATTCGGTAATTGCGGCGATTGGTTCAGAACGCGGCTGGACTGACCGGGAGCGTGATTTACTGGAGCGGGCGGAATTTACCCTCTGCTCAATGGGTAGCCGTATTTTGCGGACGGAAACTGCCGCGACGGTCGCCAGCTCTATAATTCTTGACTCAATGGGGTATCTTCAATAAACTGATTTACAATTCACTCCATGGTCGATTAGCTCATAGCGAACGGCACTGCCTTGCAGGGCAAAATCGCGATTTTAGTGAGTCTCGTCAAAATCTATGATTTTGGCGTGGTAGAGTATCCTTAATGGTCGATTAGCTCAGTGGTAGAGCGCTATCTTCACACGGTAGATGTCACTAGTTCAATCCTAGTATCGACCATTAAGGATATTTTTTTTCACTTTGAAATAAAACTCACTGGCAGGGGATGGCTTTAAAAAAAAAAACCGCTCTTCATCGAGAGCGGTTTTTGCTGTTTTTAGGCAGCTATCTGGCTTATCGGAGCAAGCTCAAGACTGACTGTGACTGCTGGTTTGCCTGAGCAATCATAGCTGTTCCTGCCTGCTGGAGGACCTGGTTCTTTGTGAAGTCTACCATTTCCTTAGCCATATCAGTATCGCGGATGCGTGACTCAGAAGCCTGGAGGTTTTCAGCACCGATGTCGAGTCCGACTACTGTCTTCTCGAGGCGGTTCTGGTAAGCACCGAGGTCAGCGCGCTGTTTGTTAATCTTTTTGAGAGCCTCGTCCAAAGTTCCGATTGCGCGGTTAGCTTCATCTGGTGTAGCAAGAGTCATAATCTCTTCGTTTCCAACATTGCGGAGTCCGAGAGCACCTGCTGTCATTGTTCCGATGAATGCCTGAACACGCTGGTCCATATTTGCACCAACATGGAACCACATAGAAGCTGTAACTGAGTTTTCACCAGTTGAGCGAGCGAAGCGACCAGTCAAGAGGTTCATACCATTGAACTGTGCCTGTGAAGCGATGCGGTCAACCTCAGCGATGAGAGCTGAAACTTCAACCTGAATCTGCATACGGTCTTCATCAGTGTAGATACCGTTTGATGACTGAACTGCGAGCTCACGGATACGCTGAACGATGTCAGTTGTTTCCTGCAAGTAGCCTTCAGTTGTCTGGATGAATGAGATAGCATTCTGAGCGTTCTCAGAAGCTTTGTTCATACCACGAATCTGAGCACGCATTTTCTCAGAAACTGCAAGTCCAGAAGCGTCATCACCAGCACGGTTAATTTTCATACCTGATGAAAGTTTTTCCATGTTTTTAGTGTTGCCCAACTCTGTAAGACCTGTTGAACGCTGTGCGAACATCGCACTCATGTTGTGATTAATAACCATAGTTTATCTCCTTATATTACTATCTGGTTTTTAACGACAGGTCTTCAGTTTTGAAACCTGTTGCCTTGTGGGGGCGCCCACCCACCGGGTTTTGTGCCCTACAGTTATAGTTTCGGACTTTGAAAAATTTACTTAAGTAAAATTTTCAAATTTTTTTAATTTTTTTTAAAAATTTAGGGGAAAAGCGAGTTTTGTGAACCTTGATTTTATCGGACACAAAACTCGTTAGCGAAGCGACACTTTCCCCTGCGTCACACTTCGTTGTGCCGCACCCCATTCTACGGGGGCTAGCCCCCGTAACGCCCCCTTCGATATAATGAAATCATGATTATTTGTCCGGCACAGCCTTTTGATATCTTCTCTATAATGAACATTGAGCGTCAGTCTTTTATTCCCGCAATTCAGGAAAAAAAACGGGTATTTGAAAAAAGACTCAAACTCATTCCCGAAGGATTTCTCGTTCTCGCTGATTCCAGTGAGGAAGTGGTCAAGAAAAACAAAGTCGCCCTGGTTTGCGGCTATCTCTGTGCCGAGCGATGGGATTCCCTGCCGGATTTTTCTGTCCTGGAAGGCTTGGGTGAAAAAGAGCGAAAGTCTGCCCTCAAAAAGCTGGAAAAACGCTTTGAGCTGGGGCATAATCCCTTCCACACCCACAAAACAAATGGCAATATTCTCTATATAAGCTCATTTGCGCTTTTAAAAGACTACAGGGGTAAGGGCTTGGGCGAGAAATTCTTCATGAATTCAGTGGTGGCTCTCTGCTCATCTCTGGGGGGAATCAAAAAAATCCTTTTACTGGTGGACAGTGAGTGGCAGAATGCAATTAAAATCTACGAAAAGTGCGGATTCAAGACAATCGGAAGCCTTGAAAAATTCTTTCCCACAATTCAGAAAAAAGAATTTGCCGACGGGCTTGTCATGGTAGCCGAGGCTGATTCCTTCAAAAACATTGAATTTTCTTCTGACTCAAATGATTTGAGCGGAATTCGTATTTAGACGCGGATTAACGCAGATAATTGCTAATTGTTTGCCGCTCATTTATAATTTTGCTTATGAACTACAAGAATCCGATTCTTCTTTGCGATTATTCTGACCCGGATGTAATTCGTGTTGATGATGATTTTTATCTTACGGCCTCAAGTTTTAATTTTGTTCCGGGGCTTCCTGTCTTGCACTCCCGCGATTTGCTTCATTGGGAACTTATAAATTATGCCTGTAAATCGATTCCCCTGCCAGGATATGAAAAAGTGCAGAACGCAAAGGGCTTGTGGGCGCCGTCAATCCGCTTTCATGAAGGATTTTTCTATATTTTTGTAGCTACTCCCGATGAAGGAATTTTCTTTACAAGAACGAGCGACCCTTACGGAGAATGGAGCGAATTACAGTGTGTCTGGAGCGGAAAGGGCTTTGAAGACCCCTGTCCCTTGTGGGAAAAAGACGAGAGTGGCATAGAGCATTTTTTTGTCGTCCACGCCTATGTAAAAAGCCGGATCGGATTCAATTCAAAACTGGGGCTTCTGGAGCTTGATACAGAAACTTTCAGGGCAATCAGCGAAGATAAAATCATTTTTGACGGGACGAGAACTCAGCCCACGATTGAGGGGCCGAAGTTTTATAAGCGAAACGGTTTCTACTATATTTTCGCCCCGGCGGGAGGAGTCACCACCGGCTGGCAGACAGTTTTGCGCTCAAAAAGAATCGACGGTGACTATGAAGAAAAAATCGTGCTGGCACAAGGAAAAGCCCGGACTAACGGTCCTCATCAAGGTGGCTGGGTTACGACGGCAAGCGGTCAGGACTGGTTTATTCATTTTCAGGATGCTGGCATTTTCGGGCGGATTACTCACTTGCAGCCGATGAAGTGGGTAGGTGACTGGCCGGTCATGGGAAGTGCAGTCAAGCTGAATGAGGAAAAAGCACTTCTTGTTGTCGGCGAGCCTGTGAATAAATGGAAGTGCCCGGAAGTCTCTGGTGAAAAAAACAGACGCGGATTGACGCAGATTAACACAGATGTGCAGCAAGGTCAGGGCAGAAATGAAAAAAATCCGCCAGTGTCTGAATTCCAAACCAGCGCAAATGTCGAAAAAATGTCCGGCACTGTCGCCACAAGCGACAAATCCCTCTGGCTCACGCCTTCTGTTTGTACGAAAAAAATTGATGCAAAAAAATTTTCCTATGAAAAAGAAATTCTTCTGGATGGAAAATGGCATGAAAAGGAGAGACGGGGAATCATCTTCTTGGGGAATGAATACGCTGCCATGCAGATTGAAAAATCTGGTGCGAATGAATTTAAGCTTTCTTATATTGAATCTAGTGGAAGTGAATCTGGCGATGCGGAGCGAAGTGAAAATGTGATTTGGAGCGAGAAAATTTATACTTGCTTTGGAGACGAAGTGGCAGAAAAAAAAGTTGAACTTCCTGCTCCTGAGTGTCTTGGAGGCGGAAATCTTTCAGCATTAGCTTCAAAAGAGAGCCGTCACTCAGAATCTGCTTCAAAATCAATCAAGTTGAAAATGAAATTTAGTGCAGCTAAAGATGGTAAATCTGGATTAGTACGTTTTTTTGTAAAATATGGAAAAATCGCTTTTAAGTCAAAAGTCTTCTCAACTGTGAACGCTCATTGGGTTGGAGGAAGATACGGCTGGTTTTAATGCATAATTCATAATGCACAATTCATAATTATTTCGGGACATCGCTTCGTTCGTCCTGATTATGCATTATGCATTCAGCATTATGAATTACTTCCGCCAGTAATCCGGGAAAAGGAAAATTATCAGATTATAAAGCTCCAGACGGCCTGCAATCATGGCGAAAGAGTACCAGTATTTGAGGAAGGGGCAGATTGTACCGTAATTTTCGCTGGGGCCCAGACTTCCGAAAGCGGGGCCTATGTTTCCTATCATTGAAAGACTTGCCGTGAAGCTTGTGAGAATGTCCAGTCCGCAGAAAGTGCTTATCATCGTGGTGGCGAAAACCAGCATAAAATAAACGAAAGTGAATGCCGCAACATTGAAAACCAGATCTTTTCGGCCGGCTTTTTGATTTATGCTCACTGTAAAAACTCCGTGGGGATGCAGCATTCTGAGCATTTCGTTCCAGGCCTGCTTTTTAAGGACGACCCAGCGGATGATTTTAAAGCCGCCGGAAGTTGAGCCGGAACAGCCGCCTGTAAAAAAGAGCAGGAAGATAAAATATTGCGCGGCGGGAGGCCATGTCGTGAAATCAGCTGTGGCGTATCCCGTGGTGGTCATAACGCTTGCTACCTGAAAACTTGAATAGCGGAGGGCGCGGGCAAAGGAGCCATAGTGGGGAATCAGGACGATGGCAATGACAATTACGCAGAGGGCAAAAAGCGAGAGATAGGCCTTTAGCTCGGAATTTTTTCTGACTTCATCGAATTTTCCGGTAATCACATAAAAATAGAGGCTGAAGTTGATTCCCGCAAGGAACATGAAGATTGTGCAGACGATTTCCACTGCCAGAGAATTGTATGCGCCGATGCTGGCGTTTTTTGTGGCAAAACCGCCTGTTCCCAGCGTGGAAAAAGCGTAGGAAAGGGAGTCGATTACATCAAGACCGCAGATTTTAAGGGCAATGAACTGAGCCAGAGTGAAGCCTGTGTACAAAAACCAAAGAGTCTTTGCCGTGCTGGCCATTTTTGGCGTGATTTTGCCTTTTTCGGGGCCGGTGCTTTCTGCTTTTATGAGCTGGAAACTTCCCACACCCAGAAGGGGGAGCAATGCAACCGTAAGGGCGATGATTCCCATGCCGCCCAGCCAGTGCATCTGGCATCTCCACAAATTGATTGAGCGGGGAAGGCTTTCTACATCTGAAAGAACCGTGGCTCCCGTGGTGGAAAAGGCTGAAACGCTCTCAAAAAGCGCATCGTGGAAAGTGGGGAGGCTGCCGCTTGCCAAAAGAGGAATCGTGCCGAAGACGCTGATTGAAATCCACGCGAGGGCGACAAAGGCGAAGACACTCCGAATCGAGAATTTTATCGTGGTCTTTTTTCCGGCGAAGAAAAAAATCAATCCTACGACAAGTGAAAATGCCAGAGGAAGGGCAAAACTGGGAATGACGGAAAATTCGCCGCAAGAAAGGGCCGTAACGAGCGGAATCGAAAGAGTAAGCCCTACAATCGAGAGAACGATAAAAATCAGCCGAGCAAAAACAAAGATTTGTGCCATTTTTTAATTTTCCTTAATTTTAACATTTTGTGATTGTCATGTATACTTTCTTGCAATGCTGGAAATTTCTCCAATTCGCTTCAAAACGGTGCTTCGTTCTGTAATTTCATGCGTTACTTCTCCGTTTCCGTCATCAACTCGCTCAAAATATATATTGTCTTTGTAGCTGTATTCGCAAAATCCGCCAGCTACAGTAAATCCGAAACAAATAATTTCCCCGTCTTCGATTTTTTTCAGGTAATCCGTGACACTGACAGAATACACATCTAAATTCTTTATCTTGAAATTTTTTTCTTGAAAATAAAATGATGTTTTTTGCCTTTTTAAGGATTTTATCGAATGAATTAAGAGAAAAAATCCTAATGAAAACAATATAAGGTTAAAAGCGAGAAGCTGGGCATCCTCAAAAAATATGGATTTCCGGTCAGAATAGTGTTTTATTTTTCCGTTCTTGTTTACGATAATCGCGATTTTGTTTCCGATTCGGAATTTCGTATCGAAATAGGCTCCGACTTTATCCGCAAAGGATTTTGTTGTCACAAAAGTTCCGGTGGAAGTCTCGCTGTTCTGCTCAAAAGAGACTTCAATGGAATATTTTTCTTTGCTGTGCCTGCCCGCCCTTGTCAGCTGCGTGACTTTTTGAATTGTCGCGATTGTATAAGTTCCGTTTTTCACGAAATCAATGTCTGAAATTATGTCCTGCACTTCAATGACAGTGAAAAAAAGGCTGTAGCCTATAAGCAAGAAAGAGAAAAGAAAGTCTTTCAAATTTTTTAGGATATTTGCCATTTGCAATTTTCAGCTTTCCATTTTCAATTTTTCCCTTTCCTACAGCTCCGTGCCGAATTTCTTCATGACGGTCTCGTTCTCGCTGGCGTTGATAATCAAAATGATTTTGTCACCTTCGTCAAGAATTGTGCTTCCTATTGGAATGGAATAGTTTTCGTCGCCTTTTTTTTGCACTTGTAAGAGGAGGAATTTTCCGTTTTCGGCTATGTCTTTCAGTGCCTTGCCTTTGACCTCGCTGTTTTCTGGAATCGTGATTTCTGCGATTTCAAGGGTACCGCCGTTTACTGAGTGGATTCCGGTTACGCTGTCGCCCCGCAAGTGGCTCATTATGCTGTCAACGACCGAGTCCCGAATTGGAACGGCAACTTCAATGCCGATTTTGCGGGCTACTTCCCCGAAGGCAGAATTTGCTACAAGTACGATACTATTTTCGACTCCAAGGGACTCAATGTAGGCCGCCATGACCATATTCAGTTCATAATTTTGAGTGGCGCAGATTACCAGGTCGAATTTGTCGATTCCTTCTTCTTCCACAAAGCCTTCTTCCGTGACATCTGCGCAGAAAACTTTTGTGCCCGGGAATTTTTCGCTTGCTGCCTTTGCATTGGCTTCGTTCGAGTCAACAATTACGAAATCCTGTGAGGCTTTTGATTTTAATCCGAAGAATTTTGCGAATTTACTTACCTTTTTGCGAATCAGCCTTTCTGCTACGATTGTGCCGATACGGTTTGCTCCAACCAGAGCGATTTTTTTGACATCCTTAACTTTTGATCCACAGAGAGCAAGCATTTCGGGCAGGTCAACCCTGTGCATGAGGATTCCAAGACAATCCCCGCCGTGAAGGATTGTGCCACCGCTGGGCAGGGAAGTTTCTCCCTCGCTTTCGACATAGCCGACAACGAATTTCTTTTCGGTGAGTTTTCTCATATTTTGTAGGGCGATTCCGTCAAGACGGCTGCCCGGCTCAACGGTGACCCGGATAAGCTCAAAAGTAGAATTTTCAAATTGAAGTGAATCTGTAATCGCTCCGTGCTCGACAGCTGCCACGATTGCCTCAGCCGCCTCAACATCAGGATGAATCATGTAATCGATTCCGTAAAGATGGCGGTTTTCGCTGGAAAGTTTGCTGGCGTGTTTTTGAGTCGCCGTGCTGGTGTTCACATAGTAGGCGTAATTTCGCACACGGGCGATTTTTAAGATATTGGGGTAGACTGAATCCACCAGAGAGCAGGTAATCATGTTGACTTCATCGTTGGAAGTGACGCAGACAAGGGCATCTGCCGTTTCGATTCCGGCTTCTTCCAGCGTGTCCAAATTGTTTCCGTCAGCCTGAATCACATTGCAGTCAAGGCGGTTTGAAGCGTGACGGACAACATCTTCGTCATTGTCGATGAGAACGACATCATTCTTTCCATTGATAAGGCGTTTGGCAAGCTGAGTGCCAGTGAATCCTGCGCCAACGATTACGATTTTCATTGCCTATATTGTACTGTGTTGTTAAAATTTTCGCCACATGTTATTATGGACGGACTATGAAGAGAATCGTTTTTGCGCTTGCGCTTTTTTCATCATTCTTTTTTATGTCATGTATCGGGAAGAATTCAAAAGATGTTCTCCGAATAAATGTTTCTTCTGAACCAGATTCTTTCTTCCCATGGGAATCTGCTGCGGCGGACACGGCGGCGATTTATTACAATATCTTTGACGGTCTTCTTTCTTTTGACGAAAAGGGGGCCCTTCATCCTGCCCTTGCTGAGTCTTATGAAATTTCTGACGACAAACTTACTTATACATTCCATTTGCGCCAGGGAGTAAAATTTCACAACGGTGCTGATTTTTCAAGCGCGGACTGCATCTACACTTACGAAAATCTTGCAGGCTTAAACGGAAATTCTGTCAAATCTGATTCTATGGCCCGTGATGTCGACAGTATTTCGGCTCCTGATTCACATACTTTTATTGTTAAAACAAAGGTTCCAATGGGCGGCTTTCTTGCATTAAATATCTGCCCTATTCTTCCTGTTGGCTACACAAATCATGCCGAGCATCCGGTTGGAACAGGTGCCTACAAGTTCGTGGAATACCAGCTTCACCAGAAAGTTGTGCTCGAAAAAAACGAAAATTACTGGAACAAAGAAAATGAACCGAAGATTGCGCGGATTGAGATTTATGTCATGTCTGACGAAAATGCAATTCTTTCGGCTCTTCAGTCAAAACAACTGGATGTTGGTCAAATGCTTTCTGCCGACAATGCGAAAGCTCTTGCTGAAAAATTTCAGATTTTCTCAGCTCCACAAAATATGGTTCAGATTTTAGGTTTGAACAATTCTGTTAAGCCTCTGGATAATATACTGGTTCGTCAGGCAATCAGCATGGCTATAAACAAGGACGAAATCATTGAGGGGGCAATGGGTGGCTGCGGAACAAAACTTTATAGTAATTTTTCACCCCTGCTCGGAACTTACTATAATGATCGCCTTTCTGATGTTTACAAAAATGATATAAATCAGGCTAAATCTCTTCTTGCTTCAGCAGGATATGGTAATGGTTTTGAACTTGAGATTACGGTTCCGGGTAATTACCGCATTCATGTAGATACAGCCCAGATTATAGCAAAGCAGCTGGAGAAAATTGGAGTTCGCTGCAAAATCAAGACTGTAGAATGGACGACATGGCTTGATCAGGTTTACACAAAATTTGATTATCAGGCGACTGTAATTGCATTTGCAGGCAAGCTTGATCCTGCAGAAGTTCTCCGTCGCTATTACTCATCTTACAAGAGAAATTTTACTCGCTATAACAATCCTGTTTTTGATGAGACTTTCGATAAGGCAGAGCGGGAGACAGATATTTCAAAACGAATCAAATATTACAAGTATTGCCAGGAATTGCTTACAAAATCGGCTCCTGCAGTCTTTATTTCAGATCCAAACAATACTCTTCTTCTCCGAAAAGATGTGAGGGGCTTCGAGATATATCCTGTGCTCTTCTATAATTTTTCGAAAATTTATTTTGAGTAAATGAAGTTTTATTTAAAGAAAGTATTTGATTTTTTAACGACGCTCTTTCTGATTTCAATTCTTACTTTCTTTATTTTTCAAATGCTTCCAGGGAATCCTGCTCTTGCAATTCTTGGACCAGAGGCCGATGAAGCGCAAGTGCAGGCTTTTGAAGAAAAAATGGGTTTGAACAAAAGTCTTGGAGAGCGTTATTTATTTTGGATTGTAAATGCCTTAAAGGGGGATTTTGGAACTTCCTATCAATATAATCAGAGCGTTTCAAAACTGATTGGCGGGAGTTTTTCCGTAACCCTGAGTTTATCTGTCATCACCTTGTTTTTTACGCTTGTAATCGGCTTTTTCTTTGGCTTCCTCTATGCCTATATCAGAAAATCTGCCCTATTCAAACCTTTGATGAGTCTTCACCAAATATGGTTTTCAATTCCATCTTTTTGTACGGCTTTACTATTAATTCTTATTTTTTCAGTAAAACTTGGTCTTTTCCCTGCCATGGGATATGCACCGCTTTCATTGGGCTTTTTTGCCTGGCTTAAGTCCCTGATGCTGCCATCTCTTTCACTTGCTCTCGGTTCCGGGGCGATTCTTGCCCGCTACACTACAGTGAGTATTTTAAATCAGGAAAAGCAGGATTATGTCCGCACGGCCCGAAGTAAGGGGCTGGGTGAATGGGCTGTGATTGTCCGGCATATTCTGCGCAATGCACTGCTGCCTTCTGTAACTACACTCGGACTGATTATGACGGAGATTCTTGGTGGAAGCATTATTATTGAAAATGTATACTCACTTCCTGGCATCGGCCGGCTTATTGCTTCATCGATTCAAACTAGAGATTTCCCTTTGATTCAGGCACTTGTGCTTTATCTTGCAGTAATTACGCTTTTCTGTAATTTTTTTGTAGATCTGCTTTATTCGATTATTGATCCTAAAATTAAATTTTCGGAGACAACTAGAAAAAGTGAGGAGGGGCAGGCATGAAAAATTATTTTCGGAACAAATCTTTTGTAATCGGTTTTTCCCTGATTTTGTTTTTTCTTTTATTTATGATTGCCGGTATTTTTTTCCTTCCTTATGACCCGAATTTCCCTGATACGGCGGCAAAATTTGCTCCCCTTTCTTCAAAGCACCTTCTTGGAACAGACCATTTAGGACGGGATATTCTTTCCAGGCTTCTTGTAGGAACTAGAATTTCTTTTGCCGTTGGTTTTACAGTTATGGTTTTTGGCTGCTTTTTTGGGCTGATTTTAGGCTCATTTTCCGGCTATTTTGGTGGTTGGATTGATTTGATTATTCAAAAAATCATTTCCCTGCAAATGTCTTTTCCGGGAATTTTACTCGCCCTTATGATGATTGCGGTTTTTGGAAGCGATATGAAAATCACGCTTTCAGCCCTTTGCCTCATGAGCATCCCCCGATTTACCAGAATCACGCGGGCTGGCTTCCTTAAGTACAAAAATGCTCTATTCGTAAAGGCGGCTCGGGCGAAAGGAGCAGGCAATATCAGAATCATGCTGAATCATATTTTGCCAAATATTCTGCCAGAACTTCTTGTAACTTGCTCACTTTCATTTGCACTGGCTGTTTTAAGTGAATCAGGTTTGAGTTATCTCGGTTTGGGGATTCAGCCACCCGCTCCCAGCTTTGGGCGGATGCTTAACGATGCTCAGAGGTTTATTTTCAGTAATCCAAAAGGTGTTATAATTCCGGCTATTTTTCTTTCTGCTCTCGTTACCGGCTTTAATCTGCTGTCTGATGGCATTTCTGAATCGGGAGATAATTAATTATGGTCTTTCAAATAAAACACCTGACAGCAGAATTCTCTGCAGAAAAAAGTGTACCCATTCTCAGTGATGTATCTCTTTCAATCGATGAAGGTGAATTTGTGGCTCTTGTTGGTGAGTCAGGCTCAGGAAAAACAATGACTTCTCTCTCTGCCATGCATTTATTGCCTGAGCATATTAAAGTAACAGGGGGAGAGATTTTTCTTAACGGCCGGGATATTCTAAAAGTAAGCGATGCTGAATTCCGCAAAATTTCCGGGAAAGAACTTTCCATGATTTTTCAGGAACCTATGACTTCTCTTAACCCTCTTTTGAAAATCGGGCGCCAAATCGAAGAAAGCGGACTGATTCACGGTCTTTCAAAAGAAGAAGCTCGCTCAAGGGCAGAAGAACTTGCCCGTCTTACAGGATTAAAGAACACTGACAGGCTTTTTCAGAGTTTTCCCCATGAGCTTTCTGGGGGTATGAAACAGCGTGTGATGATAGCAAGTGCCCTTATGAATAGTCCAAGGCTTTTGATTGCTGACGAGCCAACTACCGCTCTTGATGTTATCACTCAGGAAGAAATTATCTCAATTCTTAATAATCTCCGGGAGACAAAAAAAATCTCCATGCTTTTAATAACCCATGATTTTTCTGTCGTCAAAAAGCTTTGTTCCAGAGTTTACATCATGTATAAAGGAAAAATCGTGGAAAGCGCATCTACAGAGGAGATTTTTAAAAATCCTCGCCATGAATATACTCGTGCGCTTATTGAAGCAATTCCAAGTCTGCACAACCGGGGTAAAAAACTGCCGGTTTTCGATGCTTTTATCCGCGATTTTCAGTTAAATTCGGAGCGATGAATTAATTATGAATGAAACAATACTTGAATGCAAAAATCTGACAAAAACATTTCTTTATGGAAAAAATGAATCTTTTAAGGCGGTGGATTCAGTTTCTTTTTCAGTTCAAAGGGGCGAAACTTACGGACTTGTGGGGGAGTCTGGCTCTGGAAAATCAACTTTAGGTAACATGATATGCGCACTGGAAAAACCTGATTCCGGACAGATTATCTTTGACGGGGAGGAGATTTCTTCTTTTAGAGGTATAAATCTTCTCGATTTCCGAAAAAAAATGCAGATTATCTTTCAGGATCCATACGCTTCTCTTAATCCAAAGCACAAAATCGGTTCAATTATTGAAGAAGGTCTTAAAATCCATAAAATTACAGCAACAAAAGAAGAGAGAAAAAGACTTGTCAATGAAATGAGGACACTTGTCGGCCTGCCTTTTGATTCCCTGGGAAAATATCCCTCAGAATTGAGTGGCGGTCAGAGGCAGAGAGTTGCAATTGCGAGTGCAATGATTTTGAATCCTGAGTTCGTTGTATGCGACGAGTGCGTGAGTTCTCTGGATGTTCTGATTCAGGCTCAAATTCTAAATCTCCTCAAATCCATGCAAAAATCCCTCAAATTGACATATTTTTTTATTTCCCATAATCTTAATGTCGTTGCATATATGGCAGACAGAATCGGCGTAATGTACAACGGAAAAATCATCGAAGAAAAATCGACTGAAGAACTGTTAAACAAACCTGAGCATCCATATACAAAAAAATTACTTGGGCTTGCCGACTTATAGGAGAGTTAAAAAGTGAGAGAAGAGAGTTTAAAAGAGGAAGAAAAATATCATATTCTAGTTGCTGATGATTCGTCAATGATTCGCGGTATGTTGAATCGAATTCTTGCCGGATTATATGATGTGTCTAGTGTAGAGTCTGGTGAAGATTGTCTTGAATTTGTAAAAAAAGAACATCCGCATCTAATTTTGCTTGATATTCATATGAAAGGCATTGACGGTCTTGAAACGCTACATTTCCTCAAGACAAATAAAAATACCCAGACTATTCCGGTAATTATTTTAACAAGTGATGAACATAAGGAAATCGAAGTCCGATGTCTTCATGACGGTGCCATGGATTTTATTTCAAAAAATCCTCTGGTGCCGGGAGTTGTCCTTCAGCGTGTAAAAAACACTATTGCCCTGACTACGCTCCAGAAAAATCTTCAGGAAGAAGTTAACCGGCAGACTTTACAGATTAAAACCCTTACCCGCGAGATTACTGAAGCCCTTTCAAAAACAGTAGATGCAAAAGATCATTATACGCGTGGTCATTCGGCAAGAGTTGCCCAGTATGCAAAAGAAATTGCGCGTCGTATGAATAAGTCCGAAGATGAGCAGGAAGAAATTTACTATATGGGGCTGCTCCATGACATCGGAAAAATCAGTGTCGCAGGAAGTATTATCCGAAAGGATTCACGCCTGACAGATGATGAATTTGACGAAATAAAAGGTCATCCTGAAGCCGGATATGAGATTTTAAAGACCATTCATGTACTGCCTCGACTTGCAAAAGGGGCGAAATATCATCACGAGCGCTTTGACGGCACAGGTTACCCGGAAGGCCTCAAAGGATATGAAATTCCTGAAGAAGCCAGAATTATTGCTGTTGCCGATGTATATGATGCCATGACTAGTAAGCGGGCATATTCGGAAATTCGCCCTCAGGCAGTTGTCCGTGCGGAAATTGAACATTGCAAGGGCTCTTATTTTGATCCGGCAATAGCAGATATCATGCTTGAGATGATTGACGAAGATAAAGAATATAAAATGAAGGAAAATATTCCGAATTAACTGAGACGACTAGCAAAATGAGAAAATGCTTAGTCAAACTTATTCCCTTTTCCATTTAATTTTTGTGATTCATGGCTTATAATTAGCTTATGAATTTAGTCAGGAAATTTTTTTTCCTAGTTCTTCTTTCTTTATTCTCTTTTTCTCTTTTCGCAGGTCCTGGAGACGGTGGCGGAGGTGATGGCGGAGGCCACGACAGCGGAGGTCATGATGGTGGTGGCCATGATGGCGGATCTGATGGTCCCGGTGGCGACTTTGGTGGCCATGATGGCGGTGGTCACGGGGATTTTGCAGACCATGGTGATGTTCACGGCCATGATCATGATGATGGTGGTTTCGGTCCGTCTTTTTCTCATCCTGAGCACGGACCCGGGAATTTTGGCAGGGAGCAAGACAATTCAGGTGATTCAGACAGCCGTATGCCGGAATATGAACCGCATGAAATAATGAATTATCGGGGCAGCCGTATGCTTGCTGATAGTGGTGCCTTTACCGTTCAAACAGTAAAAACGGAACGCAAGAGTTCAAGCAGCCTTTCTTTTGAGGTGACTTTCAACCAGAGCGTAAATCCTCGCTCTGTTACCTTTTCCTCAATCCTTGTAAACGGTAAGGAAGCTCCTAAAAAAACTAAATTTCACTTCAACAAAAAAGGTGATACTGTCAGAGTCGAGCTTCCACTTTCGGAAGATGATTTTGTCGTTACCATTCAAAATATTGTGTCCTATGATGGCACTCCAATTGAACCGCTTATAATTGATGGAGGCAAAAAATGAGCAGGGAAAGTACCAGTGAATTAAAAATCCTTATCGTGGAAGATGATAAAGGAATTTCTGATTTCGTTATTCCTGAACTTGAGCATGAAGGATTTAAAACTTCTCTTGCAGAAACAGGTCGTCAGGCTCTTGAAAAATTTGAAGCAGAAAATCCAGATTTGATTCTGCTTGATATTATGCTTCCCGAACTTAACGGACTTGAAGTTCTCAGAAGAATCCGCGCCAAATCAAACGTTCCTGTTATTCTGGAGACTGCTCGTGGCGAGACAATTGATAAAATCACAGGCCTCAATGCTGGCGCAGATGACTATATTCCTAAACCATTTGAAATCGAAGAACTTCTTGCCCGGATTAATGCACTCTTCCGGAGAATAAACTTCATGAAGCCGAGCGAATCTCACTTTGCTGTCCGGGAGCTTTCCCTTAATACTGACAGAATGAGTTGCACTGTCAGCGAAAATGAAATTCAGCTTTCTAAGACAGAATTCCTCATGCTTAAAAATTTCATCGAAAATCAGAATAAAGTCCTATCCAGATTAGATATTATCGATGCGATTTGGGGAAAGGGGCACTTTATTGACGAAAATACCGTGGATGTTTATGTCGGCTACTTGCGTTCAAAAATCGCAGAATATACAAAAAATGAATTCATTAAGACAGTCCGCGGGGCCGGTTACATGATGGCATAGTTTTTTCTTTTATGAAAAAAAAATTTTTTAATTCTTTCTCAGTACGCATTTCTCTCAGATTTATGTTCGTCGTGACCTTTATCGTCGTGATTCTTTCTCTGGGCTTTTTGTTTTTCTCCAGAACGATGGTTTTAAAAAGTCAGGAAGTTGAGCTGAAAAAGGCAGAGGATGTTCTATTTAAAAAGATTTCTGAACTTAGCTCCGATGAAAATGTGCGTCCGAAATATGGAGCAAGCCTTGGAACAATTCCTGAACTTCCTTACTATTTGACTTACATAATATATGATTATGATAATCTGACTTTATTGGCGACAAATGACCCTTTCCTGCCCTTACTTGAAGATTCTCAGGGGAAGGCAAAACATCTTTTTATCAAGAATTACTTTTTTGATGGTGATTTAGATATTCTGTACTTTGCAAAATTTCATACCAATGAAAAAAACAATAACATAATCATTGCCTCAGTCCTGAATATGGACAATAACAGTATTGCAACGATTTTTGATAGTCTTCCTCTAGCTATAATTTCACTGGCAGTCCCGATACTTGCTATTTCTTTTCTTCTTTCACTTTTCCTCACCCGGAATACAATTAAACCGGTTGTAAAAATAACAAAAAAAGTCAGTGGAATGAGTCTGGATAATCTATCGGAGCTTCCTATGAGTGGCTTTAATGATGAACTGGACAATCTCTCAAAGACATTCAATTCCCTTTTTCAGAAGATAAAAACTGATTTTGATCGCGAACGGCAATTTTCCAGCGATGTTTCTCATGAACTGAATACTCCACTTACCGTAATTTCGGGGCAGGCTGGCCTCTTGCTTCGCTGGGGAAAAGACAATCCTAAACAACTTGAAAAATCTCTTAACGCAATTAAATCTGAAGCCAAAACCATGCAGGCAATTATTGCAAATCTCCTGCAAATTTCCCGTATTGAAAGCGGCAGAGTCAAACCGCAGATTGCAGAAGTTTCTATTACTTCCCTCTTTTCCTGGCTAGAAGAAGAATTTGCCGCTATTGCTCCAAATGCCAGTCTAATAATTGAAGATAATGATATCATGCTTAATACAGACCCTGAAATGCTTCATCAAATTCTTACTATTCTTATTACAAATAGTATTAAATATGCAGGCGAATCTTCTACAATCCGTTTGTCGGCAAAAAGAGAAGGAAATTCTATTATTATCGGGCAAAGTGACGACGGGCCGGGCTTTAGCCAGGAATCCTTGCCCCATCTTTTTGAGCGCTTTTACCGTGCCGACGAAGCCCACTCCCGAAAAATTTCAGGCTCCGGACTGGGGCTGGCAATCGCCCAAACCCTCTGCACGGCACTGGGAGCAAAAATAAAAGCCCGCAACATGGTTCCCCACGGTGCAGGCTTCTCAATTGAGTTTATGTAACTGACTATTCAGGATTTCTTATTAAGCTACAGAAATCTGAATCTTTCGCGGAGCTACCTCAGCTTTTCGCGGAATCTTAATGGTAAGGACACCGTTCTTGAATCCGGCGGTTACACCATCTGCGTCAATGTCTTTTGGCAGTGTGAAGCTGCGGCGGAACTCAGTGCGGCGGCGTTCACGAAGCAGGAACTGTGGTTTTTCAGCCTCGTCCTTCTCTTTTTTGTTGTTCTTATCTTCGATAGCTTTTGTCTCGGTCTTTGCAGAAGAAATTGTCAGTACGCCTTCGTTAATCTCAAGGTTTACATCCTTCTCTGTTCGGCCCGGCAAATCCATGTCAAGAACATAAGAGTCTTTGTTCTCAGTGACATCAACATCTGGGAGAGCTGCGCTTGAGCCACAAAGTCCCTCAGAACCATAAAAATCGTTGTTGAGCCAGTCGTTAAAAAGTGAAAGTGCGTTCATAAAAATCTCCTTCCTAGCTGAGCTAGGTATTATTTGTAATTTAATTTTTTTTGTCAGTTTTTATTTCTGACACTAGAGATGAAGCAGAATCCGTGCCAACTTTTAAAAATTGAAAATGAAAAGGTAAAAGTCGGAAAAATTTAAGGGAGTTCCGGCTTTGCCGTCGGGTCTTTCGTGGTTCCGCGCCAAAGGCGCTCCATTGCCTTCGGCAACTTACGCCACTACAGCCCCTAACTCAGAGAAAATCTACTCACTGTGTCAAAATTTCTTTCAAAACTGTGTCAAAATAACCCAAACACCCTAATTATACCAAAAAAAACCGGACACAATGCCCCCCTTCTTAATTCCTGATTTCCTTATAGAAATCTTTGCTTTTTGTGAAAAATTTCGTTATCTTAATAATGTGAGTGTTTCTATTGAAAACTTTTTAACTAACTTTCTCAGAACTTATCCCATGCCTTTTTCTGCAAAAGAGCTTCTTGCTATGCTTTGCGGTTTGGGGCATAAAATCACTCTTCGTGAACTTACTGATTTTCTTGATAATGATGCCAGGGCTTTTGCACTTCAAAAGAAAATGTACATTACCAGGGCTGGGGCATTTACGAATCAGGTTTTCAGTTTTATGCCTACCCAAAGCGAAGTCGAACAGAAAGTATTTGTTCCTGGTGACAGATGTATGCCTTTTGTCGATCTTGATGCACTTTCATTTTCGCTGACTTTTGAATTTCTCGGTCAGGCTCTTCCAAAAAAGAATTTTGATACAGATTGCAATACTGCCAGAGATATGTTCTGTCTTTATGGCGACGAATTTTCGCCTCAGTATATAAGTTCGGATCCAGCCTGCAAGGATTTACACATAGCTGAGAATAATTTTGAGCTTCCTCTCAGGCTTAGTCTGACAGGTGTTTCTATGGAGCCGATTTTTGATAAAGTTGATTTCAAATACGGTGACAGAATTTTATGCCGTGTTTATGACTGGGATAGAGGTATCATCGAACTGATTCCGATTCTAACTCATAAACTCAATCCATTTCAGATTTCAGCCGAAGACATGGAGCGCCATAAATGGTACGAAAAGCTGGAAGAAGCTCTGCTTGAAAGTTTTGACAGTATGGGACCATGCTCAAGTATTGAAGAGCAACTGGCTAATGTTTTCTATGAAAACCGCCGTGAATTATGTGTTCCTGACTGCGGTTCAATTCATGAGTTTCTGGACAATTCAAAAAAAGTCGGCTTGGAATTGTTTGGTGTTGAAACCAGGCTCTGGCGCAAGGGAGAAGATGTTCCTGCTGTTGGCGAGTGGAATAAAAGTTTATACGGAGACGAAGAAAGGGTAATTCCTTATTTTATGCTTCCTGATTTTGTCATTGACTGCTATCTAAAAGATCAGATGTACGAAAAAAAGGATAACATAAACGAGGTAATCGAAAAAATTTTACCGACTCATATTCCTATCTCAGCTGATGAAAAAAAACTGCTTACATTGCAAATTCACAACAGAAATGCTATACTTCGCAAAAGTTACAATTGGTTTGCAGATTTTGCAAATGGTTCGCTTCGTCACCGTGCGCTTAATCTCTTTACAGAAGTAGGCTCTCTTGTTTATGAGCTGGATTGTGACAACAAAGAACTGAATCAATTCCCTCAGCAGGAACTGGTTACATTATCTCAGTTATATGCGCATATATCGCGTATGCTTGAGATTCTTTCTGATGATTCAGATTGTGAGGAAGACGAAGCCTGCGCCATGGAGCTTTCACTCGAAGGAATGGAGCTCAACTTTGAGGATATAAAACCGCTGCTTCTTTCGGCCTTAGATAAGGTAAAGAAAAACCGATTTAATGTCATTTAAAGGATTATGTCCTACAATGGCTTAAATATAAATTCATTACAAGGTTAGGTTTTTTATGAACTCTAAAGGAATTGCTGCCGTTGCAAAAACTATCCGCAGCCTGTCAATCGATGCCATCCAGAAAGCTAATTCAGGCCACCCTGGACTTCCGCTTGGATGCGCAGAACTCGCTGCTCTTTTGTACGGAGAAATTTTAAAACACAATCCGGCTGATTCAAAGTGGGCAGACCGTGATCGTTTCGTTCTTTCAGCCGGACACGGCTCTATGCTTTTGTACTCAGTGCTTCACCTGGCTGGTTACAAAATCACCCTTGATGACATTAAAAATTTCCGTCAGGTTGGCTCAGTTTGCTGTGGTCACCCAGAATACGGCATCACTGACGGCGTAGAAAATACATCTGGCCCTCTCGGTCAGGGCGTGGCTTTGGCTGTCGGTATGGCTCTTGCTGAGTCAATGCTTGAGGCAAAATACAACACTCCAAACCATAAAATCGTTGACCACTATACTTACGCTCTTGTTGGAGAAGGCTGTCTTGAAGAGGGCGTTTCTTCAGAAGCATGTTCATTCGCTGGTCACAATAAATTAGGCAAACTCATCGTTTTCTATGATGAAAATCGCATTTCAATTGACGGTTCAACAAATATCACTTTCACAGAGGACATAGCTAAACGCTACGAAGCTTACGGCTGGCAGGTTCTCAAAGGAAGCATGTACGATATTAAAAAAATCCTCTCTCTCGTAGAAAAGGCCAAAAAAGAAACTCGCAAGCCGACTCTCATCATGCTCAAATCTGTAATCGGAAAGTGCTCTCCAAAAGAGGGAACTCCTGCCGTTCACGGTGAACCATTGGGAGAAGAAGCCGTTGCCCAGACAAAGAAAAATCTCGGCCTTGATCCGGAAAAATTCTTCCAGATTGACGAGGATGCCGTAAAATATTTCGCAGATAAAAAAGCAGAATTCGCAAAGCGTCAGGCAGACTGGAACGCAGAATTCGATGCATGGGCAAAAGAAAACCCGGAGCTTGCAAAAGAATGGAAGGCTTCTTACGAAGGAAGCCCAGACGGAAATGCCGATGACCCGGTTTACGAAGTCGGAAAGTCTGTCGCGACACGCACTGCCTCTGGCGACATGATTTCTGCAATGGGAGCACGCTATTCTTACCTCGTGGGCGGCTCTGCTGACCTTAAAGGCTCAAACAAATCAGGAATGAAATGCGATGGCGGCACTTACACTCCTGAAAACCGGGCTGGCCGCTCAATCGAGTTCGGTATCCGTGAATTCGGCATGGCAAGCGAGGTAGCTGGAATGGCTTTGCACGGCGGACTTCGTCCATTCTGCGCCACATACCTTGTCTTCTCTGACTACATGCGGCCGTCAATCCGCCTGGCAGCTCTTATGGGCGTTCCTGTCATTTACGACCTCACCCACGATTCAATCTATCTTGGCGAAGACGGCCCCACACACCAGCCAATTGAACAGCTTTCGTCTTTGCGCTCAATCCCCAATTTGCAGGTTCTGCGACCGGGTGATGCCGAAGAAACTGTTGAAGCCTGGCACATGGCAATGGAAGCAAAAGACCATCCTGTTCTTTTCGCCCTCACACGGCAGAATGTTCCTGTTTACGCAAAAGAAAATGCTGACTGGCGCGAGACAATCAGAAAAGGTGCATACATCGTCAAAAATGGAGATGCAACTCCTGATGTCACAATCGTCGCCACAGGTTCAGAAGTCAACATGGCTCTTGAAGCTGCTTCAAAAGTAACAGGAAAATCCATTCGAGTCGTTTCTGTTCTTGATAAAAATCTCTTTGAATCTCAGAGCGAAGAATTCCAGAATCAGATTTTGGGCGGAGCAAAGAGGGTAATTGTTGCTGAAGCTGGTTCTAAAACTGGTTGGGAAGGCTATGTCTCAAGCAAAAAAGATTTGTTCACAATCGATCGCTTTGGAGAATCTGGTCCTGCTAAAAAAGTTGCCGAGCATTTCGGTTTCACGGCAGATAAACTTGCTGAACTGATTAACGCATAAAAAAATAGCGCGAAAAAGGGGCTGACCAATAAGTATGAGTCACCCCCTTTTTTTATGCAGATTTTCTTTTGTTAAGTAAATATCCCGTGACCGCCACGGCAATTCCTCCAAGAATCATCAGGAAACACAGAATTTGGCCTGTGGAGATATTTAACAAGCTTGTGTTCATGTAAATTGGCGCGTTTGAATCTGCTGCGATTCGATATCCAATATCTGCATCCGGCTCACGGAAATACTCAATAAAAAAGCGGAAGAATCCGTAACCGCAGGTGTAAAGGGCACCTGAAAAACCGTCAAAAGGCTTTTTTTTGTGTAAAATCCAGATAATTAAGAATAAAATTAGACCTTCAAAAAGAGCTTCGTAAAGCTGGCTGGGGTGACGGGGAAGATTTACCAGCGCCGTTTGAGCTTCCATGCCGGTTTTATCCATGAATTCCTTGACCCACCCCAGTGAAGAAGAGAATTTTTCGGCGTGCGGAAAGACCATGCCCCAGGGAGCGGTGGTGATTCTACCGTACAACTCGCCGTTCATGAAATTTCCGATTCGGCCGAAAGTGTAGCCCAAAGGAATGGCTGTGACCATTGCGTCTGACCATTTGAAGAATGAAACCTTATGCCTCCAGCACCAGAAAATCATTCCCAATAAGCCGCCTATAAATCCGCCGTGATAGCTCATGCCTGCCAGACCTGTAAAATGACCGTTCTGAAATGGCCAGAAAATGAGCCATGGTTTTTTGAAATAAATCCCTGAAGTGTCGTAAACAAGGGTCGAAAAGACTCGGGCACCAATCAGCAGAAAGACGATTCCTGTGGCGATAAAACTGAAAATGTCGTCTTCAGTGGCTTTTCTTAGCGTGCCGTCTGCATTTGTTGAATCCAATGCACCTTCCCGAAGCAGTTTTTTTAGAATGAAAAAAGCTGTTCCGAAGGCCAGAATGTACATAAGACCGTACCAGCGCAAAAGACTCAGTACCGGGACTCCAGGGAAAATTTCTGGATGAATCCAACCTGGATAGTTGAAATACAAGGGAAAAATCATACTCTGAATCCTTGCTGAGCTGCTTTTACCAGCCGGTTTTTAAGCATGATGTTTTCGTTTTTGAGCTGAGTGATTTCGTAATTTTGTGTTTTAATCATTTCGGCCAGTTCACTTACATTCAAGGCACCCGAGCCAATCAAATCTTCAACATAGGAAAGTTTTGCTGAATAGTCATCGCTGGCTTCTTCGCTTGCCTGTTCAAAACTCTCGTCAAAAGAAAGCGATTCTCCCTGCATGATTTTTTCGGCGATACGGAAAATTGCCTGAGCCAAAACAGAATTCGGCTTGTAGACAGTGACAGGCAGACTTGAAGAAAGTGCTTTATCCTGCATTGAGTCACGGTACATGACACCGAGTGACTCAACATCAAGACCCAGATATTGCTGACATGAGCGGCGGATTTTCTGAGCCTTGTCAGCATCTTTTGGCTCGTCAATCATGTTCATAATCAGCCGAGGCCGGAATTGAGACAGGCGCCGTTTGAATTTTTCGCCATTTTCGGGATCGATTTCAGTGATTTTTTCTATCAACTTAGGAATATATAGTTTTTGAAGGGATGACGAATCGTTGCGAAGTTTATTGATGAAATCTGCGGCTTTTGAATTCTTTTTGAAAGTAGCTGCCATGAGTCTGAAAACTGCATTTTTCAGGAAAAGGTAGCCGTTGAGGGTCGCCGTGACTGTAGGAGCCGTAACGATGATTCCCTGTGGCGAAATTAGAAACAAATCTAGAATCGTAAGGTGAGTGCCTGCGCCCAAGTCTACGATGAGATAATCGGCATTAACTGAATGAAATTTTTTGATGAGGGCATTTTTTTGTGCTACTTTAAGTGCACTCAAACCCGGAATTTCAGAGTCGCCGGCAATGAAACTGACATTTTTGTAGTCAGTGGGCGTGATTATGTCTTCGAATTTTGACTCGCCGGTAAGGAAAGTACCAATTCCTTTTTTGGGAGAATTGTGTCCGATAACAAGATGAAGGTTTGATGCGCCCAGGTCCAAGTCTGCGAGCACAACTTTTTTGCCCGCCTGACCAAGTGCGATTGCTAAATTTGCGGAGAGAAGGCTTTTACCAACACCGCCTTTTCCGCTTGCTACTGGAATAATCTGCATAAAGATAATTATAACATAAGATTCTTTCTTTATAAAGATTGATTTTTCTCTTATAGAAACATAAAATAGATTTAATATGAAATATTATGATTCTATTCTAAAACGTGTTAATACAATCATTTTGATTTTTATTATTGCACTTTTTGCTTCCCAGTGTTTTGCTGAGTCTTCTTCAAATTCTGCTACTGAAAAAACAAATAAATCCCGTCAGTACATGGAACTGATGAACAGCATTTTTGATTTCGTTCAGAGAAATTATGTTGATGAAGTTGATCCTCAGGTTCTATACGAAGGGGCAATCAAGGGGATGATGGAGTCTCTCAAAGATCCGTACACTGTTTATCTCGACAAAACAAGTTTCCGCTCAATAAATGATACCACTTCCGGCTCATTCGGTGGGGTAGGTCTTCAGATTTCAAAGCCTGTTGAAACCAGCCCAGAAAAGCCTGCTTTTGTTGAAGTAGCTTCTCCCGTTGAAGATACTCCAGGTTTTAAGGCAGGAATACTTGCCGGCGATTTAATTATTTCAATCAATGGCACTGACACTTCTACAATCACCATGGAGCAGGTTTTGGACATGCTTCGTGGAAAGGTTGGTGAAAGCGTTGATCTTGTTATCCGCCGCGGAAAGAACATGGAATTCCCGGTTACGCTGGTTCGTGCAATTATTGAAGTTCCGGTCGTAAAATACGGCATGATTGAAGGCACAAAAATCGGCTATGTTCGTTTGATTGAATTTACACCCCAGCTGGTTGAGCGTATGCAGGAAGCTTTGGATTCTTTCAAAAAAAACTATGCTACAGGTCTTATTATTGATTTACGCAATAATCCTGGCGGACTCATTACAAGTGCTGTTGAAATTGCTGATAAATTCATTGATAACGGTCCTATTGTATCAACAAAAAGCCGTCTTGCATTCGAAAATTCGGTTTTTACGGCTACAGCCAAAAAAACTACCATTCGAAACATGCCGATTGTTGTTCTGATTAATAAGGGAAGTGCTTCTGCTTCAGAAATTGTGAGTGGTGCCCTCAAGGACAATCACCTCGCATATCTTGTCGGCCAGCGTACTTACGGCAAGGGTTCCGTTCAACAGGTTCTGCCTCTTTCATCAACTGACGGCCTTAAAATCACTATGGCCCGCTATTACACACCAAGCGATGTCAATATTGATAAAATCGGTATTCCGCCAGACCGAGAAATTCTCTTCCCTGTTTTAAGCGAAGAGGGCGAAAAGCAGTATCTCGAATTATACAAATCAACAGAAATTCAGGATTTTGTGGATGGAAGAACAAACCTTACCGAAAATCAGATTTCAGAATTTGCAAAAAAACTCAAGAAAAAATATTCTGAGATTGACGAGGCTAGTCTCCGTAAGCTCGTGCGAAATGAAGCTAACAAAACTAAGGGCACTATGCTCTACGATTTGGATTATGATGTTCAGCTCAATGAGGCTATTTCAATCTTGCAGAATGAAAATTTCACCGAACTGATTGCCGGCACAAAAACTCTCAAAGAATTACAGGAGCAGGCAATTCTCGAAGAGAAAAAATAGTCTTGCGCCAGTATATTTCACAAAAAAATCTTGATTCTGACGGGCTGCTCTCAATAATCGGAAAGGATTTCCGATACTTGCGGAATGTTTTACGTCTAAAGGCCGGTGACATGATTTTTGTGCGTCTACCAGACGGAAAATTACAACCCATGACTGTTTGTCAGATTGATGAAAAAGGCAAAAAAATTATCCTGCAGGTCTGTGATGTATCTGACATGCAGGAGGGCGAAAATCAACCGACAGAAACTTCCTCAATTGAATCAAGAGAATTCACTCTTTTTATGGCTCTTCCTAAATCTTCAAAATTTGATTTGATTGTGCGTCAGGCTACTGAGTGCGGAGTGGCGAGAATTATCCCTATAAAAACAGAATTTTCCCAAAATGGCAGTGAAAAAATCAATTTCAGGTCTGAACGATTTGACCGAATCATAAAAGAAGCCCGGCAGCAGAGCGGAAGCCCGGTGGATACAAAAATCACTGACTGTAAAGAGTTTTCTGAGGCTTGTAAAATCTGGCAGAATGAGACTGAAAATCTGTCTGAGTCCGAAAAAATTGCCATTGTCCTTTATGAGCGGAATGATTCTACTGTTAGCATTCGTCAGGCATGTCAGCGCTTTTTCGATCAAGGCAAATTAAATACTTGCAACCTTAAAAAAATTGCCCTTTTCTGCGGAAGTGAGGGGGGAATTTCACCGTCTGAAATTGAACTACTTCAAAAGACAGGCTTTATTCCAGTTCATTTAAAAACAAATATTCTGCGTTGCGAAACCGCTGCCCTTTATGGAATTTCTGCTCTTCAGTCATCTTTATCTGATTGATAATTATATGAATTGCCAAATTTTATTCACTATGCTATTCTTTAGGCAATATTAAAAAGGTATAAATATGAAGCGAATCGAATTGCTGGGCGTGCCTGTTGATGTGTGTCGCCCGGAGTCACTTGAAGAAGAAATCCTGAAAATTCTTGAAAAGCCTGGCACTAAGCAGATTGTCTTTCTTACGATTTGGGGCTTATTAAAAGCCCGTAATAAAAAAAAGGATTTTGGTGATTGTTTGCGTAATGCAGATCTGATTCTTCCTGTTTCAAAAAGTATTCTCAAGGGAGCAAAATTTCTGAAACTTGATGTTCCCGTCCGCTATAATCCTTTTAATGCTGTCATTCAGATTATGAATACGCTTGAGCATCATTACAAAACTCTGTATCTGCTTGGCGCAAGAAAGCGTACTTTACAGAAAGCAGAACATAATGTAAGTGATACTTTCCGAAATCTTCGTATTGTCGGCCGTTATGTAGGCTACTTTCCCAAATCAGCCGAAGAAAATGTAGTTCAGGCTATTCATAAGGCTTCGCCGTCTCTTGTAATTGTCAGCGAGGGAATCAAAGAAAAAAATCTCTGGTCATATCATCGCCGCGATAAGTTTTCATCAAGTATTTTCCTCTATTATAAAGATTGTCTCGGAATTTTTGCAGGTCGAATTCGTCGCGTAAGCGAAAAGAAATTTGATGCCGGCAAGGAAATCTGGAGTGAAATTGGTCATAATCCAATTAAAATCTTCCTGGTTTTCCCTTATATCTGGTATAACATTCTTTTGATATGTAGCAGACTTTTCAAAAAAGAAAAGGGAGAGCCTGGAATCTACCACGCAGAAAGTCTTGAAAAAAATGAATAGCAGGGGGTGGCATGCAGAATACTTCTCTGCTTTATTCTGATAAAATTGAGGATATTCATTTCATCCGTGAAAAATCTGGCATGATAGTGCAGTATGCATCCAGTTTTTCTCTTTTCAGAAGAATATATGAAGATTCTGAGCCAGCGGCCGTTTTTGTAAGATCAAGTCTTGTAAATCAAAATTTTACTGATTATTCAAAACAAATTTCATGTCATATTTATTATTTTTCTTCGTATCAGGAACTTTATAAAATCTTGCAAAATCCGGATAACTTTAATGATTCCAGAGAAGCAGATGATTATGGCGAAAAAGAGCGGACTTTGGTAAATGTGAGTCCGACTTTTGCTTCACTGGCAGGAAAATCGCCTGCGATGTCTGCCCTGCGCCGATCAATAATTAAAATTGCTGCAACCGATGTGTCAGTTTTGATGCTTGGAGAAACGGGCACTGGAAAAACGACTATTGCTAAAGCGATTCATGAACTTTCTTCACGCAGGGAAAAGCCTTTTATACACGAGGTTATTTCTAATTCCAATGAATCTGTGGTGGAGTCTAAGCTTTTTGGTGTAACTCAGGGAGCTTTTACGGGGGCAGTGGAGAGAAAGGGTGTATTTGAAGAAGCCGATGGCGGAAGTCTTTTTCTAGATGAAATAGGAGAAACAAGTCCGAATATTCAGACAAAATTGCTTCATGTTTTGAGCGAAGGACTTATAGCAAGAATCGGCTCAAACAAAACAATATCCGTGGACAACCGCATGCTTTTTGCAACGAATGCGAATTTGGAGTCTAAAATCTGCCAGGGAACTTTCCGCGAAGATTTATTTTATAGAATAAATGATGTGACTCTGCGGATTCCACCCCTGCGTGAGAGGCTGGAGGACATTCCGGAACTGGCAGAAGCTTATCTAAGGCGGAAAAAATTTAACAAAAAGATATCAGAAAGTGCCCTTGCAAGTCTTCAATCTTTTTCTTGGAAGGGAAATATCCGCCAGTTGGAAAAAGTCCTCAAAAATGCCGCTCTTTTTTACTGCGACGGCGATACAATCGAAGCAAAAGATATTCGCCTTTAAAAGATGGGGGCTGATTTTTAGAATCAGTTTTCAATTTTTGATTTACCGGCAAGACCTGCTGCTTTATCAAAAACTTTTTCGATGTAGGCTGCTTCGCTTTCGCTTATTGCTGCCCGTGAAAGAAGGTCTGTCCAGAATTTTTCCATGTCGGGTCTGCCAGTCACTTTAAAAAAACCTATTTTCTGAAGGGAATCAGCGATTTCGTTGACGGTTTTGCCAAGCCGCTCCAGAGAAACGGGAACGGAGCCTGGGGAAATTTTTTTATCTTCGCTGAGATTTTTACGGAAGAGGTGATATGAAATAATCTGAACTGCATGTGAAAGATTGAGGGAACCGAATTCGGCACTCGAAGGTATTGTGACGCCCATGGTACATTCATCCAGTTCATCTTCTTCAAGGCCTGTCCGCTCGTTTCCAAAAACTACGGCAATTTTGCCATTTTGAGTAATAGGCGAGACTGTTTCGGAAAGTTCTTCGGGGAGTAGAAGTTTTCCGCGCTTTTTGCCACGACGGCGGGTTGTTCCAGCACAGAGGACACAATCTTTACTGGCGTCAGTGATTGAGTCAAAAAATTCAGCATTTTCCCAGATGGGTGCGGCGTGAATTGCAAGAATCCGAACCCGCTCTTCATCAAAATTCTGCTTTTTTCCGACTATGCGGAGATTTTTGAGGCCGTTATTGGCCATTGCTCTGCAGACCGCTCCCACATTCCGGCTTTCTTCTGGGCGGCACAAAATAATCACGACATTTGAAAGATTCATGATAATACTCTACTTTTTTTACTTAATTTCGGCTAGAATATTTTTTATGTCAGAAAAAGTATTTAGTGGAAAAACAGCCCTCGTTGTTGGCGGAACTGGCGGAATCGGGCGGGGACTTTCACTTGCTCTTGCAGAAAGCGGTGCTAGTCTTATTATTCACGGTTCAAAAGCTGGAGAAAAATCTGACTCTCTGGCAGAAGAAATTTTTAAAATCAGCGGGAAGAGGTCTGAAATCATTTCTCAGAATCTTCTTTCTTCTTCCTTTGCTGAACTTGAATCTTCACAACTTCTTACTGTCGCAAAAAAATGTGATATTCTCTGCGTAGCGTTTGGCCCTTTCGTGCAAAAATCCCTTCACGAAACAAATATTTCTGACTGGGAAATGCTTTCCCTCTACGATTATGCTCTTCCTGGCCTGCTTCTTTCGGCTGCCCTTCCTAATATGATGAAAAATAACTTTGGCCGTATACTGCTTTTCGGCGGAAGTGGAACTTCTTACAGGCGGGAGTTTTCTACAAATGCAGCTTACGCCGGGGCAAAGGCCGGACTGAATGTGCTTATTTCTTCTGTGGCTGCGGAATATGCGGAATATGGAATTACCTGCAATGGAATTTGCCCCGGTTTTGCTGAGACAGAATATATTTCTGAAAGTAATAAACGCCTGCTTGCCAAAAAAACACCACTTGGACAACTGATCTCGCCTTCCACGCTTGCAGAAATTGCTTTATTCCTTTTAAAAAATGCCGATATTAATGGTGAAATTCTTCGTGTGGACGGAGGTTGGACTCCACTTAAATCCTTAAAATAGAAAAAAAACTAGACTAAATAGGGATTTATGATGTATCATAAGAGAGTTAAAAAGTTGTATTTGAGGTATGTAAATGAGCAATAATAATAATCTTGTTCCAGGATTTAATGACGAAAAGGACGATAGTCTCAAAATTACACTTGAAAAAATCGCAGATGTAGATAACGGTCTTGTTATTTATTTAAACGGCTATATCGATACATACAATTCAAGTTTTTTTCAGAAAAGAATTTCAAAAGTCGTTGAGACAGGCTTCGTTAATTTGATTTTTAATTGTTCTGCTCTCAACTATGTTTCATCTACAGGAATCGGTTCTTTCACGGCTTTTCTCAAAATGATTAAGCCAAAGGGCGGTGATATCGTTCTTCTTGAAATACAGCCAAAAGTTTATGAAGTTTTCCAGTTGCTCGGCTTTTCTCAGTTCTTCAATATTAAAGATTCTCTACCGGATGCAATTGCTTTCTTTAAACAGGGCTCGCCGGTTGCAGAGAGTATTTTTCCAAAAATTTTCAGTTGTCCAGTTTGTTCAAAACGGCTTAAGGCAACTAGAGCCGGTCGTTTCCGATGTTCAGAGTGCAAGTCAATTCTTGCAATCGATCAGCATGGTCAGGTTTTCCTGGGCTAATTTTTGCAATTTATCAACCACTTCATAAAAGAAGTGGTTTTTTTCTTTTTTTCATGTTATCCTTATAATATAATGAAACGCGCTCTATATTTCGCAATTATTTACCTAGCGTCATGTTTTGTCGGCACTCTTATTTTTGCAACGATTTATATGTTCAGCTGCAACTTGACCATGTTCGTTACCGGATTGCCTGCACAATTTTTTTCTCTCAAGGCATTTACAGCCGGTATTTTGCTCTCCTTTCCACTTGTCTGCATAATTATTCCTGTGCTGCTGATTTTGTATGTTATCCGACACCCTGGGAACGGCCTCATTTCTTTTGTCATGTATGTCTTTTTCGTGCTCCTGTCATGGCTTTTGCTTATTCCGCTTGATTTGCATTTATTGTGCGCCAATGAGCTTTCGGAAAGCGATACCCGTATAACGGCTACTTCGAGCGGCGTGTTCAGAAACGAAGAAAACGGAGTTTATTTTTATTCCAGAATTGATGAAAACAATCTGGCCGAAGGTCTTTTTATTGACACTCTAGGCTATACTAAGTCAGAGAATTCTGTAATTCCTTTTGTCAATCATGAAGTCAAAACTGAATCAGCATTCCCTTATTCAGATATTCTTATTAGAGATTCGCTTAGACCGCCAGAACTGGTTACTTATCCTCTTTCAGTGTACGAATCTTTAATTATATCAGGTGAGTACAGTTCAGCAATGGGTTTCCTTGCATGGCTGAGTTTTGCTTCTTTGGGACTTGCTCTTCTTTCAATCTATGGCCTGCAGTTTTTAAGTTCTTGGAAGCTGACAAATGCTATCGCTGTTGTCGTTTCTGCAATTGCGATTGTCTTTATAAATTATCTCTACTACATGAATATAATGCCTGGTTTCTTAAAGGAATTTAGTTCAAGACTTTCGCAATATTCGGGAATAAAAGATCCTCTAATATGTATAATCAATGTAATTCTTGCCGTTCTTTTTATGATTGTAGGTATTTTTATGAAGTTTTATCGTCTGGGAGACGGTTCGATTCTGGAGACTGAAGAATGAGAAAAACTGCGCTTATTGTATCAATATACGCACTTATTGCATTCGGTTTGTGCGTGCTGACTTCTATTTTAATGAAAAATGTTCCTGTTCTCTTGCCCGGAGAGTCAAATTCCTACATTTTTACCAGAGCCATTCTGATTTTTTGTCGATTTCTACCAGCAAGCATTTTTACAGCTTTTTTAATAGGATGCGCAATTTCTTACGGAAAGAATTCAGAAAAGGCGCAGATTAAATTCTCGCCTCATATTATGGGTCTTTTCCGCAAAACGATGATTTCTTCAATCGTAATTGTTTTTCTTGTTACCCTTATTACTGAAGTATTTGTTCCGCTTTGCGAGCAGAAACAGGCACGGGCCAGAATCAAGCCCATACTCTTTTCAGAGTTCATGAATTTGAGTCAAGAAAATTATAAAAAAGGCAACATGAAGCTTGCTTTCGAGTATTCTTACAATGCCCTCCTGCTTTCGCCAAAAGACAAAAAAGCTATGGAGATAAAAGAACATTCTGAGGCTGAGCTTAAGTCGCTAAAATTGATACTTGACCGGCCTGAAGCTCCAAAATTTGTTTTTACGCCGAAGCATGAAACAAAAGGCGAGACGATTACAACTTTAATCAATAAAGCAAAAGATGCTATGGCTGGAGAAAAGTGGTTTGATGCCCATTATTATGCTTATCTAGCTATAGAAGTTGGTACAAAAAAAGACATAAATCTTGATGAAGCCAATAGAATTGCCAGTGAAGCATGGAATCACCTCAATGATCCGTCCCAAATACGAGAAACCAAAGAACAGAGCCTCTTTAGAAAAAAGCGTGAAGCATATAAAACTTTTATTCGTGGCGATAATATCGAGGCTTATTATCAGTTCCTTGAAATTGCGGCTACTTCTGATATAGCTGCCCGTGACCCAGATGTTGCAAAATTTCTGGCGATTGCTGAACAGCGAGTTGAAGAGCAGTGTTTCTTCCTGGAAGAAGTTGAAGATCTCCGCAGATTTGAGGCCTACAATAATGTTTATTTTGCCATTTCTCATGAAGATGGAACGAAAGATGTGGTTTATATTCGCGGAATTACTCCGGTAAAAAATTCTGGCAGAATGATTCAGTATCTCCGCGGATTTACTCTATTTACTTATTCAAAAGATGGAAAATTCCTGCGTTCAGTGACTGTTCCTTATGCAAAAATGCTTTCCGAGAAAACTTCTACTTTTGATGAGGAAGCAAAGCAGACTTTTGGAATCAAAGATGAATTTAAGAGCGTTCCGTACTTAATGCTTGAAAGTATTTCCCGAACAGAAAGGGGCGGCCGGGTTTCTCCCGTCTATGAGTATGATTCTGGCTATTTACGGAAAAATTCACCTTATTTGAATAATTATTTTATTCTTGGTCTTCCCCAGTCTGATTTTAACCTTATTTGTGATGCAACTGCCGGTTCTGGTAAGATGAGCTTGATTTCATTAATCAGATTGATCCCAAAAGCAAGGGAATACGGCTATTCATACGAAGTTTATAATGCAGACTTTTTGTACAGGATTTCTTATCCGCTGATTCTTTTAATCTGCTGTATCTTTTTTGCATGTATTGCGTGGAACTATCGCCTCAAGTCAGGGCAGCTCTTTAAGTTTAAGTGGATTTTCCTTATGCCTCCACTTACAGTGATAATTTATTTCCTGATGGAGTGTGGCTTGTATGCCAGCCGGCTTTTGAATTATGCGCTTGTAATCATGCTTGGAGCAGGTGCTGTTTATGTCAGTCTTATCCTGCTCGTGCTGATTCTGTTTATTGTCTGTTTTATTTTTGTTTCAAGAAGGGCTGAATAAAAACTGCTTATGCAATTTTTATTCTATTCTTCTATCTCTACGATTTCGATTCTTGCGCCAAGAGATTTCAGTTTGCCGACTAAATTCTCGTAGCCTCGTTCGACCTGGTAGACATTGCTGATTTCGCTTTCGCCGTGGGCGATGAGGGCAGCGATGACCATTGCCATACCGGCGCGAACATCCGGGGAGACGAGTTTGTCACCGTGGAGAGTACATGGACCGCTTACTACGGCCCTGTGAGGGTCACAGAGGGTGATTCTGGCTCCCATTGAAATCAACTTATCAACGAAAAACATGCGGCTTTCAAACATTTTCTCAAAAATAAGGACAGTGCCTTCAACCTGAGTTGCAACGACTGTCATTATTGATGTTAAATCTGGCGGAAATCCCGGCCATGGCGAGTCATCAATTTTTGGAATCATGCCCCCCAAGTCTGTATTGACCTTCATTTCCTGACCAAGTGAGACTGTGAGTTCATCGCCTTCGATTGTCCAGCGAATACCGAGTTTGCCGAAGGCTACCCTAAGTGGGCGCATGTCTTTGGGATTTACGCCTGTAATCGTGATTGAGCCTTTCGTGGCGGCGGCTAAGCCTATGTAAGAGCCGATTTCCATGAAGTCAGGACCGATGGCAAAATCAGTGCCGTGGAGTTTTTTGACGCCGTCAATATTCAGAATGTTGCTTCCGATTCCGTTGATTTTGGCGCCCATAGAAACGAGCATGTTGCATAAATCCTGAACATGAGGCTCGCTGGCCGCATTGTTTATGACTGTGTGACCTTCTGCTAAAACCGCCGCCATGATTGCGTTTTCGGTAGCTGTAACAGATGTTTCGTCAAGGAAGATGTCTGCTCCAACGAGTTTGTTTGCCGTAAAAGTGAATGGGCCTTCCACGGAAATGCGTGCTCCAAGTTCTTGCAGGGCCAGAAAGTGAGTATCAACGCGGCGGCGACCGATGACATCGCCTCCCGGTGGTGGAAGGACAGCTTTTCCTGTTCGGGCAACAAGCGGACCTGCGAAAAGAATTGATGCCCGGATTTTTTTGCTTAAAGTTGCCGGAATGTCAGATGAACGGATTAGAGAAGCGTCAATCTTCCATTCGTGTTCACCGATTTTTTCGACTGACGCGCCCAATGCCTGTAAAATCAGGAGCATGACGCCAGTGTCTTCGATTTCTGGAATATTCCGCAAGATAACCGGCTCTTCACTTAAAAGTGTGGCTGCGATACATGGCAAAGCTGCGTTTTTATTTCCACTGGCAGCGATTGTTCCGCGAATTGGAATGCCGCCTTCAATTCTGTATTTGTGCATAATCTTTCCTTTTTATTTATTTCGACATAAGTATATCAAAACTTCTGCTGCTTTAGTCATTTGCTCAAGGCTTGCCCATTCTGTCCGTGAATGGTAATTGTGGCCGCCGGTGAAGATGTTGGGTGTGGGGATTCCCATTTCCGTAAGGCGAGAGCCGTCCGTGCCGCCGCGAATTGGCGTAAAGACAGGCTCCACGCCAGCCGCCTTGTATGAGGCGACCAGCTTTTCGATTACATGAGGACATTTTGTAAAGCCATTTTTCATGTTGAGATATTGCTGAGTGTGGGTGACCTTTGCCTTTCCGCCGAAAGATACAGCCGTAGCGAGGGCAATTTGCTCTACCAGAGATTTTCGATTTTCCATTCCTGCTTCTTCAAAATCCCGCAAAAAGAGAGTGACTTTCGCCCTTTCGATGGAGCCTTCAATGTTCATGGGGGCGTAAAATCCCTCGTAGCCCATAGTGGTTTCGGGAGCTTGCTGCCGTGGAAGATTTGTGACGAAATTTGAAGCCATGGTGATTGCGTTTACCAGCTTTCCCCTAGCAGTGCCAGTGTGGGTTGAAACTCCCGTGAATTCAATTTCGCTTTTAAAGGCATTAAAGCATTCGGTTTCAAGCTCGCCGATATGGCCGCCGTCAACGGTGTAGGCATATTTTGACTTGATGAGATTAAGTGGAACATTGTCCATTCCATGACCTGTTTCTTCGTCTGGAGAAAAGCAGACTTCAATCTGACCGTGAGGAATTTTGTTCTGGACAATGTATTCAAGCGCCGACATAATTTCTGCGACTCCAGCCTTATCGTCAGCACCGAGCAGGGTATTTCCATCGCTGGTGATTATTGTTTCGTGATTTTTGCCTGCAAGTGAGAGGGCAGAATCTTCATCTGGATTTAAGATATCGCCTGAAGCCAGGGTAATTTTTGAGCCGTCGTAATTCTTGTGAATCTGAGGATTTACATGCTGGCCGCTTACTTCTTCAACAGTGTCTATGTGGGCGAGAAGGCAGAAAGGCTCTTCTTTACAGCCAGTCGTGGCGGGAAGTAGAGCGTAGACATAGCATTTTTCTGTGACCTGAACATCTTTTAAGCCTAGTGCTTTTAATTCTGATTCCAGAAGATGAGCTAAATCAAACTGGCGGTCAGTGGACGGTTGTACTCCAGAATCAGCAGAAGCGGAATCCGAAGTCGTCCAAATCTGAACATAGCGTAAAAATCGCTCCAAAAGCGGTGATTGTAATTCCCCTGTACCCATGAGGAAATTATATCAGAAAGCTAAAGCTTTTTCGAGTCTTTAAGGACATCAATCACGCCCTCTGGAGTTTTTGCTTGCAGAAGGGCAGTCCGTATTTCTTCGTGCATAAGGGCGCCGCTAAAGGCCGCCATTGCCCGCATAAGTGGATTTGAGCCGTTTATCGGAGAAACGAGCATGACGAAAATTTGCGCGGGCTTTCCGTCCATGGAGTTGAAATCCACGCCGTCCGCTTTGATTCCGATGGCAACGCAGGTTTCTTTTACGCCGTCCGTTTTGGCGTGGGGGATGGCGATTCCTTTTTCAAGGCCTGTACTCATTGTTTTTTCTCTTTCCACAAGTGAAATTTTAACTAGTTCGCGGTTTTCAACATTTCCTGACTGACAGAGCAGGGTGATTAATTCTTCAAAAATCTCTTCTTTTGTGTTTCCTTTGAGATTGACGGAGATACAAGCTGGGTTGAGGTATCGTGTCATTGAATTTGTGACCCGGTTTTCGGGACTTGCAAAGCCGTATTGAAGGGAAGCGGTGTTTTTAAGGGCAGAAAGTGACTGCATGGATTTATTCAGTCGCAGCATGATTTCGTAAAGTTCTCCCTTGACGAAGCCCATGTCCTTTTCATCAGTTTCGATAACGAGTTTTGTGTCTTCTTCCCGGAGAGAAATTGCCGTATCGCCGCGACGAGCCGTGCAGATTCCGTCGGTGATATTCATCATCTGAACATAAAAGCCTTCCGCCCGCAAGTCCCTGTGTAAAATATCCATGACCAGATGGGTAAGTTCCTGATTTTTAAAATCCCATTCAAAAATTTGACTTTCTGAAGATGCGACTTCTTTTTTTGTTCCCCGGCCTTTGATTGAAAGGGAGACATTGAGGATTGGAGGAGCTACAAGAGTGGTCACAAGAGTCATCAAAATCACCACGCCGAACAAATCCTGATTAACGATGGGAAGCCCGGATGCATCTTTTGCCGTAAGACCGATTCCTGCGATGATGAGGGCAACTTCTCCTCGTGGAATCATGCCCGATCCGATTCTAAATCCGCCTTTGATGTTGAAGCCCAAGCCCAAAGCCGGAAGACCGCAGCCCAAGAGTTTTGAAAAGACAGCAAGAAGGGTGTAAATGCCACCGCAAATCAGGACATTTCGGCTGAAAAGTTTGGTGATGTCCACGCTCATGCCTGTTACCGCAAAGAAAATCGGAACGAAGAATTTGTAGAGGGAGTGGATTTTTTCCTGAATGACCGGGGCAATGTCCGTGCCGGAAAGTGCAAGACCCGTGGTGTAGGCTCCGATAATCATGGCTATGCTTTCTTTTTCGAAAAATCCCGCAAGAAGGAAGGCAACGCCCAGGGCCGCGATTGAAAAATCCGTAGCTCCGCCGAATAAACGGACAAAGCGGGCGATTTTTTTGGAAAGAAGGATAAAAACGACCGTCGCCACAAGCCAGATTCCGAAAGCTTTGAGAGCAATCAGTCCGATTTTACCGCCAGAAAGAGCTGCCCCGCTTCCCAGAGCCGAAACGATTCCCATGACAACGGCGAGAAGAACGATTCCCAAAACATCGTCGAAGACCGCCGCCGCAAGGATTGTGACTCCCTCCGGGGAATCCATTTTCTTTTTGTCAGAGAGGATGCGGGCGGTGATTCCCACGGAAGTCGCAGTAGACATGATTCCCAAAAAAAGACATTTTATGTCAAAAAGACCTGAGCATTCGATTCCCAAAACCGGAAGAATGAGCATGGCACAGCCCGCACCAAAGAAGAAGGAGACGACGACTCCGCCCAAACCGATGATTCCGCCTGAAACCGAATATTTGATGAAAAGAGAAAGGTCTGTTTCCAGGCCGGAAGAAAAAAGCAAGATAATAGAGGCAATCTGTGAGAAAGCGTACAATTCCGGGGAGACTGCCCCCGCCAAAGATTCTGTTACGCCAAAAAGACCGTGGGGAAAGCCAGGGAGAGAAAGACCGCCCAAGGCGAAAGGCCCGATTATGATGCCGGAAATAAGTTCGCCCAATACAGAGGGGATTCCCACGCGAGATGCCAGTTTTCCGAAAATCCGTGCGGCAAAGATGATGACAGCGAGCTGAAAAACAAGATTCGTGATGATTTCTGTAATATCCATAGTAATTGATTATACTATCATCTTTTTGAAAATAATGTAATACTTTTGAATATTTTTGGGAAATTTTGCAAAGTTTGCGCTTTGGTTGAAGAGGGATGAATTTTATTCGTCTGCCATTTCCCAGAATTTCTTCGCGGCAAGAATGATTCTGTCGCCGATTCTCACATTTTCGCAGGAAATCGTGTCAAAATCCGCGGTGATGATTTCTTTTTCGCTGCTGCTGTCGCTCTGAATCACGAAACGGCTTTTGCTTCCCAAAAATTCCTCGGATAAGACCGTGCCTGAAAGCAGGATTTTGTCGGCTGGCAGGAGATTTTTTTCGTAGGCGGGAGACTGGGGCGCGATTTCAAACCATTCCGGGCGAATCATGAGCGATTTCTCTCCCTTTTTTACAAAATTAGCCTTTCCCACAAAGTCTGCCACAAAAGAATTTTCCGGCTCAAAGTAAATTTCTTTAGGGCTTCCTTCCTGAAGTAGTCTGCCGTTATCAATGACAGCAATTTTTGTAGAAAGGGAGAGGGCTTCTTCCTGATCGTGAGTCACATAAACCGTGGTGATTTTAAGCTTCTGCTGGATTTCTTTAAGTTCCTCACGGACTTTTGTGCGGAGTTTAGTGTCCAGCGAGGAAAGAGGCTCGTCCATGAGAAGAATTTTTGGCTTTAAAACAAGGGCGCGGGCAAGGGCGACCCGCTGCTGTTGACCACCACTAAGTTCATTAGGGAAGCGCTCAAGCAAATCTTCGATTCCAAGGGCAGATGCGATTTCAAGAACCTTGCCTTCACTTTCTGTTTTTGAGAATTTTTGAATTTTTAGCCCGTAGGCGATATTTTGAGCTACCGGAAGATGGGGGAAGAGAGCATAATCTTGAAAAACCATGCCGACTTTTCTTTCATTTACTTCGATTCCCTTCTGATTTACGCCGTCAATGAGAATTTCCCCGGAAGAAGGCTCCAGAAATCCCGAAATAAGGCGGAGAAGGGTGGTTTTGCCGCATCCGCTCGGCCCCAAAAGCGTGGTGAAGCTGCCTTCTTCGACTCTAAGAGAAATTTTGTCAACTGCAAGAGTGTTCCCGAAAGAGAAAGAGACATTTTTTAGTTCAAGTTTTGTATTCATTTCAAAAACTCCATGAGTTTCGTAAGATTTTCCTGCATTGAAAGCCTGCCCAGGTCGTACACGCGCTGAAGCTCGTCGGGATTGTTTTCGGTACGGCTGATTCCAAGAGAAGCTTGCGGACAAATCACAAAGCATTTGCCGGCCGCTTCCTGCTCAAAGACATAAGCTTTTTCCTGATTGTAAACTTCGTGGCGGTGGAGCATGGCTTCGTATAATTTGGGATATTTTCGCAGGCTGAATTTCATCAGTTTGAGTGCAGACCCCGGTTCTTTAACAAAGTCGCGTGCTTGTGTCAGAACGACGAGATTTTTTTGATAACCCATGTTCTCGAAAGCTTTGAGCGGAATCGAATCTGTCATACCGCCGTCCAAAAGCTCGTAGCCGTCGATTTTAACAATGTGAGAGACAAGCGGCATACTGGCACTGGCTCGCATCCATGTCAAATCTTTTTCGTCGCAGGTGGCAAGTTCTTTGTAAACAGGCTGGCCGGTGCGACAATCCGAAGCCACGACATAAAATTTAAGGGGATTTGAGCGGTATGTTTCGTAGTCAAAAAGGTCAAGCTTGTTAGGAAGAACATTGTAACAAAAATCAGCGCCGTAAAGGTCGCCTGTCAAAAGAAGGGAGCGCAAGGAACAATATCGCCAGTCGTGGGCAAAGCGTTTGTTGTAGCGGATAGCCCGGCCAATCTGCTTTGACTTAAAATTGCAGCCAAAAGTAGCCCCCGCCGAAACTCCAATCGCGCCGTCAAAAGTGATTCCATTCTCCAACAAAACATCGCAAACGCCAGCCGTGAACATCCCGTGCATGGCACCGCCTTCCATAACCAGACCTTTTTTCATAAAATCACCTGTTTTCCTTTCTTTCCTTTCCCCAGTTTTATTAACAGTCTTCCCGCAAGCAAGACAGCGAAAGTCAGTGTCGTAAGTACTGTGGCTAGTGCTGCTGCTTTCCCCCATTCCCCCTGCTCGGCAAGATTGAGTATTTTGATTGAAGCGAGTGGAGTGTTGAATGAGACGAGGAATATGACTGCGCTGATTGTTCCAACACCGCGGACAAAATCGTAAATAAATGAAGAGAAAATACCACCGGAACTAAGTGGGGCAAGAATGCTGGTGAGAACTTGTAATTTGTTTGCTCCAAGCGAACGTGCTCCATCGTCCAGACTGCTTTTTATTTGAGAAAAGACCGTTGAAATGATTCTGTAAGAAAATGGCATGAAGCCAATGGTCATGGCGATTACAATCATAAGGGCCGAAAAATGAATGTTCAGCCGGTTGGAAGCAAGAGAAAGGGCAAGGCCGAAAAGGGAGCCTGGAACAGCCGCCGGAATCTGGGCGCAGACATCCAGGTATTTTTTGCAAGGCAGCCTTGTGCGTGAGACGAAAAATGAGATTAGAAGGGCGATTATCGTACTAAAAATGGCCGCGATGAAGGCGAAAAAAATGGAATTTCGTAATTCTCTGCCGTATTTTCCAATCATTTTGATGTGGTCGACTGTGAAAGTCGTATTGATACCCCAAATTTTTTGAAAAGCTCCCGCAAGAATGGCCGCAAACTGAGCCAAAACCAAAAGCGATATGACTGAGCAGAAAAGAGTGAGGAAAATCCTGGTGACGGGAGATGACCTTTTTTCGGGAAGGGGGCTTCCTTTTTGACCGATGGTTGCAAATTTTGCTTCCTGTTTTTTCATCAGCCGGTTCTGGAGGATGAATAAAATAACTGAAGGAATGACTAGAATTATTCCGAGAACGGCACTTGTGCCCGCGCTGACCCAACCTGTGAGTTGAGTGTAGACTTCAACGGCAAGTACACGAAAGCGGCCTGCTACAATCATTGGATTTCCGAAATCGCTTAAAACAGAGACTGCAATAAAAAGGGCTGCTGATAAAATGCCGTTTGCGCAAAGTGGAATCGTAACGGTGAGGGCAATGCGTGCTTTTGAAGCTCCCATTGAGCGTGCAGCCTGTTCAAGAGAAGGATTAATACGACGCAGAACCTGAGAGCATATTAAATAAGAAATCGGGAAAAAGCAGAGAACCTGAGCGATTAAAAGCCCCCAGAATCCATAAAGACTTACATCCAGACCCAGTAGCGTTTTGGTGATAAATCCTTGACGGCCGAATAGAAGGATGAAGGAAAGACCGCCGACAAAAGGTGGAGTCATTAGATGCATAATCGGAATTAGACCGAAAATCTTTTTAAAAGGAATATCAGCCTTAACGACCGCATAAGCAAAAATGTAGCCGACAAGAACTGAAAGGACTGTGGAAGAAAGACACTCTAAAAGTGTGTTGAGCATGGCTCTGTGCCAGACACTGGAAGAAAGGACTGAAATAAAATCTTTGAGTCTTGGAGTGAGAGCGACATTGAGAAGAGGAAAAAGAACACAAGCCGTGACTATAAAAATCACGGCCCCATGCAGAATTTTTATTTTACTGATTTTGACCATTTATCCAGAACTTCCGACTTTTGGGCGGATGCTTTCTGTGTATTGTAATCAATTAAATCTAAATCGGCAACGGGAATTGTGCCTTCAATAGATTTTGCCTCCGGATTGACTGGAGTTGTGTAAGTAAGTGAACTCATAAGGCTTTGTGCTTCAGGTGAAAGCATAAAATCCACGAATTTTTTTGCCGGAACGAGATTTTTTGTATTCTTTAAGATTGATATGCAGTCAACATCGCCAACTGACTTTGGCGGTGCAATCGGTTTAACATTAAATCCCTGAGCATTGTATTTTGCGAGTGCGTGGAGGTAAGAGACTCCAATGGCATATTCGCCACTTCCGAGTAATTTTGCTGGTGCACTGCCTGAATCCGGAAACTGACCAACATTTTTTGTGAGGGCAAGAAGATATTCCCAGCCTTTTTCGTCACCGAGACGCTGGAGCTGATTCTGAACGAAGAGGTAGCCAGTGCTTGAAGCTACTGGATTTGTCATTACGATTTCGCCTTTAAAAGCTGGATTAAGCAGGTCGTCCCAAGATGAAGGAAGCGGAATCTCAGGAAATTTTTCGGCAAATCGTTTTTCGTTTACGCCGATGCCAAGAGTGAGTACACAGAAACCTGTCCAGCTGTTGTCAGAAGCAATTGCATAGGAGGGAAGATTTTTTGCCAGCGGAGAGGCATAGTTTTCAAGAGCGCCTTCTTTTGCCGCCTGAATGTGGTAGCTTGAAGCTCCGCCCAGCAGAATATCAGCCTGAGGATTATCTTTTTCGGTGATGACGCGGTTTACGAGTTCACCTGTTGTAGCGCGGAGATAGCTTACAGGGATACCTGTTTTTTCGGTAAAAAGTTTTGTGAGGGCTTCTGTTTCTTCGTCATGGATGATTGAATAAATGCGTAGTTCTTGATTTGATGATTTCTGGCATCCACTGAGTGAAAGCGAAGTGATTAAAAGAATTGATGAGAGAATAAATGAAAAATTTTTCATGGATTTGAACCTCCCCATGTTTTTTTATTGCCTAGTAATTTAGTGTGAAATATCATTTTATGCAATAGTAAGTATATACCGGAAGTTACTGAAGACATAGCTGGCTTTCTGCCCTTTAAAAAAAGAAATCTTTCCATTAAAATCATTTCTATGAATGAGAAAATCGACAAAATCGAAGAAAATGAATCAGAATTGAATGAAAATATCGTTCAGCCTCCTGTAGGAGAAAAAACTGCCCTTGTTACGATAATCGGCCGTCCTTCTGCCGGTAAATCTACATTCCTTAATACCGCGGCGGGAGAGCCTGTTTCAATTGTAAGTGCAATGCCGCAGACTACGAGGAATGCAATCCGTGGTATAGTAAATACATCTCTCGGGCAGCTCGTTTTTGTTGATACTCCGGGCTATCATGATTCAGAAAAGAAAATGAATCTGCGCATGAGAAATATTGTAGCCGACCAGCTTGATTCCAGCGACCTTGTGCTTTACATAATTGATTCCACCCGTAACTGCGCCGAAGAAGAAAGAATGATTGCAGAAATTCTTGAGTCTCATCAGGATAAGCTCGTTATTGCCCTTAATAAGGTTGATGAAAAAAATCCGCTGTTGGAACATGCGCGAAAATTCATAAAAGCACATTTACCTTTAGTTCCTGAAAAACGAATTCTTGAAATGTCGGCAAAAAATGACACAGGAATCAATGAAGTCCTTAAAGCCCTTTACGATATGGCAAAAGTCGCGCCGCATCTTTACAGCGAGGAATTTTACACAGACCAGGAAGTTGACTTCCGAATTGCCGAAGTAATCCGTGAGCAGGCAATCAACCGCCTTGATCAGGAAGTTCCTCATGCTGTTTATGTGCAGATTGCAGACATGGAAATGAAAACTCCGAATAAAATGTGGTGCCGGGCTTTCCTTTGTGTCGAAAAAGAAAGCCAGAAAGGAATCGTTATCGGAAAAGGTGCCCAGATGATTAAGACTATCCGCGTTGAAAGCATCAAAGCCCTTAGAAAGATTTTTGACTACAAAATCGACCTTGATCTGCAGGTTAAAGTAGACAAAAACTGGCGCCAGCGTGATGCAACGCTTAATAAATTGCTGAAATAATTCTATGTAAGCAATCAAGCGGGGACATTCGCTAAAAGTCCGAAAATGCTTTTGAAAATGGCGGAATCAGGGTTCCAAAACAAACTCGCCTGAGCTTTGCTCACAGCGATGTTTGATTTTGGGTTCCCGATGGGAGCCATTTTCAAAAGAAATATTCAGAAAAATTATCGGATTTCCACGCTTCCGTCTGAGTGTGCGATGAATGCTGTTGGACGGAGTTTCGTAAAAAATCCAACTTCAACTACACCGACGATTTTTGCGATTTTTTCTTCCATTTCGGCTGGGTTTACGGGGCTTTCCCATGTGCAGTCAAGAATCTGATTTCCGTTGTCCGTGATGACAGGGCCACATTTTCTGACACCTTCACGGAGGACGCATTTTGCGCCCATTTTGTTAAGTTCTTTTTCCACTGAACGGCGGGCACCACCGATAATTTCAACAGGAAGAGGGAATTTTGTTCCCATGTTTGCGACTGATTTTGATTCATCAGCTACGATTGCGTAAGATTTTGAATTGTAAGCGACGATTTTTTCGAGCAAAAGAGCTGCTCCGCCGCCTTTAATCAGGTTGTTTTCGGGGTCGATTTCGTCCGCTCCGTCAATGGCAAGGTCAAGTTCGCCGTCAATTGCCCGGTCGTTAAGGGTGTAAACAGGAATTCCCAAATCTTTGCAGTAATTTTCGGTCTGGAAGCTGGTTACGACTGCCTTAATGTCCTTGAGTGTGCCGTCTTCGATTCGTTCTGAAAGCCTTTTTACGGCAGGAAGAGCCGTGCTGCCGGTTCCCAAGCCGATTTTCATGTTGGAGAAGATTTTTTTCTGCTCAATGAGCGTGTCGATTGCGGTCTTAGCCGCCAGAACTTTTTGTTCGTCTTTTGTGATTGCCATATTTTCCTCTTATTTTGCTGTTTTGAATAATCTGAATTGTTCGTCGCCTTGGTATTGGAGCATGGTGAAGCCGTTCTGGGTTTTGCAGCCGGATTTTGCGGCTCTGGCCATGATTGGCGTGATTTCGGGCTTGTAAATTATGTCGTAGAGAAGTTCCTCGCCCGAAAAGTCGTAGAACCAGAGAGGATCGGTCTCTTCGTTTGATTCTCCAGTCATGCCCATGCCTTTTGAAGTGGTCTGTACGATGATTTCTGAATATTCCCGCAGGATTTCGATTGACTCCATTCCCAGCGATGCATATTTGAAGCCGAAGCGTTCTGCCAGCATTTTCGCCTTTGTGAGAGTCCTGTTGAAGACGCAGGCTTTTCCACCCAATTCCTTAATGGCGTAGGCGATTGCTTTTGCCGCACCGCCCGCACCGATAATGGCGACCTTTTTCTTTTTGAGATTTTTGAGGCCGGTAAATTCGCAGAGGGCTTTTGAAAATCCAGTGCAGTCCGTGTTGTAGCCCGCCCAGATTCCGTCTTCGCTTATGACCGTGTTGCAGGCTCCGATTTCAGCGACTTTTTTGTCGGTTTTCTGCAAGTGCTTGATTATATCTTCTTTGTGGGGAATCGTGACCGAAAATCCCTTGATGCCGAGAGTGCTTGCGAATTCAAAGGCTTCGCTGGCTTTTTCGGCCTTAAAGGGAATGTAAACGGCGTTCATTTTTTCTTTTTTGAAATTCGTGTTGTGAAGGGCAGGACTTGAAGTGTATTTGAGAGGATAGCCCGTGATTCCGAAAACCATTGTTTTTTCGTCAAGCTCGTGGAAGTGATAGATTTCTTCCAGAGTTTTCGGGTCAGTGTGACCTATGTCAGAAAGAGCCAGTTCCAAGTCTTCCGGGGAAGTGTAGCTCAAATATGACTGGAATTTTCCCGCGAGGATTCTGGTGGGTAATCCAAGAGTTCCCATTGCGCAGACAATCTGGTCAGAGTTTTTAAACTGCTGCATTTCGGTGTAGAGTTTTGTGACATCAGAAAGAGAATGGGGCATGAAAGCGATTTTTGGAATCTCGTATCGGGAAACTCGCATTTTTCTGAGTTTATCAGCCACGCTGGGAAGAGGCTTTTTCATGTCATGGAAAGAACGAATGATTTTGGTTCCGTAAGCCAAAGCTGCGTCCTGCAGAGAAGAAATGTGAAAATCTTCTTCAAAATCAACATAAGCGAAATTTTTGCTGGAATCTTCGCTGGCAAAGGCAAGGGCGCGGGCAAAAAGCATGGATCGGGATGCTTCGCCTTCAGAAAATTGCCCGCCATCTACTGTGCGTCGAATCGTAAGAATACATGGAAGACCAGCTTTAGAAGGAAAATCGCGGATGGTAAGACGTTCGTCGTCAGTAAGCAAATCAACACGCAACTCAACTAAATCTATGTACTGACGGTATTTCTTAATAAGTGCAAGGTCTTCTGCCACCGTAGGAGCGGTAAGGCAAAGACAGATAAGAGGTTTTGACATAAGTCAATAATACAATAACAGGGTAAGGAAAATCAATGTTTCTATTGACATAGGGAGCGACGGCGGAGCCGGAAAAAGTCGTGAGACGACTTTTTAGCGTGTCTCACAAAAATCTGCGATTTTTGTGTACCTTGCAATTTGTTTCTGTTGACAGAAACAAATTGCTTGTGTTATATTGTTTCTATAAGTAGTAACACGGAGAATAGCATTATGACACGAACGGATTCTATTTATTTTTCACTTCCTTCTGACAGGTACACGCCTTTTAGTCTGGCGCGTAAAATTGGTGCGACGGCAATTCTGGAGAGCGCAAGCTTTGCCCGAGGTCGTGAAAGGTATTCAATCCTTTTGCTTGAACCGGCATTCAGAATTGTTCAGGATGATGAGGGCGTGGCTTTTATGATTGATGGCCGCCGCCTGCCTTACAAGGAAAAGAACACGACTGGCGAAACAATTGCACCGGGAAGCCGGGTTTTGCATACACCAGACATCCTTGACGCTCTTTTGTATGTCGCACAGCAGAATGATATGAGCGTCGTTTATAACGAGGACGGAAGCAAGAGTCAGAATACAATCCCGGTTCCAACCAGTGGTCTGGGCTATTTAAGCTATGAATTTTCTGCCCGCTGTGACACGATTATGATGGCTCCACAGACAGACGAGCTTCACATTCCTGAGAGTGAATTTGTTGCAGGTCACATTTATGTTGTTTTTGACCACTTTACCGAAAAACTCCACATTTTCGCGCTCAACTACAATGAGCATCAGATTGACTTGGATAAGGCCGTCTCGGATTTGAAAAAACGCCTTAATGACATGGATTTTTCTTACCTTTCAGCTCCCGAAGAGCCTTGCGAAGTCCGTACAATCACGAACCTTGAGCAGAGCGAGCGGGAATATAAGGAAAAAGTTGAGGCAATCAAAAAGGAAATCATCGCGGGAAATCTTTTGCAGGCAGTTCCAAGCCGCCGCCTCCAGCTTGAATGTGACAATTCAGCGCTGGAAATATATAGAAGACTTCGTGCAGTAAACCCAAGCCCCTATCTTTTCTACATTGATTTCGGCGATATGCAGCTGATTGGCTCAAGCCCGGAAAGTCTGGTGCGTGTGCGTGAGGGCGTGGCTTCAATCAGGCCAATCGCAGGAACCCGCCGCCGTGGAAAGAACAATGCTGAAGACGAGGCTCTGAAGACTGAGCTTTTGAACGACGGGAAGGAGAGGGCGGAGCACCTTATGCTGGTAGACCTTGCCCGAAACGACCTGGGGCGGGTTTGTGCCAACGGAAGCGTTGAAGTTACCCGCTTTATGGAAGTCGAGAAATTCAGTCATGTAATGCACATAGTAAGCGATGTTCAGGGGAAAGTTGCTCCGGGCTTTAAGCCAATTCAGGTTTTGCGGGCGGCATTCCCGGCAGGAACGGTTTCTGGCGCGCCAAAAATCAGCGCGATTCAGATTTTGAGCCGGCTTGAAAAGACAAAGCGGCGCTTTTATGCGGGGGCTGTCGGCTACATTCAGTCGAACGGCGATCTGGATTTTTGTATCGCAATCCGTTGTGCCCTAAAGCAGGGAAAGGTCTGGAGCCTTCAGGCTGGCGGCGGAATCGTGTACGACTCAAATGCCGACCGGGAATGGGAAGAGACAAATGAGAAGCTGGGTGCTCTCAGGTCAGTTTTTGAAGTTAGGAGTTAGGAGTTAGGAATTGGGAATTGGGCGTTCCCGCCACGGGTGGCGGTCGGGCTTTTCGCACTTTCGCTGTC
>CAMVJE010000006.1 GCA_947167745.1 uncultured Treponema sp.
CAGACTATGTTCAGGAAGTCACTTCGGATCAGGAAGACGGTTTGCCGGAAGCTACTATTCGTGTTGACCGCGATAAAATGTATGAATTTGGTCTGAATATTCACTCTGTCGGTGCGGAAATTTCCGGGGCTATCAACGGTACAACAGCCAGCCGCTATACAGAACGTGGTAAAGATATTGATGTCATTGTGCGTCTTGCTGAAGCAGATAAAAAGCGTCTTGATGACTTGGATTCAATTTCAGTAGTCAATTCTCAGGGCATGAGAATTCCTCTTTCAAGTTTTGCACATTATGAAGAAACAACTGCGCCAGTTACAATTTATCGTGAAAATCAGGCACGAATTGTTCATGTTAAAGCAAACCGTGTTGAAGGCATGTCATTGGGTGTTTGTCAGGATGGAGTTCGAAAACTTATTGCAGATAATATTCCAAAAGATGATGCAGTAACTATTCAGCTCGGTGGTTCAATGGAAGACTTGATGGAAGCTGTTATCAACTTCGGTATGATCATTATTATGGCGGCATTCCTTGTATTTGTCGTAATGGCTTCTCAGTTCGAGTCGCTTCTTGATCCTTTTATCGTTATTCTTACTATTCCGCTTTCATTCATCGGTGTCATCATGATTTATGGATTGACAGGCACTCAGCTCAATGTCGTTACAATCATGGGTATGCTTGTTTTGGTCGGTACAATCGTAAATAACGGTATCGTTCTGGTTGATTACACGAACCTGCTTCGTAAACGCGGTATGGAACTTGAAGAAGCTTGTGTTGAAGCGGCACGAAACCGTTTGCGACCGATTCTTATGTCAACGCTTACGACTGTTATCTCTCTTGCTCCGATGGCATTCTTCCCGGGCGAAGGTTCACAGTCAATGCAGCCGATTTCGCTCACTGTCTTTGGTGGTATGACATTTGGTTCTTTAATGACTCTCTTTATCATGCCGACCATTTACTTCATCTTTAATAACCGCCGACTCAAAAAGGCTGAAAAGAAGCGAAGAAAACAGCTCATAAAAGAAGGCAAAATCGACAAAAACGAAGAGAAAATGCGGATTCGTGAAGAAAAGAAACGCGCAAAACTTGAGGCAAAGGCCGCTAAAGCCGCAAAGAATCTGGAGGACTTCAAAAATGGGTTATCTTGAGAATATTAAAATTCACGCGGGCGTACAGAAACGAGTGGAGATTATCTTCTCGCAGGCTGTAGAAGAAGACTTCATTGCTGAATTTAAGGAAAATGGAGTCGGTGCGAAATATACTAAGCTGGCCAATGTCATGGGTGCAGGCTTTTCAAATCCACGTTTGGGAGACGCAATCTGGCCTCAGCTCAACATGATGTACATCATCTATTGCAGTGAGGAAGATTGCGCCAAAATCATTGCAATTGTCGAAAAACTCCGTGAGCAATATATGGGTGAGGGAATTGCCTGCTTCGTGAGTGAATCAACAGAGGTGTAGCCTATGGCAATTATTACGCTTACAAGGCAGTCTGGTTCGTTTGGTGATGAAATAGGTATGCTTATTGCGCGCCGGCTCGGATATACTTTTTTTGACAAAAAAGAAATAGAAAAGCGGATTATTGCTAAAGGTTTGCCAAAAGAAGATTTTCTTAAATTTGATGAGCGAAAGCCTAGTTTATTGGACAGATTTACGAAAAACCGTGACAAATATCTTAACTTTTTGAGCATGGTGATTTTGGAAATCGCCCGAGAAGGAAATTGTGTAATTATGGGGCGAGGAGCTTTTCTCTTTTTGAGGGATGTTCCGAATCATATTACACTTCGCTTTGTCTCAACAGAAAAAGAGCGGCTTGAACATATCAAGGCAATTACGGGCGTGACCATCGATAAGGTTGCTTTAAAAATACTTTCTGATTCAGATAAAAGACAAAGCGCTTTTTATAAGAGCTGTTTTAAGTATGATTTGACCGATCATTCTATGATTCAGGCAACAATTAATACAGCTTTGGTTCCGCCTGATATGATTTCGGAAATGATTGTAGCAGGGATAAAAAATAATGTTACACCTGAAATTGATGCGGCTGGAAAGAAGCGTGTTGAAGAGTTGATACTGGCTCAAGAAATGACGAATAAACTGATTTTCGAGCATGGACTTCATATAGATGAACTGTGGATTTTAGTACGGGATAAAACCGTCCTGCTTCACGGTTTAACATCTTTTCATGCAACCGTCGAAAGGGCAATCACAATCCTTGAAAACGAGTATTCTGGTTACAAAGTAGAATCAGAAATACGCTGTGTTCAGGACAACCGTTTTTCAAAGGCTTAAGTAATCAGCAAAAATTTTTTGGTAGTCAGCGACAGTCTCTGCGCTGACTATTTCTTTTCTTAGGGCAGCCCCACCTTCCAGTCCTTTTGAATAGGCGCAGAATCTCTTGCGGGCTTCGCGACAGGCAGAAAGTTCTCCATTATCTTGAACCAGTAAATTCAATTCCCTAAATCCGGCCTGGATTCGCTTTTCGACAGGTACTTCTGTGATTGTACCTTTTGTCAGGAATTCATGGGTTTTTGTGAATAAGAATGGATTTCCCATTGCACCACGGGCGAACATTACTGCATCTACGCCAGTTTCTTCAAGCATCCGCTTCGCGTCTTCAGGAGTGAAGGCATCACCGCTTCCAAAAACGGGGATTTTCTGCTTAAAGCCGGCGGTTTTTTCGCCTACAAATTTGACAAGTTCGGCGAGGGAAGCCCAGTCAGATTTTCCTTCGTAGCCTTGTGCTCGCGTGCGGCCGTGCATGGTAATTGCTGCAGCACCCGCCTTGATTGCCGCTTCGGCACACTCTTTCCAGGTGATGTGCTCTGCATCCCAGCCCAAACGAAATTTTATGGTAACGGGAAGGCGGCCTTCAACTGCCTCTACGACTGAACTTACGATTTTGTACAAATGTTCCGGGTCGCGGGTGAGGGCGCTTCCTGCATTTGATTTAATGATTTTTGGAACAGGACAGCCACCGTTTATGTCGATACAGTCTGCACTTGTTTTTTTGAGGACGATTCTTGCGGCTTCTGCCATTGTTTCTGGATTGCCTCCAAAAATTTGTACGGCATAAGCATTTTCGTTGGGGGCGCGGGCCATGAGAAGCTCGGTTTTTTCGTTATTTCTGGTAAGTGCTTCGGAACTCACCATCTCTGTGTAGGCAAAATCTGCGCCACAATCTGCACAAATAGAGCGGAAAGCTCTGTCTGAGTAGCCCGCTACTGGAGCCAGGAACAAATTCCCAGGAAGAGACAGATTACCGATTTTTACTGGGTGATATAAATTCATGTTTTCAAAAAATGCCCCGCACGGATGCGGGGTTAAAGGAAAGAGAGAATTTGCTTGCAAATTCTCGTGCGAATCAGAAAATCCATGGAGCGAGCACGTGCGTTATTGTGCTCGATTGGATTTTCTGTTCGAATTACTCTGGTAGACGGAAAATCTTGCAACTATTCGTCCAAAGGATTTTGCTCAATTCTTCAAGGTCGATTTCGAGCATTTCCGAAAGGAATCTGGCTGTAGAAGGAAGATATTCCGGCATTGCTCTTTTTCGCTCTCTGAATTCAGCAGGAACCATGAAAGGACTTTCAGTTTCAATCAAAATTCTGTCATGAGGAATATTTAAAACTGTTTCATGCAAGTTGCGTGCGTTGCGGTATGTTAGATTTCCAGCAAATGAGAAATAAACATCAAGCCCGGCATCGAGACATTTCTTTGCATAAGCTGCATCTTCACCGTAACAGTGTAAGATAGCTCCAGCCGGCGGAATTCGTTCTTTGAGAATATCAAACATGTCTTTACCTGCATCACGGCTATGAATGATGACAGGTTTATCATATTTTTTTGCAATATCGAGCTGTGTGATAAAAAGTTCCGTCTGCATTCGTTTGTCGCCGAATTGTTTGTAGTAGTCCAAACCACATTCACCGACTGCGATTACATTAGGAAGTTTTAACCCTTCTTCAATTGTCTGAATCCAGTCTTTACCAGGGTTCATTACTTCGACAGGTGCAACACCAATAGCGTGATAAACACCTGGCATAGACTTGATGTTAGGATAGACTTTTTTGAAGTCGTGGAGGCTATTATTAATGCTTACGATGCGTGTTACGCCGGCTTGTTTTGCCTTCTGAATAACGCGCAACTGTTCAATCGGGTCCTCAAAAATGAGCCCGATATGGGCGTGAGTATCAAAAAACTGCATGGCTTTCTTCCAAAATAGATATGATGATGAAAATCTTTGCGAGAAGCAAAGATACTTTTTTAGAGGTTAACTCTATTTATTTTTCTACCGATAGAATAACAGAGAAAGTCTCAACTGTCAAATTTAAATAGGGAATTTGACACGATTTCACATACTGTGGTATATTTTTAGGAATTATCTAAAAATAATTATAATCGCCAAAAGTTTGGAGAATTTAAAAGTGGCAAGAACAAGACATTACAAAAAAATTGAAAAAAATGTCGTCTCATCTCTTCTTCATGGTTTACAAAGTGTATTAAATGGAGCGGCTCGTTTTTTTGTAAAGGCTTTCCGAGTTTGCGATTCAAAACTCACAATAATGATTGTTCCGCATTCCCAGAGCAAAGTAATAAATTTCCGTACAAATGTTTTTGCCCTTGCATTTGGTATAATTCTTATCGCAGGAATTGTTTCTTCATTTGTCTATTTCAAAAAACAGGATTCAAGCATTCGCGAGGAACTTTCCCGTTCAATGAAAGAAAACCGTGAATTGCTCGCAAGTTTTGATGAACTTCGTGACGAAAATAATAATGTCTTACAGACTGCAAAGAGATTCCGTTCTTCTCTTTCTCAGACACTTTCTTTGCTAGGTATCAATCAGTCCGGCACGGTTGCCAAAGCTTCAGTTTCCGACAGTGATTTAAATTCTCTTTTCGATACTCAAGATACAGTTTCAGGTTCTACAAAAGAAGTTTCTGATATGCGCCAGCTTTCTTCTTATTTGGAGAGTGCTATTCAGCCAATTGAGCAGATTGGTAAAATGTTGGAAAGTCAGGAAACACTGTTTGCTGATATTCCGAACATATGGCCTGTTCGAGGTGGAATTGGTCATGTTTCACAGCCATTCGGGCAGACAACTCATCCGATTACTGGTAACTGGTACATTCATAAGGGACTGGATATTTCGACATGGCGAAGTGGAGACCCAATTGTTGCTACAGCAAACGGGCAGGTCGTTACAGTTGCCTATGATTCTGGTTTTGGAAACTATGTTATTATCAAACACAAGCACGGTATTTACACCCGCTACTGTCACATGGCATCTACAAGAGTAAAGAAAGGTGAATTTGTTTCTCAAAGGGATGTTATCGGCTATATTGGAAGTACGGGTATTTCTACTGGTCCTCATCTCCATTACGAAGTTCACATTGGCTCAGATGTTGTTGATCCTGCAAAATATGTAAACATCAAAGTCGCAAAATAATATGGCATTTTTAACAGACGATATTTCTATTAATACAATAATCGGTCTTGGCTCGGCTGTTTCAGGTGATGTTCATGCGAATGGTTTCATTCGTGTGGATGGTGACATTGATGGAAATTTGGAGTCTACAGGAAATATCATTATTGGTGACAAGGCGAGAATAAATGGAAGTATAACCGCCCTTTCAACTGTCGTTGGCGGAATCGTACTTGGAGACATATATGCTCCAAACGGAATAAAACTTCTCTCGTCTTCAGCTGTAATCGGAAACATAGCTACGAAAAATCTTGAAATTGAGGAAAATGTTGTTTTCCATGGGCACTGTATAGCACTCAAAAATGAAGATGACTTTTCTCAGGCTACGGAACGCTACTCGAACGAGATTAGTATCCGAAGCAAGGCAATTTAATGGCTGAAATTTCATCTGTAAATACTCAGTTAAATTCTCAGTCACTATATTTCGCAGCAACACAGGCAGCCTCACAACAGCAGGCTCAGCAGGCACAACAAGCAAAAAAAACAGGAAAATCAAACTTTGCCTCAGTAATGAGTAGACAGCAGGAAACGGCAAGACTGGTTTCTGAAGGCCTTCCTGTTGAAATTGCCGGAATGACGGAAGACGAGGCAGTTGTTTTTCTAAAAGATGCAATGGATATTGCTGGTGACGACTTGAAAAAACGCCAAAGTCTTGATGCGATGGAAAATTATCGCAAAAAAGTAAGTCAGTTTATGAAATATATTGTAAAAATCAATTATAATTTCATAACGACTCGTGAGGAAAAAAAATTGCGTAGCGGGAGAATTATCAAGCCGAAGTACCAGATTCAGGTTGTTGACCAAAAATTGAATCAACTGGCAAATGAAATGTTGATTTTGCATGGTGCAAATTTGAATATGCTGGCAAAACTGGAAGAAATTAATGGCTTAATAATCGACTTGCTGGCGGAATAGGAGACAGCGAATATGAGCGATATTTTTGAACAAGATATAAGCGAAAATGACGATGATATCTCAAAATTAGAAGACGCTGAGTATAAAAATTACGAAGAAACTGCTAGTGAGCATTTTGTTTATCCGAAGGTTCTGTATCTTGCCCGTCTTGAGTATTCGAGCGAGGGAGTTTATGTAACTGTCCCCGAAAAATTCGAAGAACTTAAAGGTGGCGAGCGGATTATAATTCCGACTCGTTATGGTAAAGATATGGCTCTTGTTCTTGGTCGCACAAAAAATCCTGTTGGGCTTAAGCCGTCTGATATTGTAAAAATCGAAAGAAAGGCTGATGACGAAGATATAAAAAAATTCTATGACTTAAAGGATAAAGAAGACGAAGCATTTAAGACCTTCAAGGAAAAAGTTGTCGAGCACAATCTGGACATGAAGCTTGTTGCAGTGCATTTTCTTCTTGAAGAATCAAAGGCACTCTTTTTCTTTTCTAGTGAGAATCGTGTTGATTTCCGTGAACTTGTTAAAGATTTGGTCAGTGTTTTTAAAATGCGAATCGAATTGCGTCAGATTGGCGTGCGTGATGAAAGTCGCATTACCGGAGGCCTTGGTGTTTGCGGGCGACCATATTGCTGTCACTCAATTCGCGACAAATTGCCGCCTGTATCCATTAAAATGGCAAAAGAGCAGAATCTTTCTCTCAATTCAACGAAAATTTCAGGTCAGTGCGGGCGTCTTTTGTGCTGTTTGAGTTATGAATATAACTGGTATGCAGAAGCGCGCAAAAAGCTTCCTGGTGAAGGCCTTCATATTCGTTACGATGGATCAGAATTCAGAATCACCGATGTAAACCCCATTAAAGAAATTGTGCGGATGCTGAGCGATGATGGCCGCCTTTTGGAAATTCCTGCCAGCCGTTTTGTGAAAGAAAATGGCAAATGGACTATTAAATAAGCCAAAAGATTGAGAGAATCAGGAAATCACGACGATTAACTCATCAGAGTCGTTGGTAAATTCTCCGTGATTAAGGTCGCCAAAAAAGACAATTTTTGTAAATCCTGCCCCTTTAGCGAATTCTTCGATTTTATCGCGGGAGAAAGGCATAATTTCCACATCTTTTGTGACAGGCAGTAATTTTCCGTTACCAGTTTCTATGTCCTGCGATAAGAATTTCCTGCCATCTGCATCTGTTGTTATTTTAGAAAAAAGTCGAACCCTGATACTTTCTCTGACCGGGAGCTTTGTCTGCGGTTCGGTTTTGAATTTCTCAAAGTTAGTAAGTCTTATAATGAGCTTTCCGTTTGGTGCTAAAAGCTGTCTGCAATCATAGAAAAGTTTGGCAATTAGAGTTCTGTCGTGTACAAAAATTATTCTGTCATTTGGAATTGATATGATATTATAAAAAGATTTGCCTAAAAAACGGCACATTTCAAGGCTGGACATCTGAAAAAATCGTAATGCCATGAGTTGAGTGCGGCGTTTGCGGTTTGCAGATTCGATGAGTGATGAAACTGTTTCAAGACCGGTAACATCAGCATTGCCTTTGGCTAAATAGTGCTCAAAAGTTCCAGTACCACATCCTATTGTGAGATATTTGACGGGCTTAACAAATTCTTTTGTTTCTTCCTCATAAAACTTTTTTAATGAATCGTTTGTAGGATAAAGTTCATCTAAATATTCCGAGATGTTTTCTAGTAACTCCATAAATAAATGATAATTCTGAAAGTTTGAAAAAGCAAGTGAAAGAAAAATACAAAAGCGGGTTAGGGATAAAAGGTGATAAAAACTTGTAAAAAAAGCATTTAGCGACTACAATATAATAATGGGATTGTTGAGGTTACTTAAGGAATTATTTGAATCTATTTTTATGAGTTCATCTCCTGAAGTAAAAAAACGCATGGAAATGCGAAAGGTGGAGGCTGAACTTAAAATACTTCCGTCTCAAATTTTAAAAAACGGGCTTTTACAACCAAACTTTGCCGAGCTTTTCCGAATCCTATACGAAAATTGTAAACCCATCGATGAAATCCTTTCAAATACTATAAATTCCGAAGATCTTCAAAGAAACGGTCGTTTTGAGTATGAACTGATTATCACAGGCTTTGAAAGTGATGCTCAGGAGAAGTTCGAAAGTCTTCAATACGAAAATCGAAAAAAAGCATCCCTTGAGTCTGATCAGCCCTTAAATAAAATAATCGAAAGTCAGAAACGAACAATGGAAACGCTTTTAAAGCAGCTTGCGGCTCCGGGCTTTATGAAGATTGATGAGACCCTTGCTTCACTCAAGCAGCTGGCAGATATTTGTCATTTTAATTATATAAATATTATTCATCAATTTGATAAAGATTTTGACGGACTTTCATCTTCTTCTCTCGGTATTGTTCAGCCGGTTGCTCCAGAAGCTGTTGCTTCAATTCTTCAGGATTTATACTATCTCACAGGAAATATTAAAATTACTCAGGCCGAAGCCCGTGCTATTTGCGCGTTAAAACAACTGCTTGCCGGCAGAAATCTCACTGACTCCGAAACAGAAAAGCTTGGACATAATCTTATGAAAATAAATTCGGTTTTCATGAATTATCTCAAGCCGGAGGTAATGAAGAATCTTATAATTTATGGAAAAAAAGATTCAAATATTTCTTTTCAGTTTGCAACATATCGTTCTAATTCGCTTAAAACATTTATTGACTATATGCATAAGCGATTTGCATCTGACTCTGAGCGAATAAAAAGTGAAATTAAAGATTACACGGTTTCCTTCGAAATAAAAGAATTATTTGGTGAACGCCAGCTGGAAGCTCTTCGAGTGTACAATAGCGAAACGAATGAATTCCTGAGGGTTAACACACCTTATTCCTTTGTCTGGATTACGCCACTTCAGGTAATAAAAACTTTCATGGATGTATTTATCACTGCAAGCGTAAAATCTGTACTCAACAATATTGTAATCGAGGGATTTTTTAACAATCAGAGTTACAAAGCGGATTTTTCTTCAACGATATATGCCATGAATGAAATCGATAACCTTATTTCTGATTTTGAGAAAACATTTGATCGGAATGGTAAAAATGACGAGGCAGAACTTCGCGGTTTAGTAAGAGACAGCCGGGCAAATGCGGATTTTCTAAAAAAAGTCGGCTCTATGGTCGATAATATTAATAATCAGGCCCATAAATTGATTCAGGAAACTACGAAAGTTTTGTATGAGCTTTTTATTGAAATTGGCGAGTTGATTTTGGATTCAAAAAAATCCAAATCAGACATGGTTTCTAATATTAAGGTTCTTCTTTCATCAGCAAGGAACTTGGATGGTGCTGGCATGATAGAGCAGCAGTACGAAAATTGGAGATTGTTCCTTAAGATTATGAAGAATTATGCAATAATTGGAGAGATAGAGAATAAGCATGAGTAGTGATATTTCGGATTTAACAAAAAACTCCGATGTTCAGGGAATTATAGCAGAGTACGAAAAGAAGATTTATGATCTTCAGCAGCTTCTCGAAGTTTCTCGCTCTTTGTGTTCAACGCTGGAATTTGCTACTTTGGTTGAGTCGATTCTCTATACTTGCATGGGGCAGTTCCATGTTCTTGGAGCCGGAATTTTTGTTTTAAGTGCCCTTGATGCTGATTCTTTTCATCTTGATTCAAATTATAACGGTATTGATATAAATCCAAATATTGCTTATGTGATTCCTAATTCAAATCCTATCGTTCCTTTCCTTGAAAGCAGCAACAAAGCATATACAAGCGAAGAATTAATTCAAAATCTTCCTGAGGGAACTGATCTCAATATGATATTATCTCTCAAGCCTTCGCTGGTAATTCCGCTTGTTCAGCATAACCACTTAAACGGAATTTTGCTTTTGGGTGAAAGAATTACACTTGCTGATGATGCCAGTTATACTGATTACGAAAAAGAACAACTTTCAGTAATTGCTTCCCTGGCTTCAATCGCAATCAATAATGCGGCTCTGCTTGAGCGTTCATCTACAGACATGATGACTCATCTTAAGCTGAAGTATTTCTTTTATAATGTCCTCACTGATAAACTTGATAATGCTTTGGCAAACGAAGGAAGTCTTTCAGTAATCATGTTTGATATTGATTTTTTCAAACGGTTCAATGATACCTATGGCCATGCTTGCGGTGATTATGTTTTGCAGACTGTCGCTAAAATTATTAAATCAAGTATTCGTGGTCAGGATATGGCCTCCCGTTATGGCGGTGAGGAATTTACGGTTCTTCTTAATAATACAAAAAGCGAAGACGCAATGATTGTTGCTGAGCGAATCAGATGTAAAGTTGAGCAGTTTGATTTCTGTTATGAAGACCAGCATGTAAAAGTCACAATTTCTCTGGGAGTTTCTACTTTTAATATCCATGAAAACCCGGTTACTTCTCCGAAACTTCTTGTAGATCAGGCTGATCAGGCTCTATATGTTTCAAAAAGAAGTGGCCGGAATTGTGTAACCTTTGCTGATCCTAAGTTGATTTCAGAGATAAAACTGGATAACTGATACGAATGAATTTTTTACGGAAACCCTTTACTTTTACTTTTTTTAATGCGACTTTGATAATCCTCGGGATAAATGTTGTGGCCCATCTGCTTTTTGGCATAGGTTTTTTAAATCGGGGATTTTTTGGCCTGAATGTCATTGATTTTGTGTACAAACACTATTTTTGGCAGCTTGTAACTTACATGTTTGTACATGGAGACTGGTCTCACATATTTTTCAATATGCTGGCTCTTTTGATTTTTGGACTTCAGCTTGAGCGTACCCTTGGCTCAAAAGAATTTCTGCTTATGTATTTCGTAATTGGAATCTTGAGCGGTTTGTTCTCGCTGGGGGTTTATTATGCTTTTGGTAGATTTTTATATGAGAACGGAATGCAGCCCTGGACTTTTGGAATCAATCTTATCGGTGCAAGCGGGGCAATTTATGGTCTCCTTTTTGCCTATGCAGTTGTCTTTCCTCGGTCGATAATATATTTATGGGGAATTCTTCCTGTTCCAGCTCCGCTTATGGTTTTGGGCTATGCAGTGATTGAATTCTTGAGTCAGTTTTTTGCTTCAAGTAATGTGGCGCATATGACTCATTTGGCTGGCTTTGCATTCGCATGGTTGTATTTTGTTTTGAGAATGGGAGTTCATCCTCTTCAAATATGGAAAAACGCATACAAAAACTGATTATTATTCCATTAATTCTTTCTTCCTTATTATTCGCGCAGGATGTTTCTCAGGAAAGAATGGTTCGTTTTGCACTTTGGGCTTCAACAGAGTTTTATCCGGGTGTTGAAAAGCCAGAAAATGATGCATTGGCGATGTCTGTTCGTAAAATAAAAGAGATTTCTCCATTTATTCTTTCTGGAATGGTTTACGGTTGGAAATTTGAATATGTTCCTTATGATAAGGCGAGGGGAGTCCAAGAATATTTTGAATTTACGCCTGTCAGGACACTTACGGAAGCAGAAATAGAATCCATCACTTATGCAAAACCATGGATAAAAGATTCAATACTAAATTGCTGGGTAGAATATCGCAGGACAGATTCTCAGCTTCATATTTATAGAGGATGGCAGTCTATTCTTAATGCCAGAATAAAGGGTGAGGGATATGCAAGGCTTTCAGATGGATTTGAAGGAATTCAGAAAGCATGTGGAGAGGCATTAAAATATGCCGTCAGAAATTATGAGCGAAAATTGATCAAAACAAAACCAAAGGAAATCAGCGGTACGGTGTTGATGAGTCAGCCACCAAAAATCGGAGTTGATGCTGGTCGTTATAAGGTTACCCTTGATTTTTTTATGGAAACAGATAAAATAGTAGAGTATAAGACTTTCTAAAAAGTCCTTTTCTTACTGTAACTTTTTATTTAGTCTTAAATTTATATTGTATAATATTTCTTAGTGAATGCTAATTTTGGCATTTATAAAGGAGGAAGCTATGAAGAAATTATTTGCTGTTATTACAGTTCTTTTTTGTTTTGTTGGATTTAATTTCGCTGAAGATTTGGATGAATTGCAGAAAGACCCAAACTATGTTGATCTTTCAACAAGAGCCATTATTCCTGAAAACCAGCATACAACAAATAAAACTGCTTCTGTAAAGATTGAGTTTACTCCGCTTACCGATGAGGCTCATGTCTATTATACATGTATGGCAGTTTCGTTTGATCAGGGCGAAGCAATGAATACAGTTCTTGCTTGCTTGCAGGATTTCCAGGCTGATAATCAGTATTATGGTTACAAATACTTGCGAGCTGATTCAACAAAATATTTTAAGGATGAGAAAAACCTTAAGTGGGCAACATATCATTCTTATGTAAAGTTTAACCGCTAAAGCTCAAGTCGCTAAGCGCAAAGAGCCAGTTCATAAGAGCTGGCTCAACTTTTTTTATAAAACAAATAAAAATACAGAGTTATAAAAATGGACATTCAGAACATTATTAAAAATCTTCATCCCCTTGAAATCAAAGTTCTTCTTAACTACACAGCAAAGGACGAATTAACATCCGAAAAACTTCAGAAAGAATTAGACTATAAAGAAGGTCACTGTAATCAGGCTTTCAGCTGGCTTGGTGGAAAGGAATTGCTCTCTGTTGTGAGCAAAACACCCCACACATTCTATGAAATAACAGATTTAGGCCGTTCTTATGCAAAAGACGGAATCCCTGAAGTCCGAATCATCAACTTTGTAAAAGAAAAGGGAGCAAAACTCCTTCCAGAAATCGCGGTAGGCACAGGCCTTGAGCAGAAAGATGTCGGCTCTGCTTTCGGTCAGCTTTCAAAAGCAGGCGTTCTCAAAATGAATGCCGAAAAAAAGGCAGAATATTCAGGAGCAGAAATCCCTGCAAATATCAGAATCGCCACAGACTTGTTTGAGCGAGCCGCAAAAGCCGAAAACGGTCAGCTTGACAATGCTTCTTTGAGCGCAGACGAGCAGAAAGTCATCACAAATTATGCGAAAAAACGCGGTGCGGCAGATTCTCCTTTCAAAATCATTGAGCGTGAAACAATTGTTTACAAGCTTAACAAAGAAGCCGCTGATGTAGTCGCCGCCCTCAAAAAGGCCGGAATCACTGGCGAAGAATTGGGTGCTGTAACTCCGCAGATGCTTGCTTCTGGCGAATGGAAGAACGGAACTTTCCGTGGCTACAATATTGCAATTCCTCCGGCACGAATTATTCCGGGTCGAACGAATCCTTATGTTCAGTTCTTGGAGCATGTTAAAGACAAGCTTTGTTCTTTAGGATTTCAGGAATATGACGGTCCTCTCGTTGAGACTGAATTCTGGAACGGCGATGCGCTTTTTATGCCGCAGTTCCACGCAGCCCGCGATATTCACGATGTATATCGAATCAAAAATCCGACCCACGCAAAAGAAATCGAAGAACCATGGCTTACAAATGTCGCAGAAACACACAAAAACGGCGGTAACACAGGAAGCCGTGGCTGGAACTACGATTTTGACCACGAATTCACAAGAAGACTAGTTTTGCGCTCACAGGGCACTGTTCTTTCGGCACATCAGCTTCACAAGGCAGAAGTTCCGGGCAAATATTTCGGTATCGCCCGCTGTTTCCGCTACGACAAGGTTGACGCTACTCACTTGAGCGATTTCTATCAGACAGAGGGAATCATCGCCGGCGAGGATGTAAACTTGCGCACTTTGCTTGGTATGCTTGAGATGTTCGCAAAAGAAGTCGCAGGCGCAACTGAAGTTAAATATGTTCCGGGCTACTTCCCATTCACGGAGCCTTCTGTTGAGGTTCACATTAAACATCCTGTTTTGGGCTGGTTTGAGCTTGGTGGTGCGGGTATTTTCCGTCCGGAAGTTACAAAGGCTCAGGGCTTGGATTGCCCGGTTTTGGCATGGGGTATGGGTATTGACCGAATGGCACTTATGGCTCTTGGCTTGAACGACTTGCGTGAACTCTTCAGCGAGAATATCGAAGAAGTGCGATTGCGAAAAGCTAAGTTTTAATCAATAAAATCCAAAAAAAGAGGCTTCCCGTCGGGAACCCAAAATCAAACATCGCAGTGAGCAAAGCTCAGGCGAGTTTGTTTTGGAACCCCGACTCCAGCCTCTTTTTTAGTTTCCTTGCTTAAATCAGTATATTTACCATATTTTAATTAGTAGCAAACAACCTTCCTGCACTGAGACTTTGGCGGTCTTTCCTTTTAGCACTTCATTGCTGATTCCGTATTGATAATCTTGTTTAATTTCGGCGTTTTCGAGCGGATATTTTGCGTTTTGGATTGTAATTCCACGGGCATATCCTGTGATATTGAGAAGCGAAAAATAGGCATAATCGTTTGTGATTTGTACTTCTTCTTTTGACACTATCTCCATTTCTGAATAATCATCAATCATTAAAGCTTTTGCGCCTTCATTCTGGCATTTGACGAGCATGTAGAGATTTCCCAGTCCGTGATCAAGACGCGCGCCAATCATTCCGATGAAAAGGAAATCTTTGTAACCGCGGGAAAGTGCCGTTTTGAGGGCAAAAACTGAGTCGGTGTCGTCTTTTTCGTGGGGAAGGACGATAGTTTCGATTTTTGAATGAGGATTTTTGTGGGAATCGAAGTCGCCGATGATTAAATTCGGCTTGACTTTGAGCTTGCGAAGATGATTTAATCCGCCGTCACAGACAATGACGAAATCATCATTGCCTAAAAACGAGCGGATTTTTTTATAATTTTTGATGGGAGCCGCCCCGATTATGACGCAACGCATTACACGGGGGCACCATTTTCGGAAGAGTCATTGCTGCTTACGGAGGCAGTTGAAGCCGATTCTATTTTTGCTTCATCAGGATTTTTCTTTCCGAAGCCAAACACAGACTTTTTGTTCTTTTTAGAATCTTTTTCATTTTTTGTTTTTTCGTTTTCAGATTTTTCGGGTTTTGATTCTCGTTTAATCTTAAAATCGAAAAGAGTTTTTGATTCTTCTTTTGATTTATTCTGACTTTCTGTTGTTTGCCTTGTCTGCAGAGGTTTTTGAGATTCTCTCTTTTTGCGGCCAAGTGTGAATGGAATCATGAGAATTGCACCTATCGCAAATGAGACAAACACTGTCATAAAAACAGGAACTTCATGGAAAGTATAGAAAATGAAAGTAATGTCGCATTTGTGGTCAACATTGACTCCTGCAAAAATCGTTACGAGAATAAGCAGAATAATTGTTCCAATAAGTCGTATAGGCATATATTTCTCCTATTTGAGTGTGATTCCCTTTTCGATGTTTTCTGCAAATTTTTTAATTTCATCGAATTTATTTTGCCCCTCGATTGCGAAAGTCAGGACATAAAGGTATTCCAGTTTGTCTTTATCAAGCCCGGCCGGATAAACGATTTTATCAAGGTAAGTGTATGATTCCTGACAGTAAGGCTCGTTGTTATAGGGAGAAACTTGATTTACTAGCTGATTCCAGCTTTGTGTAAGAGTTTCTTTTGCATTTGCCCCCGGATTCTTAACCTGAAGGATTGATACTGATTTAAAGTCAGCCTCGGTTGTGCTTGTCGTGAAAACCAGATTGCGGTTTTTTATAACGACTTTGCCGTCAATTTTGTCGTAGCCTGTTCGTACCGTAATTGCACTTTCATCGTTATAGTTTATATCCTTTTTTGATACAGAAAGGGTGATATCACCGATGCTTAGAGAAAGTGAATCTTTTGACTCTTTCATGGACATTTGCTTTTCTGTAACTGAGAATTTATTGCGGATATCAGAAGGAAGAGAAAAATATTGGCGCCAGAATTTAAGTTTTCCACCATAACGGGGATAGATAAAATCAGTCATGAACTGAGCATCGATGTAATTTGTTGCAGTGACGGACTTCCGGGTAGAAATTGTGCCTAAGAGAAAGACACCTGTAGGAAGCGGGAGAGAGAAAGTCATAAAGAGGGCATCAGCAAAATCAAGTGCATAGTAATTCACATACCAGGTCCTGCCAAAATAATCGACATAAGTTTCTGATTTTTCTGGTTCACCCAAAGAGAGTATGTTAATTTGCTCTCCATAGACATTGCGTGAGAGATTAAATGGCTTTGTAAGATAGTCAGTACATTTTTTGGGATTTATGATAAGCTCTTTAAGTGGAACTGAATCTGGCGGCCGAATACGCGCAAAATAGTAATTTACCATTGAGCCGTATTCAACATATCCGTTTTCTTCAAGATTGTATGTTTGAATATTATTTGGGCGGGCATAATCCCATACACCACTTTGATTATGATATATCAAAAGTGGCATTGTGACTCCTAGTGTCCGCATAAAAAATTCGTCTTTTTCTTGAGAATTGTCAAAACATTTTGCGCCTGTGATTCCGTAGTCTTTTTTCATTTCATTTACACAGTCGATAATGTTCTGTTTATGAAGCTGAGTTAATTCTTTGTTGACTTCTGCAAGAGTTTTTGGGAGCGTGATTGTTGCTTCAAATTTGCGGGGATGTTTATAGCTTAAAATATTTGGCAAAACATACTTGTAATCCGCAAAAGCACTTCCTGTGCCCGCTTTCTCTGAGTTTATTTCTTTTATAGGGAGTGCATAATTGAGATTTTCGTTTTCACTTTTCATTGTGATGATGCCGATTACTTTGCCGTCTGGTTTAATAAGCGGGCCACCTGAGTTTCCTGGACTTGCTGCTGCAGAGAATCTGAGCCATTTCCAGTCACCGTTTTTCTGTTCATAAGTCTGGCTGGTAAGGGATCCATTTCGGATTACGATTCCTTCGCCGAGGGCATTTCCTACAGAGAATACATCAGAATTAAGTTCAAAATTGTCGTCGGTTTCGAGGCCCATTCCTTTTGAGAATTTGAAGCCCTTAGCTGAGAATTTTATAAAATCACGACGTTCAGAAAAAGCCTGAATTTTGTCGATTTCATAGACTTTTTCGTTGATATCTCGAACGAAATATTTGTTGTAGACACTTTCGCCATAGAGATTCACTACATGAGCAGCCGTATAAAAGGAACCATCTGTTAGGAGGAAAGCTGTTCCAATCGGCATATATTTATCATTTCGGATTGCGAATGGAATGCGATCTAAAGGCAGTTCTTTTTCGTAGACAATTTTAGTGTCTTCATGCTTTTCGACCACGACTTCAAAAACTGAGGCTGAAACTTTTTTGTAAACATCGTTATCCAAAGAAGTTTGTGCAAAAATTGAAGAAAGGGCCACAAAAGCAGAAAGAAAGTAAGAAACGATTTTTTTCATGAAAAACTCCTAAAAGAAGTATACATGAAATCAAAACAGTTTTAAATAATTTCTCCTCTAAAAGTGTTGCCTTGCAATGAAATAATTTTAACTTTAACAAAGGTTCCTATCAGTTTTTTGTCGGCCTTGAAGGCGACACGCTCGTTCTGCTCGGTTTTGCCCAAAAGCTCCGATTCGTCGTGGCGGGAAACGATGTCGCAGAGGACTTCGATTGTCTCGCCGATTCTCTTTGACATGACCTCGGTGGTGTGCTTTGACTGCAAATCGATGACTTTCTGAAGCCGGGCCTTTTTTTCTTCCACGGGAATCTGATTCTCGAACTTGGCGGCAGGCGTTCCTTCACGGGGATTATAGAAATACATGAAGCTGGACTCGAATTTGACTTCTTCCATGAGGGAGAGGATATCCTTGAACTGCTCCTCGCTTTCGCCGGGGAAGCCCACCATTAAATCAGTGATAAGCTGAACGCCTGGCAGGGCAGAACGCAATTTTTGTGCCAGGGTGATGAATTCTTCCCTTGTGTTCTTGCGGTTCATGCGTTTTAGGATTTCGTTGTTTCCGTGCTGGGCGGCGATGTGGAAGCCACGGCAGACATGGGGATTATTCTTGATGACTTCGATTAATTCGTCCGAGAAATCGTTGGGATTTGAGGACTCGAAGCGCACCCACTTAATAGAAGATTTTGTCTCGTCGATGTGGCGGCAGATTTTTTCAAGAAGCTGGGGAAAAGAGGTTCCGTCCTCGCCCTTGTAGGCGTTTACATTCTGCCCTAAAAGGGTGATTTCCTTGACATTTGCCTTTGTGAGGAAGTCGATTTCGGCCAGAATTTGGTCTACGCGGCGGCTGACTTCGCGGCCACGGACATAAGGCACGATACAGTAAGTGCAGAAATTGTTGCAGCCGTGCATGATTGGCACGAAAGTTGAGAAGGCTCCCTGCTCGTAGGAATACTGGGCAAAAGTGTAGGTCTCTTCGTCCTTGATTTTGAATGGCTTGTTGCCGTTTTCCACGGCCTGAATGATTTCGCCGAATTTGTATTTTCCGAATGTTCCGACAACATAATCAACAACAGGATACTGATTTTTGAGATCGTCCAGAAGCCGCTGTGCCATGCAGCCCATGACAACCAGAGTGAGTGGAACGGCACCGTTTTTTTTGTAGAATTCGGCGGCATATTTCATGTCTTCAAGGCGGATTTTTGAATTCATGTCGCCCATGCGGATTTTTTTGACACCCTCAAAATAGCCCAAGCGTCCCAAAATACGCTGCTCCGCGCTTCCTCGCACGGAACAAGTGTTGATAATAACGAGATTTGCTTCTTCGGGATGTTCGGCCTTTTCCCATGAGCGGGAAATCAAAAGCTGCTCGACGCTGGCCGATTCTGCGATGTTCATCTCACAGCCATAAGTTTCAAAAAAATACTTCATATAGACTCCAATGCACTAGGGGCTGAAGGGGCGTTAGTTGCGCAGCGAAGCGAAGCAATGAAGCGGCAGCGGAACCCCGAAAGACCCGACCCGCGACAGCGGGAAGTGCCCGAATTTTATTTTATATTTATCTTATCTTCGTAATTGATTAAGAATTCCCGGATAGGATCGTACCAATTCGGAGATTTTGCTCCGTCAGTAAGATATTGCTCAAAAGTCGCGCGGATATGCTCTCGAACCTGAAATGCTTCTTCTGCCGAAAAACCTTCGGGATTTACAAAAAGCTGGTCGATAAATTTGCGGGCATCATCGGCGGAAATCCATTCCTGAAAATTGGCGACCACGAGGTAAAGGGCAGCTGGAATACAGTTGACCGAGTGCTGCTTCACATACAAGACCGTCTCGGTGATTTCAAGTGCGCCCTTGTAAAGCTCTTCGCTCCAGTCACGCTTTTCGACCTCTGTAAAATCTTCCCTAGCGAAAATGTGGCGGTAAAAGCCGAAAGCAAGGAAAACCGTGGCCACATGCAGACTGGGAACGCAGAGAAAGTGAGGATCCAGAGCGTGAATCTGGCGGAACTCCCGCATTTCCTTGTATTTTGGGCGGTTAGTTGTAGTGAGGCGGAAATGGTAAATCTTACCGCAGCACTGGTAGAGCTTACGGAAGCGGAGCATCCATTGCTTTGTGAGGCGGCTTGCATGCCAGAATCCGAATTTTTTGACCAGCATGGCAAGGGGACGCACCCAGAGATTGATAAAATCAAGGTAAACAGAAACTTTTTCCGGCGTAAAGGGAATCTTTTTGTCCAGCGGATGATCAACATGCACCACTGGAATATGCAGGATGTGGAATTTCTCAAAGTACTGGAGGAAGAAAAATTCCTTGAGAATCGTGGCAAAGCACTTAAAATTCGTGATAAAACTAGGCGGCCCGAAAAGAACGCCAGCATAAGCGACGAGAGGATTGAATGATTTTAATGGCTTGTTGTCGTAGATTCTTGGTTTCATGTGATATGACAGAAGAATATCAGAAAAATGGGGGAAATTCTAGATTGGGGAAGGAATTGCTTGAAATGTGTAGAATAAGATGTATAATAATATGTAGAGGTGAGATTATGGTTGCATTCGAGCGAAAAGAAATAATTTCAGCGACACAGCTTGTCAGGCAGTTTTCTACATTTTTAACAGAACTCTCAAATCGTACCTTAAATAAAATTGCAATTGTCCGCAATAATGAGATGGAAGCCGTGGTTTTACCAGTCGCGGAATATGAAAGATTGGTCACAAGTGCAAAGCAAGCTTCTCAAAAGTCAATTAAAGATTTCTTCGGTACGCTGGATTCCGAATCGGCTGCCCAGATGGAAGATGCTGTCAAGGAATGTCGAAAGGTCGATTTGAATGAATGGTAAGTTGATCGACACAAATGTCATAATCCGCTTTTTTAAGGGTGAAACAGAACTGTTTTCTCTTTTTGATGATATAGAACAACTTTATGTTTCTTCAATCAGTGTCGGGGAATTAATGTACGGTGCGGAGCTGTCTAAAAAATCAGATTTTAACCGGGAAAATTATTTTTGTTTTTGCCAGCAGATGAAAATCTTGCAGCCTGATTTGGAAGTTGCCAAGATGTACGGAAAAATAAAGTCAAATCTAAAAGCAAAAGGCCGCCCAATTCCCGAAAATGACATCTGGATTGCCGCCACTGCCCTTGCCGCCGATTTAGAGCTTGTGACCTCAGACAGTGATTTTGAGAATATAAGCGAGTTGTGTATGGTGAAGATGTAGATCTTACTTCCCAAAGACTTCCTTAGCTATGGCGACCGACACCATGGCGTCCTTGGCGTAGTAGTCCGCTCCAATCTGGCTTGCGTAATCCGCCGTGAGGACAGCTCCTCCCACCATAATCTTGCAGGTCTTTCCCGCTTGGCCGAGTTTTTCCCGCAGAAGTTTGATTGTGTCTTCCATGTTAGCGACTGTCGTTGTCATCAAGGCGCTTAGTCCGACCAGCTGGATGTCTTTTTCGAGCACTGTTTCCACGACCTTTTCTGCCGGAACATTTTTTCCCAAATCGATTACCGTGTAGCCGTAATTTTCCAGCATGGCCTTGACGATGTTTTTTCCGATGTCGTGGATGTCGCCGAAGACCGTGCAGATTACGATGCTTCCCTTTGACTCCTGGGCGTTTCCGCTCGCTTCCAAAAATGCCTTGATTACCGCGAAACTTGCGCTTACCGTGTCTGCCGAGAGCAAAAGCTGGGGCAGGAATTTCTTTCCGATTTCAAAATCTTTTCCCACGATGTCCAATGACGGCACGATGCAGCGGTCGATAATCTGGACCGGCTCTTTTCCCTCGTCCAGAAGTTTTTTTGTGGCCTCAGCCGACGAATCCTTGAAGCCCTTGCAGATTATGTTTATGAGCGAGCTTTCCGATTCCGTGAGATTTTCAGGTAATTTGGGCGTTCCCCTTCGGTCGCTGTCGCTCCCTTCGGGTCGGGCTTTCTGGGGTTCCGCTGTCGCTCCATTGCCTCCGGCAACGGCTGTCGCCGCCCCGCCAATCCCTAACGCAGCTCCTTTTGCTGCCGCCACCTGTTCCGCCGTAAGTCCGTAAACCGGGGCTGGCGTGTCGTTGTATTTTTCGATGTAGTCAAGGCAGTTTTCGTCAAATCCTGCCAGAGCACGGTAGCCGTAGTAGGTTTCCATCATCGGCTGCATGAGCGGATTTATGATGCAGGCAGAAAGTCCCGCGTACAAAGCCATTGCGAAAAATCTTGAGTTTATGATGTCTCGCCGCGGGATTCCGAACGAGATATTTGAGACTCCCAGCACGAACTGTAATCCCTGCTCTCCGTATTTTTCTTTGAGAATCTGAATTGCACGAACCGTTTCCAAAGCCTCTTTCTGCTGGCTTGAAACCGTGAGCGTAAGAGTGTCAATCACGATGTCACGAACCGGGATTCCGTATTTTGCCGCCTCTGCGATGATTTTTTCTGCCACGGCAACCCGGCCTTCCGCAGTGGGAGCAATTCCCGCCTCGTCGATACAGAGGGCCACCACAGCTCCGCCGTATTTTTTCACCAGAGGCAGAACCTTGTCCATCACATCCTGACGGCCGTTGGTCGAGTTAATCAGGGCTTTTCCGTTGTAGTAGCGCAGGGCTTTTTCCAAGACCGGCCCTTCGCTGGAATCAATCTGAAGCGGCGTGTTAAAGGCTCCCTGAATTGTCTTTACCGCGTCCACCATAGTCTGAGCTTCGTCAATTCCCGGAAGGCCTACATTCACATCAAGAATCTGAGCGCCCGCGTTAATCTGGCTTTCCGCCTCACCAAGAACGAAATTCATATTGTGGGCAAGGAGTGCTTCTTTTACCTTTTTCTTTCCAGTGGGGTTGATTCGCTCACCGATAATCTGAGGCCCCGCATTTCCGCCAATCTGAACGCTGGAATTGTAAGAGCAGATAAAGCAGGCATTCTCAAACTCGCAGGGTTTTCTCTTTTGGGGCGGCATGGACTCAATCACTTTTACCATTTCTGCAATGTGGTCTGGGGTCGTGCCACAACATCCGCCAAAAACGCTTACTCCAAGCTCCCGGTATTTTTTGTGATGCTCTGCAAATTCTTCTGCCCCAACCAGATAGACCGCTTTTCCGTTGATAACCGTCGGTAATCCTGCATTCGGCTCCACACAAACAGGCTGGTGGGCGTATCGCATGAACTCAGCGACGATTTTGTCATCTTCGCTCAAAGAGCCGCCGCAGTTAAAGCCGATTAAATCCACTCCCAGCGACTCAAGATAAACCACCACCGTGCGGATGTCAGCGCCGGTCAAAGTTCGCAAATTGGGCTGGAAGGTCATGCTGGCAAAAATCGGAAGGTTAGTGTTTTCTTTTACCGCAAGCACCGCAGCCTTGACTTCCCGCAAATCCGCCATTGTCTCGATGATGGCAAGCTCCGCCCCGGCTTTTTCTGCAATCTGGGCGGCTTCCTTGTAAGTATCGTAGGCTTCGTCAAAAGTCAGGTCGCCCATTGGCTCCAAAAGGCGGCCAATCTGGCTGGTGTCCCATGAAGCGTAATGAGGGCGTGTGTTTCCTTCTGCCTCAATTTCTTCGATACATTTTTTTTCTAGGGCAATTTCTGCCTCGATGTACTCTTTGCAGGAATATTTTGCTGAAATCAGCTTTAAGGGCAAGGCACCAAAAGTGTTGGCCGTGAGTACATTTGCTCCCGCCCTAAGGTAAGCTTTGTGAATGTCTTCGATAATCTCCGGCTTTTCAATTGAAATATCTTCGGGGATGTCGTAGTCAGTGAAGCCTGTCTTTTGAATCATAGTGCCGATTCCGCCGTCAAAAAATACGGGCAGACCTGCCTCAAGTTGAGATTTTAAAAATTCTCTGAAGCTTGGCTTCACGAAAGTTGCTTTCTTGCTCTTATTCATAGTGGACTCAGGATAATTTATTCATTCGTTGCCTTGATTATTTCATTTACGTTGCTGATAATCGCTTGGGCTATTTCCGGCTTGTTCATTGTGTAGATGTGGATTCCACGCACGCCGTTGGAGATTAAATCGATGATTTGGTCAGTGGCGTAGGCGATTCCGGCTTGTTTCATTGCCTCCGGGCTGTTTCGGAAACGGTCACAGATTGCCATGAGTTTTCGTGGAATATAGGCGTTGGATAAGTCCACCATGCGGCTGACCTGTGCGGCATTTGTAATCGGCATGATACCTGCCAGAACCGGTACATGTATTCCAGCTGACTGCAGCCGGTAAAGGAAAGAATAGAGCATGTCATTGTCAAAAAAGAGCTGGGTGGTCAAAAAATCAACGCCTGCATTGACTTTGTGTTTGAGATTTTCGATATCAGCATCGCGGTTTGCGCTTTCCGGGTGACCTTCCGGGTAGCAAGCTCCGCCTACACAAAATCCTTCCTTTTTGAGAAGTGAAACCAGATCTGAGGCATGTACGAATCCTGAAGGAAAGATATTTTCGCCCTCAGCAGCATCCTTTGGAAAATCGCCTCGTAGCGCAAGCACATTTGAAATTCCCTTAGCCTTGAGATTGCTGATGATTTGATTGAGGGTATCTGCACTTGAGCGCACGCATGTAAGGTGTGCGAGAGCACTTGTTCCCTGTGATTCAATTGCCTGAGCGATGTCTGCGGTATAGCCCTGAGTTGATCCTCCTGCACCAAAAGTTACGCTGATAAAATCAGGTTTAAGCTGGGTGAGTTCCACAGCGGTATTTTTTATGGATTCAAGTGCGTCCTGTTTTTTTGGCGGAAAGACCTCAAAAGAGAGACTTACTTTTTTAGAATTCAAAATATCTACGATTTTCATAGGTTGATTATAGCGGATTGCCAGACTTTATTCTATCCGCGCCATAATTTCTCGTATCTTTGCTTCGTCCATCTTGATGAATAGATTTTTTTCGTTGGTAGGTAAAACTGTTCCCTTGGGGGCATTTTTTGCCCGACGTAAGTGCTTGACCTGAGTATAATACAAGTCTGCCTTACCGTTCTTGCGGGCTTTTGAAAAATATACAGCAAGATTTCCTGCTGCCAGTAAAATTTCTAGAGGAACAGTCTTTCCGGGGCGGTTTTTGATGAAGACATAGCCGCCGTGATAATCGCGCACATGGAGCCACATATCAGAGCCTTTTACCGTGTGCCTGAGTAAATCATCGTTTTCGCCTGCGTCTCGGCCAACGATAATTTGCCAGCCGTCAATCAAAAAATCCAGACCAGAGTGAGACTTTTTTTCCTGTTGTTTTGGTTTTTGAGTTTTTCGTAAAATCTGTTCCAGTTTGATTGGATTTTTTTCGGCAATGATTTTTGCGTACTGAGCTTCAAGGTCAGACAGGGCTTTTTCGGCAGCTTCAATGTCGTAGCTTAGATTTTCAAGGCCACTGGTCTGTTTTTTGTAGGTTTCGTAATAAGAAGCGGCATTTTCCTGGGCAGATTTTTTGGGATCAATCTTAATACTTACTTTTTTGCCAGTTTCAAAATCTTCACATTCCAGGAAATTTGAGCTTCCATCCAGAGCATAACCATAGGCAAGAATTAAATCACCCTGATGCTTGTACTGATCTGCATTTTTAAAGGCTTCTCGTTTTTCTTTGAGACGGTCAAGGGATGCAACTTGACGGCTTTTGTGGGACTGATACCATTTTTCGGCCTGTTCTAAAAGACTTTCGAGAGAAGTCTGAGCCGCACTCTCTGAGTAGAACAAATCGACTTTCTGATTGAAAGTGAGGTCCGGGTAATCAGGATGCTTTTCAGCGTAATCAGCGGCAAGTTCACCAAATTCCCGCACAGGAAATTTTTCTTTTAATGTGGCAATTTCATTTTCTGTCAGTGCTTTTTCTTCAGGCAGGGCAAGAATTTCTCCGGTTTTTTCACCTTTGGCCGGACGGCGGTAAAATGAATCTAAAATGACACCGTTTTTGTCGCAGAGGAAAATGTTCCCCGCATTTGACCATAAGCGTATATAGAGGGAGAAAAATTCGTCTTCTTCATCTTTTTGGAGGGATTTGGCTTTTTTGGCGGCATGTTCCTGGGCCTGGGGCATTACATAAATGGCACCGGCTTTTTCCAAATCGATTTTGATGATTCGTTCTTTTTGAATCTGGAGACAATTCAGAATCCGCGCGCCCTTGATTTTTGACCTGAGCATTTCGTTGAATCGCAAAGGTTTTTCGTTTTTGGTGATTTTGCGCCTTGTCTCACAAATACGGCAGGCTCCTGCTTCAAGAGAAATAAAAAGTGTTTTTGGCAGTCCCGGCTTGTAGGTGTAGATTGCCAGTGAATTATAATTCGGTTGAACGACTTCCTGTATAAAAGCACCGGATAAATCAAGTTCTGAGAGAATTAAATCAATTTCGTTGCAATTTAAAGACATTATTCGGGCTGTTTAATCGAACCTGGAATAATAGTTGTTGCGTTTAGGGCGCCACAGTGATTTCCAGCCTTAATGGCTGACTCTACATTATTGTTCTGCAGGTAGTCAAATAAGAATCCTGCATCAAAAGCGTCTCCGCAGGCGGTTGTATTGATAGCCTTTACTTTTTCGGTCGGGATTTTGTAAGTGATGCCTTTTGCAGCTGCGAGAGTATCTTTTGCGCCACGGGTAACGATAACAATATTGTTTAACTCAGCGCTCTTTTTTTCGACTGCTTTGAGGAGATCCTTTTCACTCTTGCCCTTGCATTCAAAAGTCTGGCAGAATTCTGCTTCGTTTACTTTGATGATATCAGGTGTGCAGACTTTGAGAGTTCCTAACAAATCATCACCTCGGAAATCTGCGAGGATTATTTTGCCTGCTTTATGAGCTACTTCGCAAATTCGAGCACAGATATTGGCAGACCAGTTATGAGGGCGGCTGCCTGCAAATAGAAGTGCATCAAAAGAGGTCATGTACTTTCGTACAAATTCAAGAAGTTTAAGTTCAGCCTCGGCACCTGCAATATGTAGTGGATTTGAGGCTTCGTCAGTAATGACTTCAGTGGTAGATCCTTTTTTTGCATCGAGAATAGTCCAGCATTCGCGAGTGTTGCCTTCAATATAAATTGGTGTGACATATAAATTACTGTCATTTGAGGCAAGTACCATAAAATGTTCGGCATTTGCATTGCCTACCGGGCAAAGAGCCATTGAAATTCCCGGTTCAAGCTGGTTAAGGACACGGGCTGCATTAAGTGCCTTACCACTTGCGTCTTCGCGCCAAATGTGCGAACGGTTAACATTTTCTACATTAAATGACTCGAACTGAATCGTGCGCTGAATGGTTGCACTCAAACAAACACAAAGAATCTTCATATTAATAGTATGAATGATTTATTTCATTTTGACAAGCGAAGAAAAAAGTATGCTATAATAAAAATAAATAATTTTCAGGAGTAAAAGATGAAAGTCATTCTTTTTAACGGAAGCCGGAACGAAAAAGGCAGCACATACACAGCATTGAATCTCGTAGCTGAGGAACTTGGCAAAAACGGAATTGAAGCCGAAATTTTCTGGGTTGGAGGCCGGGCTCTAACAGGCGAAATTGACGTCCTTGTGGATGAAGCAATCGAAAAGATTCAGAATGCGGACGGTCTTGTTCTTGGTTCACCGGTCTATTACGCTTCTCCCAGCGGTGAGCTTATCGCATTTTTGGATAGATTTTACTGGAAGGGCGAGAAATTTCTGCGCTTTAAGCCTGCCGCTGCTATTACGGTAGCCCGTCGTGCCGGAACCACAGCCTGTCTTGATGTCATCAACAAATACATCACTTATGCTCAGCAGCCGGTGATTACTTCACGCTATTGGAACATGGTTCACGGTTCAAACGGCGCCGATGTGCTTCAGGACGAAGAGGGAATCCAAATCATGCGCACACTCGCACGCAATATGGCATGGATTTTAAAGAGTATTGAGGCTGGAAAGCAGGCCGGAGTAGCCCAGCCTGAAGCCGAAAAGAAAATCTTTACGAATTTTATCCGCTAGTTTTAGCCGATAATCTTGTATAAAATTTTGTAAAGTACCTGAGCGTCTTCAGGTGAAATATTCATGCACTTTCCCATCTCTTCTGGTACGGAAAGTGCTTTTTCTTTAAGGGCTTCTCCTTCAGGGGTGATTGTAATCGTTACTACCCGCTCGTCATTTTTGTCACGCACTCGTTTTACAAATCCCTTTTCTTCCATTGATTTGAGAAGGGGTGAGAGAGTTCCAGTGTCAAGATAGAGGCAACTGCTTATTTCGCCGACTTTGAGGGATTTATGCTCCCACATAACCATCATCACAATGTACTGGGTATAAGTGAGGTTAAGATTTTTTAGAATCGGAGTGTACTTCCGCATGATTTCGCGTGATGCTGCATAAAGTGGGAAGCAGAGCTGGTTTTTAAGTTTAAGTGAATCGTAATTCTTTTCCATAAGTAAAATCCTGTGTCTAGTCGCTTATATCAAAATCAAACTGAACTTGAACATCGTAGTCGGGGAATGCTTCCCGTACATCACTTACAACATGGTCGTACATTACCTTCATGTTGGGTGAATCGAAGGAAACTACAATATCGAACCGCATGATTTTTGCCACCTCATCAACAAAGAATCCGTGCATCTGAAGAATATCCTTGTGTTCGTGTACGATTTTTGACACTTTCGAGCGGATTTCTGCGGCTGAATTCTGTTTTGTGTTCACGCTGTAAATTCCCACGGCCGCCATTGCCACATTGTGCTTTTCGTAAACAGCTGAACTGATTTTTCGCGCCACGGTGTCAATTTTGTCGGCAGTCCAGGTATCCGGCACTTCGATGTGGATTGAGCCGATGTGCTTGTCTGGCCCGTAATTGTTGAGAACGAGGTCAAAAGAACCGCGGATTTCCGGATCTACCGAAACGACTGTTTTTTTGATTGCGTGGGCAATCTGTGCGTCAATTCGCTCGCCCAAAATTTTGCTCAATGTTTCCCGCAAAGTCTCAATGCCGGATTTTATGATTGCAAAAGAGATTATGACACCTAAATATGCTTCGAGGGAAAGGCCGAAAATCAAGAAAACAGCCGCCGCTACAAGCGTTGATGCTGAAATTATTGAATCCATAAGGGCATCCTGACCGCTTGCCACAAGGGAATCAGAATTCACTTTTTTGCCGGTACGCTTAACGAAAAGACCCAGTAAAATCTTTACGATAACGGCAGAGCTTACGATGATTAGAGCCGACTTTGTGTAGTCAGGCGTGCTTGGCTCAATGATTTTTTTGACCGACTCAATGAGAGAAGTAATACCTGCATACAAAATGATGACTGCAATCACCAGTGCCGAAAGGTATTCTGCCCGGCCGTGACCAAAGGGATGTTTTTTGTCGGCGGGCTTACCAGCCAGCTTTGTTCCGATGATTGTCACCACGGAAGAAAGCGCATCGGTAAGGTTGTTCACCGCATCCAAAACGATGGCGATTGAATGAGATAGAAGGCCAACAAGTGCCTTGAATGAAGCAAGTGCAATGTTGGCTATAATTCCTAAAATACTTGTGCGGACGATTATTTTTTCGCGGTTAAGGTTCATGCTATTACTATACTGTTTTCTTTAAATTTCGGATATAGTCAACTGCACTTAATCCTGCAAGACCGCCCTCATAGACTGCCTTGCATACCTGTAAAAGCCCTCCGTTTGCGTTTCCGCAGGAGAAGATTCCCGGCGCGTTCGTTGCCATTTTTTCGTTTGCGGCGATTGAGTCTCCGTTGAGCATGAGACCGAGCTTTTTCGCAAAGTCGGCGGCTCCTGCGCTTCCCAGGGCGACAAATACGCCGTCTAATGCCAGGCTTTCTCCGTCAGCGAATGTTACGCCGCCGACTTTTGTGCCTTCTCCGTTTGGAATGACTTTTGTGACTTTTCTTGTATCGATTTTGATTTTACTGGCAATCGATGAATCCCCGGCAATCGCTGTCTTGACTTCGCTTTCGTCTTTTCCGTCAGTGAGAATGGTGACACTCTCAGCGATGTGAGCGAGATGGCTTGCCTCTGCCACGGCAAAAGTTCCGTTTCCGATGACGGCCACATTTTTTTTGCGGTAGAAGAATCCGTCGCAAACCGCACAGTAAGAAACGCCCTTCCCTTCAAAATCAATGATGCCTTCGATAGCAGGACGGAGTTTTTTGTTTCCTGTGGCGAGAATGATTGCAGGTGCGCTCAATTCCTTCCCGCCTGCTTTGACACAATACTGAGTCTGAGGCGGGGGAGCGAGAAGCTCTATGTGAGTGACTTCGGCCTGAATCACTTCGACTCCCAGATTCTTTGCCTGAGCGATTCCGTTGGCGTACAAATCGGGGCCGGTGATTCCTTCGGGGAAACCGTAGTAATTGTCGATTTTGTGGGCTTTTTCCAGCTGGCTTTCACCAGAATAAATGACGGCCACATTCAAATTCGCCCTTTTTGCATAAAGGCTCGCCGAGATTCCGGCCGGTCCCGCTCCGATTATGATGATGTCATAGCTCATATTGTGCTCTCCTTAAAAACACTGTCTCTTTCCGTGATTTCCCGAATTGCCCGGCATGGATTCCCCATGGCGAGTGTATTGGGCGGAATATCTCTTGTTACTACGCTTCCTGCCCCGATGACTGAGCCTTCACCAATCGTAACGCCACCACAGATTGTCACATTGCCGGCAATCCAGCAGTTTGAGCCGATTGAGATAGGCTTTGCGTATTCTTTATCGGTGATAACGCCGTCTTTTCTCTCGAACTGGTTGCGTTCCTGCCAGCGTAGAGGATGGACTGGTGTTAAAATCGAAACATTGGGGCCAAAAAACACATTGTCTCCGATGGTGACCTGTGCGCAGTCCACGCAGGTGAAATTGAAATTTGCGTAACAGTTTTCGCCAAATCTGGTGAAAAATCCATAGTCAAATTGAACTGGCCCTTGCAAAGTCAGATTTTGACCATGGTTGGGAACCAGCTCCCCGATTATTTTCAGGCGATTTTCGTCTGTCTCATCGAGCGTATTGTAGACTCTGCTCAGCCGATGAGCTTTTTGTCGGAGTGAAATCAATTCATCCACATTTGGGTCGTACAATTCGCCAGTAAGCATTTTTTCTTTTTCTGTCATAAATCTGTGGATATATCCTACAGCAATGATGCGATTTTGTCGTCGATTTTCTTTGGTTCAACCGTTGATTCAAAACGCTCAACGACATTTCCTTCGCGGTCTACGAGGAACTTCGTGAAATTCCATTTGATGTTGGCATTGTTTTTGAAGTCAGGGTCAATCTTTCCCACGACAGCGTTCATGAGCGCTCCTTTGACTCCGGTAAAACCTGCAAATCCCTTCTGGCTCTTAAGGAATGTGTAGAGAGGGATTTCGTTCTCGCCGTTGACCTCGATTTTCTTGAAATTGTCAAAGCTGGTCTTGTATTTCATCTGGCAGAACTCGTGGATTTCATCGTCGTCGCCCGGTGCCTGATGACCGAACTGGTCGCAGGGAAAGTCGAGGATTTCCAGCCCCTTTTCGTGATATTTCTGATAAAGTTCTTCAAGTCCTTTGTACTGGGGGGTAAAGCCGCAGCCTGTAGCCGTGTTGACGATGAGCAGAACCTTGCCCTTGAATGATTCCATTGAAACTTCGTTACCTTTTCTGTCCAAAACCTTGTAATCGTAAATTGCCATAATGTTCTCCTTGCGGCTGCCCGCTATTAAATCCAGTGATATTAAGTTGCATACAACTTAACTGTATAAAATATATTGTATTCAACTTAATTTGTCAATGGAAATTCTTTTTTTTAACGGAATTTACATTCTTTTTGAAGAAGAACTGTTGTACGCGCTAAGGGTAATGGCTGTACTACCTGCTGTTCCACCGTCAGAAACTAAAGCATCGAAATATGAAGTTCCGCCAGCTATAGCTCCTGAAGTCAAACTTGGAGTTGAAGAGGCAGATACAATCAGGCCGCTTCCATATCCGCTTGTGCTTGCTGGTGTTTTGAATGTGTAAGTTCTCTCTCCAACTGTAAGGCCATAAATTGTGTTTGCTGACCAGCTTGAAGATGAATAGCAGGCCTGACTGAGTGAAGAACCGTCTTCAATCGGTCCGAGTGCAATGACTATGCCTCCGCTAATATACACTTTGTAACCGCCTTCGGTGTTTGCATCAAGAGATTTTTCTGGTGTTGAAGAGCCGATTGCATAGACAAGTCCGCCTTCAATGTAGAGATTGCCGTTTGTGTCCAGTCCGTCGTTGTTTGGAGCGTAAGCGCAGACATAGCCACCACTGATAGTGAAATGAGAACTTGCATTTATACCGTCATCAGATGCACTGTAGCCGTATACTTCGCCACCGGAAATCGTAATCGTGCTTTTTGATTCAATGGCTTCGTGGTTGCTGCTGCTTGCATATAATTTTCCGCCGCTTACAGAGATTGAGCCAGTTATTTTAACGCCCTTTGCTGATGCGCTTGCTGAGCTTGATGAAGAAGAGCTGCCAGGCCACATACTTCCATTGGAAGAGCTGGAAGAGCCAAGGTTTGAGCCACTGACTTTTACATTTACTGAACCGGCTGATTGAGTGTAAGTGCCGTCCGCTTTTATGCCCTTGCCACCGTTTCCACTGTTAGTGCCAGTGATTGTACCGCCTGTGATTACAATGTTTCCGTCTGCTTTAAGACATGAAGGAGCCGTATAGTCGCCTTCGCTGGAATCATAAACACCATTTGCTGATGTGGTGATAGTGAGGCTTCCTCCTGAAATCTCAATGTTGCCGTCGGAATTGACTCCGCTCCAGGGTGCTGTGATTATTGTAGTTCCGCCTGAAATTGTGATTGAATCGCCGTCGATTCCCTGAGGTGAGAAAGAGACTGTTTCACTTGTGCTTACGCCGTCAGCATCATAATAACTTGCAGAAGTGTCCAGAAGTTTTGAGGCAGGGCTTTTTACGCTGATTGTATTTGTTCCGCCTGAGATTATTACGACAGGTGATGTGATTCCCTTGCCATAGTTTGTTTCAAAATTAAGATTTCCGCCGCTGATGTTTACAAAACTATTTGAATAAGTTTCATCGTCTGTATTAATTCCGTGGGCCTTGTGGTTTGCTGAGGAAGATACAAGTCCTGTTCCGCTAAAGTCGATTGAACCTCCCTTTACATAAACTCCGCAATCACCATAGAGTCCTGATTTTCCGCTGGAAATGAGTGTGTAGTCGCCACTTTCGATTGTAAGGATTGACTTTGAAGCAATACAGTTTTTGTAACTCTGAGTAATTTTGAGCGAGCCGTTTCCACTGATTGTCATGTCACCTTTTGCATAAAGAGTGCCTTTTGAGTCTGAGCCGTTGTTTTCGACACTGTTTGAAAGTGTACAGTTGGCTGTTTCGCCGTCTTCATCTGTGTAAGTTGAGCCGCTTGTTTCAGAATATTCTTCGCCGTAGCCTGTAGCGAATTTTCTGCCGTCAGTGAGAATATTCTCTGTTCCGTCTGACAAGAATACTGAAACTGCTCCTTTTTTTGTCATTGCTATACAGGGAAAGTTTGATGAAGTAATTGAAACGCCGTTTAGGTAAAGACCTGTTTCATATTTTTTTGCAGTCTGAATATTTACGCCGCCACTTGTCATCGTGCCGGAAAGATATACAGCAGTCTTTTTTTTGACATCCGAAAGGTCGATTCTGATAAGACCGGTACTGCTGCCATTGTAGATTGTGAAGTATACCTTATCGCCAGTGTCTAGCACGGATTCAGCTTCTGAGGAAGATGCGGCAGTTTTAATGTTTTCCCATGTGCTTCCGTCTGCGCTATATTTTCCTGAAACATCAATATAAATTGCCTGTTCAGAAGTATAATTTGCGCCACTGGACGATGAAATTTCAGTTGATATAGGAACTGTTGAATTTTCCGAATTATCCGTGTTTGCAGAAGTTCCTGAACTTACTGAAGCTGTTGAATTTGCTGCTGAAAGTCCGGAATCATCATTGACTACACAAGCCGTCATACAGGTGACAGAAAGCATAACTGACAGAATATTTTTCACAATTTTCATGGATGCACCTCTTAGAAGCAATCATAGATTAGATTCCATTTTTTTTCGTTTAAAAATTCTGATTCTAAATAAGTTCTTAGCTTTCTCTTAACTCTCTATAATCTTTGCATTAATGAAGTTCGGACATGGTTCTGTAAAAAAAAGGCTGACCGGAAATATCGGCCAGCCCAAGATTTATTAGTTTGCGCTTGATTCTTCGTTAGCAGGAGCAGGAGTGTCAGCGTTAGAGCTTGCTGGCTCACCCCATTCATTTGCGGGAACTGAAGCTGTCAGAGTGAATACAAGAGTGACAATCAAGCCAACAATTGGAACAAGATTAATCAAAATCCACCAGCCAGAGTGACCTGCATCGTGCAAACGGCGGATTGAAAGACCGAGGCTTGGAAGCAAAGTTCCGAGGCTCCACAAAAGCGATAGAAAACTCAAGCCTGTAGCTACAGTAATTGGATAGAGTACGAGAGAAACCAAAACATTGAAAAGAACAATCCACCAATACTCGCTGCGTGTTGAGCGACCTCCGAAATTGACATAGTTCGAGAAGAAGAGTTTTACTGCTTCACCGAAACCGACATACTTTGGACTCATATATGAATCCCTCCTTTAAATATTTTTAGACTTTGAATAAGTCTATTTGACCACCAATCTTGTCGATTGCGCCCTGAACCTGCCCTGAAATATCAGCCAGAGCTGAACCTGTTTCATTGATTTTTCGTGCGCCGGTTGACATTTCATCCATGCTGTCCTTCATTTCGAGGGTAGCTGACTGCAAATGCTGTACTTCCTGAAGAATCAACTTGTTTCCATTTGACATTTCAACTGATGCTGCACGGACTTCCTGAGTGCTGTCATTCATTGTTTTAAGGGCACTGGTAATCTGCATTGAACCCTGATTCTGCTCTTCCATTGCAGCCTTAATCTGCATGACGAGCTGGTCAGTTTCCTGAATTTTCTGAGATACAACACCGAATGAGCGGCTTGATTCATTTGATGCGGCAACGACTTCACCAATCTGTTCTTTGATTTTGTTAAGTTGTTCGCCGATTGTCTTTGACTGTGCCGAAGAAGTTTCTGAAAGCTTACGGATTTCATCTGCAACGACAGCAAAGCCCTTTCCTGCCTCGCCAGCGTGAGCCGCCTCAATTGCCGCATTCATAGCAAGCAAGTTTGTCTGCTCAGCGATGCTTGAAATTGCAGTGTTTGCATCCTGAAGCATTTCGCTCTGTGTTTCAATTTGCTGTATTCGCTCATTTACGTCGTTCTGCATTTTGAAGCCCATGTTTGCGTTTGATTCAAGTTCCTCAAAAGAAGATGCCATTTTTTCGACTGAGTTATTGACTGAAGTGATGTTACCAATCATCTCTTCGACTGCGGCAGAAGCCTGTGTGACGCCAGACGACTGATTCTCAATCATCTGATTAAGTGAATCGATGTTTGCTGAAATCTCATCAACTGCGCCCGCCGTCTGCTGGACGCTCTGGTTTTGGGTGTTAATTTGGTGAGAAATGCTGTCGATGTTTGTGATGATATGACTGATTGCATTTGCTGTATCTTGAGTGCTTGCCGTCATATTCTGGCCGGAAATACTGAGTTCTTCCTTAGATTTTTTTGTTTCGCCGATAATCTGCTGCAATTTGTCGCAGAAAGCGTTGAAGTTGATAACCAAATCACCGATTTCGTCGAGAACTCGCAGGGTGACGCGTTTTGTTAAATCTGCCTCGCCTGTTGCCATTTCACGAAGCTGTTTTGTAACATTTTCGATTCGCCACATGAGCCAGTGAATGAAGCGGAAACTTATAAGCATGAGAATCAGGGCCAGAACAATTGCAACAGGTACAACAAATTTGATGGTCGTGTATTTAACTGCATTAATCTGCTCGAGTGATTTTGCTATGAAAAGCATACCCGTGATTTTGTCGTCATCATTTTTGAGCGGAGCATAGACCGAGAAATATTTTTTCCCCTGAATTGTATTTTCACCCGTGTAGGTCTGCCCATTATTGAGAACTTGATCAAGAATAGTTGTATTTGCCAGCGTTGTTCCTACGACACCCGGCAATGAAGAGTCAATTCGGGTATCGCCTGAGAAAATCGTACATTCAACGGCATATGCTGTTTTCATAAGATTGATAAAATCACCGTCAGTGAAGTCGTATGCGAAAACTGTTGTTCCGATTGTTCTGCCATTTTTTTTGAGCGGATAAGCGTAAACCTGGCAGAAGTTTGAATTGTATGTTTCGTAACCGTAACCGGCTGTTCCCTTTAAAGCCTGAGAAACGGCATGAACTGAAGAAATATTCTGGCCTTCAGAAGGGCCATTTTCGCCGCTTGCAAGAATATGTCCGTCGCTGTCAGTAAAGGCGATGTAAGCATAATCCAATTCGCCGTTATAATAATTTATGACTGACTTTAATTTATTGATATCATTTTCGGAAACAGCATCGATAACATCTTCGCGGTCAGCTGTTGTTGAGGCATAACCTTTTAAAGTGAGCAGCCAGTCGAGCATAACTCGCATTGCACCGTCTGCTGAGAAAACGAGCTGTTTTTCTGTTGCCTGAATTTGATTGCGGCTAAAAACTGTAAGACTGAGTGTTGTAACAATAACACTACTCACAACGATTACTGCGCCAATTAATGCAATAAGTTTTGTCTGGATTTGTATGTCTCGTGCGTTAGGATTTACAGGTTTGTTGTTTACAATTTTTCCAGCCATAAGTACCTCTATTTTTGAATCTAAATTTCAATATATTTTAATTATCGGTGAGATTGAATTATTTGTAAATAGGGAAAAAAGGGGAAAAAAAGAGGGGGAAGTCTCCCCCTCGCTCCAATACCTCTCACTTCGCAGGAGAAGTCTGAGCAAGCTCCGCCTTCTCCGCTCCGTTCGGGTATTTGCGCTACCCTCTCTGCGGGGTAGGGAGTCGGTCGCCGGCAGGCGAACAAACTCGTGAGACGAGTTTGTAGACGAGTCTCGGTGAAGGCTGTGCCTGAACCGCAACCCCGCAACGCCCCCGTTTAGTTCTTCGGGAACTTTGATTTGAATTCGGCGAGCACTTTTTCTGGTGCTGGTTTTGCGTCTACATCAACGAGGTTGCCCTTGTTTTTGTAGAAGTCGATGAGCGGAGCTGTTGACTCACGGTAAACTTCGAGACGATGTTTGATTGACTCTGGTTTGTCGTCGTCGCGTGTGTAAAGCTCGCCGCCACATTTGTCGCATTTGCCTTCTACCTTTGGCTTGTTGTTTACGACATGGTACATCTGGCCGCAGTCTTTGCAGCAGATTCGTCCGCCAAGTCGCTCTACAACGGCATTGTCTTCGATGTCGAAATTAACGGCAGCGTCGATTTTTGCAAATCCTTCGAGAGCCTCAGCCTGAGGAATTGTGCGGGGGAAGCCGTCGAGAATGTAACCATTCTTTGTGTCGTCTTTTGAAAGGCGGTCTTTTACGAGACCGATTGTGATTTCATCGCTGACCAGGCCGCCGGCATCGATAATAGCCTTTGCTTTTTTGCCAAGCTCAGTGCCGTTCTTGATGTTCTCACGGAAAATGTCTCCGGTAGAGATGTGTGGAATTCCATAAGCCTGTGCGACTTCTTTTGCGAGAGTGCCTTTGCCAGCTCCCGGTGGTCCCAAGAAAATAAAGTTCATTTTTTGCTCCTGAATCGTCATTATCGGACTTGCCCGACAAGTTACTTTATCATAAAAACAGGGATTGGGAAACAGAGAAACCTTAATTTTCCATTTTCAGCTTTCAATCTTCAAAAATCCAATTTCCGTGTTCCAGTTGAAGAGCGTTTTTTGGGCGGCGGTTACGAGAAGATTTTTGATTCGCTCCAGGTCTTCGTTGCCGACTGCGGAAGAAAGAGCCGTGCCGTATGCAGAATTTTCTGAATCGAACCACTTGCTGATTTCGGCCTCGGAGATGCGGCGTTTTTCCGTGACGATTTTTGAGGCTGACTTCACCTTAAAGCCGTATTTTTTAAAGCTCTCGGTGATGGTGTCAGCATTCCAGTTGAAGAGAGGATTTTCCTTGTCGCCGAAGAATTCGTTTTCGGCAAGCTCCATTTTCTTCAATATATATTCGAATTTCTGGGGAAGGCCTTCGGTATTGCCGGAAAGAACCTGATTTCGCACCAGGTCACTGATTCTCTGACCGTGGCAGGGAATTCGCTGGGAGATGATGACGGAAAATTCGTGTGAAATGAGAGAGATTCCCGCGTCAAGCGCGGGAATGACTGTTGAGTCAAACTCAGGTGTGCCAGGTGCGGGAATGACAGAAGCGTCATGTCCGGGGATGACTGCGGTGGCAGAATGGCCATGTTCTGGGATGACAGAAGGGCCATGTTCGGGAATGACAGGAGTGTCATGTTCGGGCTTGACACGGACATCCCTTTCAACAATCTCCTTCAACGCGTAGGCCAGAACATCAGCAGAATCCTGACTGGTGAAGGGGTCGCGGAAGAAAATCCTGTCGAAAATAATGTCTTTCTTTGAAAAATCTTCGAGAATGGCTTTGAAATCTTTAGCCGAAAGATAGTTTTCTCGTGTCTCAGGGCGCACGGAAAGAAGGGGGCGGTCAAGGTCGTCCAGAGTGCGGCCGTACTGCTCCATGATTTCCTTTCCTTTCTGGCTTCGGCAGATTCCGCATGTGATTCCTTCAGGCGTTTTTCGGCTCACATCCCAGAGCAAAAGTCCGTCGTCGGCGTTCCAGACAAGGCTTCGAGTGTGGCGGGTAAGCTGGGCAAGGTTTGTCATGGCATCCCGGATTGAAAGAAGAACTTCCGCCCGGTTTGAGTCCAAGCGGCTTCTCCAGGATTTATCGGCCTTGTCCAGGGCGCTTTCCTTCCGCTCGTCTTTTGGCGTAAAGGTGAGGTTTTCGGATTTGACCGTGTTGTTCTGATTGAAATTCTTGTTAATCCACCATTCCCCGATTGGATTTGAAAAATCACTGGCAAAATGAGGCAGGGGGTGCATTCCGCAAGAGGCTCCCGTTTCAGGCTTTTCCGGCTCAATGTTTTCCAGAATCGAAGAAATCTGCATTTCACGGCGGCTTAAAACTTCGTCCCGGATTTTTGCCTCGTAGCCCTGAGTTGTGGGCGTGTAAAAGACCCGGCCAACCAGTTCCGTGGGTAGATACTGCTGGGCGACCCAGTGATCCCGGTAAGCGTGGGGATAAAGATATCCGTCTCCGTGACCAAATCCTTCCGCATCCCGGCTGGAATCCCGCAAATGATTGGGAACTTCGGCATCTTCCTTTTCAACGGAAGCAAGGGCATCAAAAAATGCCATACTGGAATTTGATTTTGGAGCCGTGGCAAGGTAAAGGGCGGCGTGAGCCAAATGATAGCGGCCTTCGGGAAGACCCACCCGGTCAAAAGCGTCGGCGCAGGCTGTCACAACGCCCAGAGCATAAGGGTCTGCCAGGCCCGTGTCCTCGCAGGCCGAAATCAACATTCTTCGGAAAATAAAATGAGGGTCTTCCCCGGCTCGAATCATGCGGGCAAGCCAATACATGGCGGCGTCCGGGTCTCGCCCCCGCAAAGATTTTATGAAGGCAGAGATTATGTCGTAGTGGTAGTCACCGTCACGGTCATAAAGCACGACTTTTTTCTGAATCGACTCTTCTGCCGTTTCCTTGGAAATGTAAATCGTGCTTCCGTAGGCCGGTTCCGGGATTCGTCCGTCCGGGTTCCATTTTTCGGGAGTGGTCTCAACCGCAAGTTCCAGGGCATTGAGCAAACTTCTCGCATCTCCGTTGGCTGTGTCAACCAGATGTTCCAAAGCTCCCTTTTCAAATTCCACCTTCCAGTGGCCGTAGCCCCGCTCAACATCGCTGAGCGCCATTTTAGCGGCCTTGGTCAAATCTTCCTTTGTGAGGGCTTTGAGCTGAAAGACCCTTGAACGGCTGACCAGAGCCTTGTTGACTTCAAAAAAAGGATTTTCGGTGGTGGCTCCAATCAGGATTATCGTGCCGTTTTCCACCCAGGGCAAAAGTGCGTCCTGCTGGGCCTTGTTCCAGCGGTGAACTTCATCAACAAAAAGAATAGTTCTTCTATTATATAGCTTAAAAAAATCGTCTGCGTTTTTGATTGCCGTGCGGATGTCGGCGACACCCGTAAGAACTGCATTGAGCGTGATGAAATTTGATTTCGTGTGATTTGCGATGACGCGGGCAAGGGTAGTCTTTCCGGTTCCCGGCGGGCCGTAAAAAATAACGGAAGTGAGCTGGTCAGCGGCAATGGCACGGCGCAAAAGCCGTCCCTTTCCAACTATATGATCCTGCCCGATGTACTCGTCTAAATTCCGTGGTCTCATGCGGGCAGCGAGAGGCTGCTTTTCATTTTTTGAATTGTCAAAAAGGTCTGCCATTACTCCCTGTTCCACTGAGTCTTTGATGCGAAATATGACCAAAGACCGATGTTTTTAAATGAAGCCGATGTGCTTTGTGTTGTTGAAGAAGCAAAAATTGTGTTAGCAGCTTCGCTTTTGGAAGGATCGTATACTAAGAGTGCCCAAATTTCATAATATGAAGACAATGCAGAATCAGCGTTTGTAGAGAAACTTGCATAGCCACTTTTTGGAATAGTTTTGTCTGAGTCAGAAAATGGTGTATGTGCGATTCCTTTTTTTGTGCCAATCAAAAGGTAATCACTTGTTTTAGCCAGAGAATAGACTTCTCCTTTACCGATTGATACAGAAGTCCAAGAGGTGCTGCCATCCTTTAAATACGACACATTTTCTCCAGAACATGTATATATACAAGTTGCATCTGAATTCATTGATTCATTTGAAGTCATTGCATAATTGTCAGAGAAGTAAACAGCGTTATTAAAGTATGTGCATGACTTTGTTGATTTTGTAGGTGTTGTGGCTGGTGTACTTGAGCCTAGCGTCATTGGTGTTACTGTTGATAATTGGTTAGTTCCATTTAATTCATAAACAACTTCACCAATTCGATAGTAGGCTTTTCGGTTGCCTTTTTTGGGAGTATTTGTACAAAAAAGAATGGCGGCTGATGAAGAATATGAAGCAGAGTAAATTTGTGTCCAAGTGCCGTCAGAGTAGCAATATACGGATCTTTTTTCATAAACCATGTTGCCACTATCGTTTTTAACGGGAGTGCTGAATACGAGAGCATACAAATAGGTTGAATCTGCGGCCAAACTGTGAACAACTCCATCGGGCTTTGAGAATTTTGTGAAAGTCTTTCTTTCGGTATAGTCACTCAGGGTTCTGTAATAAATCTCGCCGGTTGATGTGAAAACCTTTTCGCCTTCACTGTCTGCGTAGCGGATAATGCTCTTAATATCACCAGAAACAACTGCATCAGCAAGTTTTACTTCTTTTCGGATTTCATCAAAAATGACTCCAGTGCAGGAAGAGAATAAGGAAATGATTGTCGCTGAAATTATGGTGAAAATTATTCTTAAATTAAATTTTTTCATTTTTATACTATCCTGTTAGAAGTGGTATCGGGCTGAAATTGCAAATGAGCCAAATATTCCGTAATCGTTGTATTGTGGATCGCTATACCACTGAGGCATATACATAAAGTCTCCCTCTGCTCCAAAAGACCAGCTTGGTGTAGCCCGATAGAAAACACCTGCAGAACCTCTGAGTATCAAACCTGGAAAATATGTTCGGCTGAGGTAGTTTTCCATTGCTGCACCAACGCCTAATGTAATTGGGAATTCGAATTTCTTGAAAGTCGGCTGAATCGTAGTGTTTAAAACAAGCGGAATGTAAGTGAAAATATTTTCGCCGATGGTCGGATGATAACCGAAATAAACATCGATTCCAACAGCCCACCAGTTTGTAATGAATCTGTGGTAACCGAGAGAGCCTGAACCGCCGATTGCGAGTTTGCCTTCTTTATAGAGTGGCCATGAGCCACCAAAATTTAAGGGCCATGAAACCATGAGCCCGATTTTTATGTATTGATCACCTGGTTCGTTTAGATTATCTGTTGTTTTTATAGAAATACTGTTTTCTTCTTCTGGTTTTTCCTGATCGATGTCATCGTTTGTGTTGATTTCAGCATCATCATCTGCAAAAGCAAAAGATGAAATCATAAAGAGAGCGCAAAAAAGCGCAATAAAGCGTTTCATAAATCCTCGTTATGTTTAAATAATAGATAGTAATTTTACTGAAAATAGAGTATATTTTCAATTCTAAGTTACATATAAAAGAAAACAATCAAGAAGAGGTTACAAAATGAGTGCACAGATTATCGACGGAAAGCAGATTGCATTGGATGTTCGCGCGGGCGTTGCCGAAAAAGTGGCAGCCCTCAAAGCAAAGGGAATCACCCCCTGCCTGGCGGTTGTTCTCGTGGGCGAAAATCCTGCCAGCGTGAGCTATGTCACTGGAAAGCGAAAGGCCCTGGCAGAGGCTGGAATGGCTGACAAAAGCGTAGAGCTTCCAGAAAACACAAGCGAAGAAGATTTGCTCGCTTTAATCGACAAACTCAACAAAGACGATTCTGTTCACGGAATTTTGGTTCAGCTTCCTCTTCCAAAACACATAAACGAAGACAAGGTGATTATGGCAATCTCTCCCGAAAAGGATGTTGACGGCTTCCACCCTGTCAATGTGGGAAATCTCGTAATCGGCAAAAAAGCCTTCCTTCCATGTACTCCCCACGGAATCATTGTTCTTCTTGAGCGCATGGGAATCGAGACGAGCGGAAAGCACGCCGTCGTAATCGGCCGCTCAAACATCGTCGGAAAGCCGGTCTCACTTCTCCTCGCCCGAAAGGAAACTAACTGCACGGTCACAATCTGCCACACAGGAACAAAAAACATGGCAGAAATCACCCGTCAGGCAGACATCCTGATTGCGGCTTCAGGCCATCCCCACACAGTCACAGCCGACATGGTTAAGGACGGAGCGGTTGTAATTGATGTTGGCGTAAACCGAATCCCGGACAGCACAAAAAAGAGCGGCTTCCGCTTAATCGGTGACTGCGACTTTGAAGACCTCAAAGAAAAAGCCAGCTACATCACCCCGGTTCCAGGCGGAGTCGGCCCAATGACTATTGCGATGCTCATGTATAATACGCTAGAGGCTGCGGAGGCAGCTTCAGTAGAATAAAAAGGAGAAGATTTTATGAAAAAATTATTTGTTATTTGTGCAGTTCTTTTGACAGCCTGCTCTCTAATCAGTGCCAGACCCAAAATTAAAGCACTTGACTGTATCAATGATGAAAGTTTTACAAAATTTTCAACGGACGAAGATTTGAGCTGGCTTGAAGGAAAATGGGAATTACTCGGCTGGCAGGTTGATAACCACGGAAAATGGGAAGACAATACAAAGGCCTGGAAATATCAATATTTAAAAATTGACGGGAAATCAAAGGATTCCAAACTTACTCAAGAAACAAAAAATTCAAAAGACGGTAAAGTTTCCACTTCAGAATTCACTGTCGAAAAATATTTCAACATGAATAACCATGTAAAAGGCCACTTTAACAAGGTTAATCCGGAAAAAAATATTCTTGTGCTTAGAAGAGAATTTGCCAGAGATGAAAAAGTTCTCTTCTATTTTGTATTTACAAAAAAGAAATAATGATAGACATCCAGTCCACTCCCGACACAAGGGCCGTTCCCCTTCAGAAAGTCGGCGTTAAAAATGTAAAATATCCGATTCAGGTTCTCGACAAGAGCCGCAAAAAGCAGAACACTACCGGCACGGTCAATCTTTTCGTCAATCTGCCCCACAATTTCAAGGGCACTCACATGAGCCGCTTCATCGAAGTTTTTCACAAACATCACAACGACATTTCCATGAACAATTTCCTTGAGATGCTGGAAGAAATCCGCTCAAAACTGGACGCGGAGCGTGCTTTCGGGCGAATCACTTTCCCTTATTTCATCGAAAAATCCGCCCCGGTCACAAAATCCGCCGGCCTTATGGAATACACCTGCTCTTATGAAGGCGAAGTATCAATTCATAATGAGGGGGAAAGCCTTCCCCCTGGGCTTCAAGCTTCGCTTTCACCCACACCCCCATCTGCGGACAGCGGTTCAGGCACAGCCTTCACCGAGACTCGCTCAAAACCTGTCTCACAGGTTTTGTCCCCGCAAGCGGGGTCGCTCCCTACCCGCAACGCCCGCTTTTTCATCTCCATCAAAGTACCGGTTGCGACCCTTTGTCCTTGTTCTAAGGCTATTTCTGAATATGGCGCGCACAATCAGCGGGGCTTTGTTAAGGTCAAAGTGCTTTACAGCAAGTTTTTCTGGATTGAGGATGTGATTTCTATGATTGAGGAATGTGCATCAACGCCTCTTTATTCGGTTCTCAAACGCAAGGACGAAAAATTCGTCACGGAACACGCCTACGACAATCCCCGCTTCGTCGAAGACGTGGTGCGGGAAGTCTACCTTGGCTTAAAGAAAATGGATTTTAAATGGTTCACCGTGGAAGCCGAAACCGAAGAGTCGATACACTTCCATAACGCATATGCATGTGCTGAGTTCGGGGAATAAATTCCGCGAGAATTGTGAAGCGCAAGGGATTGTAGTGGTGCGCGGAGCGCATTACGAAGTAACGGAGCGGTAGCGGAGCCACGAAAAGCCCGGCGGCGAAGCCGATGCGCCCAATTTCTAACTCCTAACTTCTAATTGCTAATTTTTACTAACTCTGGGTGGTACTCAAAGTGCATGTTGTCGAAGATTACCCAGTAACCGCCCCAAATAAAGCCTTCTTCTTCAAAAATGCGGATAACTTCGTCGCCGGGAGTCCAGCGTTTTTCAAGCGGAATCATCATCCATTTGTCGCCGAGGCGATCTTTTTCCCAGCCCCAGTATATTGCCCGGCCGTTCAGTCTTTTTGGCAGCAGGTCGATTGCGATTCCGTATGAGTGGAAGGATTTTCGTGAGGTTTCGGCGATTTCCCGCCAGTGGTATGCGTCTGCACTTTTGAGGGTGTCGATAAATTTTTTTACCTTTGGATTTGATTTTTGCGCCAGGATTTTTTTCTCTACATTTTTGAGATGGTCGTAAATTCGCTCATGGATTTTTGTGCTTTTTCCTAAAAAGGTCGTTTTTATGATATGGTCTTCGATAATTACGCGTGATTTTGCAGAATACAGCCAGTCAAAAAAGAACATGGGTGTGCCGCCCGCATTTTTACGGTTTTCCGTGGAGCCGAAATTTCTGATTTGTTCGATTTCTTCTTTTGTATAAGTGCTTGGGTCGCGGAGAGTGTTTTCGTAACGGTACCGAAGAATCCAGTATTTTTCTTTGTTGGCAAGCTCTTCTTTTGGCAAAAGTCTGCCGCCAGCCCAGTAAAAAACCGCGTTTTTCTTTTTTTTGGGTTTTGCAGTGCGGTCAAAATAAAGGTCGGCTGTCATTTCGATTTTCCAGTCACCGACTTCCATATCGTAAAGGGCAGTGTATTCGATATCGGGGTAAAAGCACATGAATTCCTTTATTTCGGGCGGGCAGAAGGCGTGAAACTGTTTTTGAGCAGAAGCTATAGTAAGTGAAGAATTTGCTTTTTCTTGTGAGAAGAGACTGAGAGAAAAAAGTGCGAAAATTGTCAGGAAAAAAAATCGTTTCACGGAAAGCAAAACCCTTCTCCTCTTTTTATTTTGCGAATACCTTCTTTACGCAGGTCTTGAACTGATTTCCCCGGTCGAATTCGTTTTTGAACATGCCGAAACTTGTTGCTCCAGGAGAGAAAACTACGACCTGAACTTTTTCGCTGCTTTCGGAGTTTTCCAAGTCGCTTTTGAGGGCAAGAAGCATTTCTTCAACGGAATTGAAAGGCCCTTTATAGGCGATTTTTTTTGCATTGAAGTCAGGAATCATTTTATCGGTGGCGCTTCCCGCCAGCAGATACACTGATTTCGGGACGATATTCTTGCCGTTTTCCGAGATTCCGCTGGCGATTGGGCTTAAATCTAGGCCCTTGTCCGTGCCGCCCGTGAGGAAAATAACCGGCTTTCCGAATGCTTGCGTGGCTTCGGCGGCGGCTTCGGGAATCGTGGCGGCTGAGTCATTGTAGAATCTGTAAGTCGTCTTGCCGATTTTACATTCGTGGAAGAATTCAAGGCGGTGCTCAATTCCGTTCCAGCGGCCCAGAACTTCGATGATCCGCTCGGGGGAAACTCCCATGATTCTGAGTACGAGGGCCGCGTTGAGGACATTTGACCGCATGTGTTTTCCCGGAACAATCAGGTCTTTCAGGACAGTTTCTGTCGTTTTTTCGTAGTCTTGTGGAAGGCTATCGAGGATTTTTGTTGAGAGGCGGGCAAATCCCGTGCCCTTTTTGTCCTGCCAGACTCCAAGCACGCCTTCTGGCAGCTGTTTTTTGCTGTAGCGGAGAATAGTTGCCTTACATTCTTTTGCGAAAATATCGCCCCAGTTGTCAATTAAAGTGCCGCCGTCGGCCGCAGGGTCAGAGTCGAAGTCGAAGATTGCGAAATCTTTTTTGGTCTGGTCGGCGTAAATCAGTTTTTTGTCGTTTACATAGGCCAGCATTGAGTGATAGAAATTCTGATGGTCAGGAATGATTTTCGTGATGATAGAAACTTTTGGCTTCAAGAGCTTTCGCCCGCGAAGGTCGGCAAGCTGCCAGCTGGAAAGTTCAAGGACGACAGGGGTTGTTGAATCTGTCTGGTCAAGGAAAGTGAGCGGCGAAACCGTGATGTTTCCGCCCAAAAAAGCGCTGAAGCCTGAAGCCTTTAAGCCGTAGTAAATTGCGCTTACGGTTGAAGATTTGCCTTTGCTTCCCGTAACGGCGATAATCGGAGCCTTGCTGAATGCCAAAAAGAGCGAAATATCTGTTTCAATTGCTTTTGCGGCTGCGAGATATTTGTTTCCGTCGTATTTGACCCCCGGATTTTTGATTACGCAGTCGGCATTTTCAAAATCTTCGATACGGTGCTCGCCCAGGCGGTAAGTCAGGCGGCTGGTGTCCAGATTTTTGTCATTGTTGAGGGAATCAACCGTGGTTTGTAAGTCAGCCTCGCTTTTCATGTCAGTTGCGAGAACATAGGCTCCGTGATTTAAAAAGAAGCGGACGGAAGCCTCACCGCCGCCGTTAAGCCCCAAGCCCATGACGACGATTTTTTTGTCTTTGATGTCGCTGAGGGATTTAAAGTAACAGCCTTCCGGATAAAAATGTGGAACTGGCGGAAGCGGTTCGTGTGCGTCTGACATAGGATTCTCCTCTAAATAAAAGAATTGTACACTTTTTTTGGATATTTTAAATAAATTTTAGAGAAAAACAAAAAAAATTTAAGCTAAAATAATAAAAATATATTTGTATAGTACTCCCCCTGCAAATTCTATATAATAATAAGAAGTCTCTTAGATAATCTCAATATAAGGAGTAGATTATGAAAATAACAAAATTTGTTGGGCTTGGACTTATTTCGCTTGCTTTGGTTGGCTGTGGTTCAACTGCAAAAACAACGGTTAACAAGGTTGACGGTTCATTGAATCAGGAAGTTAAAGCTCAGGACTATCAGGGGCTTAAACGCACTGTTGCAATCGCTCGTTTCTCAAATGAAACTGAGTACGCAAAGGGCGCATTCTACGACAAAGAAAACGATCCTGTCGGTAAGCAGGCTGTCGATATTCTTTCGGCAAAACTTGCCGCTCGTGGAAAATTCATTCTTCTTGAGCGAGCTGACGCTGACAAAATTCAGGCGGAAGTCGAAAAGAACGGCGGAAGCACCCAGAAAGTTCCGGCTGATTATCTTATCATTGGTTCAATTACTGAATTCGGTCGAAAAACAACGGGTGAAGTCGGATTTGTTTCCCGAAGCAAAACCCAGACTGTTGAAGCTGGCGTAAGCCTTCGCTTGGTGGATGTGCGAACGGGTCAGGTTATTTATTCAGAAGAAGGTCATGGCGAAGCTGAAACGAATTCTTCTACCACATTTGGCATGGGTGGTGTTCAGGGATATGACGCTACTTTGAGCGACAAGGCAATTTCGGCCGCTATCGAAAAACTTGTTGATAACATCGAGCAGACTTGTATGGATCGTCCTTGGAAATCTTACTTCCTTTCTTACGACAAAGACGGAATCATTATCGCTGGTGGAGCAAAACAGGGCGTTAAAGTCGGTTCAGTGCTTCCTGTTTATGAGCGGGGAAAGCAGGTTAAAAATCCTCAGACAGGCATGATGATTGAGCTTCCCGGAAAGCAGGTTGCAAAACTTACAGTTCTGATGGTGGGTGGTTCAACCGTTACGGATGAATATGCCATCGTCGATTTAACGGAAGGCTCTGTTGATTCGGCAAAACTTTCAAACTATGTCATTCAGGATAAATAAGTGATTTGAGGCTTCAGCCTTAAAATAAAAGGAGGTGTTACTGATGAAAAAATCATTGGTAAACGCAATTAAACTGACAGGTATTGCGGCATTTGCATTTCTTGCTTTGTCTTGCGGATCCACAAAACTGTACAGTTGGTATGATTATCAGGAAGATTACTATCATTACCTGAAAAACGCTGATAACGAGTCTTTGGAAGATCTCACGAAGACTTATCAGAAAATCGTCGAAAAGCAAAAGGAGTCTCGCGGAGTAGTTCCGCCTGGAATCTATGCTGATTATGGCTGGTTGCTTTTGCAGTCTGGAAAAACTGAGGAAGGTAAGGCAATGCTTGCTAAAGAGGTTGAGCTTTATCCTGAATCAGAAGTATTTGTCGGCAGTATCTTGAAGAGGTTTGGAAAATGAAAAAGTCAATGATTATAACTTTGGCAGTCGCTCTTTCTGCCTTCTTGCTTGCTTCTTGTGGCACATCGAAAAATGTTGCTTTCCCTAAGATGTATGAGGAAGATCCTGTCGTTATGCTGGTTATGCCGCCGATTAATAACAGCTCGGCTGCTGACGCAAAGGATTATTTCTATACGACAATGAGTGTGCCGATTTGCGAATCTGGATATTATGTCCTTCCACCTGCCGCTACAATGGCAACTTTGCAGCGCGAAAGTGCCTATGATTCAGAGCTCTTCATAGACGGCGACTTGAAGAAATTCGGTCAGCTTTTCGGTGCGGATGTTGCAATCTTTACGATTATCAAATCATGGGATAAATCTCTCGTTGGTTCGTCTGTAACGATTGAAATCGAGTATATTTTCAAGTCAACAAAAACAAACGAGATTTTGTTCCAGCGCGACGCAAAAATCAAATGCGACACATCTTCAAATGCACGAGTTAGTGGATTTGGATTGGTTGGAGCTCTCGTAAATCTTACTGCTGATGCCATTAAAACTGCGGCAACAGACTATGTATCTGTTGCGGTAATGTGTAACAACAGAGCTCTTTCTGATGTTCCATACGGAAAATATCATCCAAAGCATGGTGCCGATGGTGCAGAAGGCGCAATGGGCGTAAAAGTTAATATTTCTGCCGCTAAATAAGTGCTAGGAATATAATAAAAAAAAGCCGGTTGCGATGAGCAAGTGAAGTGCACTTCATCATTCAGCCGGCTTTTTTTCGTTTATCTTGATGTCTGCAAATTGCGGGTTTTATTGAATCTTGCGATTGCCTCATCAATCAGAAGATTTGTAAGGCTGGTAAAGTCTAGGCCGAAGGCAGCGCACATTTTTGGGAACATGCTGATTTGCGTAAAGCCCGGCATGGTGTTGATTTCGTTGAGGTAGAGCTTGTCCGTGTCTTTGTCGATGAAGAAGTCAACGCGGGAAAGACCGGCCAAATCAAGGGCGGCAAAGGCTTTTTTTGCCAGAACGCGCACTTCTTCAAGCCGCTCTTCGCTCAATTTTGCCGGAATCAAGAGGTCGGCTCCGTTCGGGTCGTTGTATTTTGCGTCGTAATCGTAGAAATCATGTTTTGGAGCAATTTCGCCGGGGCCGTAAGCCGTGAGTTTTTCGGCCGGGCAGGAATCATCGTCAATCGTGGGGTTTCCTGTAACGGAACACTCGATTTCCCTTGCATTCACGGCTTTTTCGATCAAGATTTTGTCGTCCCAGTTGAAGGCTTCCATAATTGCTCCGTTTAAGTGCTGCAAGTCTTTTGCGAGGCTGGCTCCGTCCGAGCTTCCGGCGGCACATGGCTTTACGAAGAGAGGAAAGCCAAGTTCATTCTGTGCCTGCTCCAAAAGCTCGTCGTATCGCTTCCAGTCAGCAAGGTCGCTTCGGCGCATACAAAGCCCGGGAACGACAGGAATACCCGCATGCTCAAGAACGACTTTTGTCTTTTCTTTATCCATTGTTTCTGCACTTCCGAGGGTGGTACAGCCGACATAAGGAAGGTCAACCATCTCAAAAAGCCCCTGAATCGTGCCGTCTTCGCCAAAAGGTCCGTGCAGTACCGGGAAAATTACATCGCTTGAAAGGATTTTATCGCCGACTCGGAAAGTTTTTTTGCTTCCGCCACCTGGGATTACGCTCACTTCTTGCGTTTCATCTTCAATGATTTTAAAAGATCCCTTTGAATCGGCCTTGATTCGCTCAAATTCGCTTTCTGGCTGCAAGAACCAGCGTCCTGTTTTTGTGATTGCGATAAGCTGAACTTTATTTTTTGAGTCGATATTTCGTGCGACGGCTGCCGCTGAAACCAGAGAGATTTCGTGTTCGCCAGATTTTCCACCATATATTACTGTAACTGTCATAAAATATTCTCCTTAAAATTTAAAATCCCAGTTCTTTGAGGGCTTTTTCCGCCTCTGAAATTTCGTCGTAAGGCATTACCCGGTCTTTGTAGATGATGCTGTTCTCGTGTGCCTTTCCAAGCAGAAGAACGATGTCGTCTTTGCCTGCCATTTTGAAGGCCTGTCGGATTGCACTGGGCCTGTCCGGCGTGATGAACAAATCTTTATCAAGCACTTTGCCTGCCTTTTCGGCACCCGCGGCAATCATTTTTAAAAGCTCAACGCTGTCTTCACCGCGAGGGTCTTCGTCAGTGAGAATCACGACATCGCAGAATCTGGCGGCAATTTCTCCCTGAAGGGGGCGTTTTTTAAGGTCCCGCTCGCCGCCGCTTCCAAAGAGGGCGAACATTTTGCCCGAGCATCGTCGGCGCAGGGGCGGGAAGATTGTCTCAAAGCTTGAAGGCGTGTGGGCATAGTCCACGATAAGCTCGAAGGGCTGGCCTTTGTCGATTACGGTCATGCGGCCTTTAACCGGCGTGAGTTTTTCGACCAGGGCGGCAATCTTTTCGATTTCAGTGCCGGTCAGGCGGCTTACGGCTTCGATTGCGGCCATAAGGTTGTATGTGTTGAAAGCGCCAGGAAGGCTGGACTTTACATGGAATACTTTCGGAGGAAGAGGCTTTGCGTGGGAGTCGATTACATGAGGCTCTGTCATGTCGAAAGTTAGGCCAAATCGGGCCGAAGCGATGTTGCGGCCAAGCAAAACCGGAATTGAAGCCGGAATTTTTGGAAGAGGGGCGGCCTCTGCTCCCTCGGCGGCTGACTTTCCGGCCTTTCCTTCGGTGGTAAAGCCAAGGACAGGCTGTTTTGTAGCCTTGATGAAATATTCTGCGCTGGGGTCTTCAAGATTTACGATTCCAAATGAAGGAACTTTGACTTTTTTGCCGAGAATTGTTTTTTCGTGATTGTGCTCGTCAAGTTTGCGGAAAAGATTTGCCTTATCGTCCCGATACTGCTCGAAAGTTCCGTGGAATTCAAGATGCTCCAAAGTGACATTCATAAAAATGCCGGCATCAAAAAGAAGGTTTCCTGTGCGGTTGAGTTTTGGTGAAAGACCGTGGCTGGAAGTTTCGACAACTGCATACTCACAGCCATTTTCGACCATCTCGTGAAGTTGCCTCTGGATAATGGTTGCTTCAGGCGTTGTCTGATGCTGGGGATTTGCGATTGCCTCACCGCCAAGGGAATACTGAACCGTAGAAATGAAGCCCGCCTTGTGGCCTGAAAGCTGCAAAAGCTGCCAGACAAAGGAAACTGTGGAAGATTTTCCCTCAGTACCGGTAACGCCGATTACGGCAAGTTTTGAAGAAGGATTGTCATAGAACTGAGCTGCAACTGGTGCCATCACCTTGCGGGCGTTCTCAACACGGATGAAAACAGGAGATTTGGAATTTGGACGCGGTTCAGGCATAGCCTTCACCGAGACTCGCTCAAAACTCTCCTCGAGAGTTTTGCCGGCTTCGCCGTCGCTCCCTACTTCAAAAACAATTGCACTTGCTCCGTTTTCGATTGCCTTGGGGATAAAAACATTTCCAGTAGTGTGTGTGCCAGGAAGAGCGAAAAAAAGCGAGCCGGGCTTAACATCTCGGCTGTCAAAAACAAGCGAAGTGATTTCAGGATTTGCCGACTCTTCCCGTGAAAGCTCAGTTTTGCCGTCAGACGCAACAACGGTGTACCTAATAGAAGATAATGCGTCAAAAAGATTTTTCGTCATATTCCCACCCAAACGAAAAGATTCTTCTATTCTATTACTTTGTCGCAGTGCTTGCAAGGATTTAAATATATCCAAAATCAGTGAAAATCTGTATAATTCTTTTGAAAAATCACGGAAAAAGGAATTTTGGGGTCAAAAATGGACAACGAAGAAATCAAACAGAAGCTTTTGCAAATCGAAAATACTGACTTGGAATTTACGGTCACAATGACTGGAAAGGAAAGCACGAGGGTCAACGGTCTTTACAAGCCGGAGACTCACGAAATCCTTCTCCACAACAAGAATTTCAAGAGCGACATGCAGCTCATATACACGGCGATTCACGAATACACCCATCATCTTTTGACCGAGGAATTTTTGGCTGAGACCGGTGGAAAGCTCCCCATGAAAGGTACCCGCGTTCACAATCAGGCATTCTGGTCACGCTTCCACGCTCTTCTTCAAAAGGCCGAGGAATTGGGAATCTACAAAATCGATATCGAAGATTCCCCGGAGCTTAAAGAACTCACCGAAAAAATCCGCAAAGAATATATGGAAGTAAACGGCAAGCTCATGCAGGAATTCGGAAAATTGCTGGCCGAGGCTCACAAACTCTGCGAAAAAGCCAATATCCGCTACGAAGATTACCTTGACCGCGTTCTCTGCCTGCCGCGAAACACCGCAAAAGACATCACAAAACTTGGCGCGGTGGAAGTTGACCCGGCTCTTGGATTCGACAACATGAAAAAGGTGGCCATGCTCAAAAAGCCCGAAGACCGGGCTGCGGCAACTCAGTCGATTCTCGGCGGAAAATCCCCGGACACGGTTACGGAACTCATGAAAAAGGCCAAGAGCGGAGATCCCCGCGAAAAACTCGAAAAAGAAAAAAATCGCCTCACAAAGACGATTGAAGCCCTGCAGCAGAGATTGCAATATGTCGAAGAAAGTCTGGAACAATTATAATATGGGCAGAGAAGACCGGGCTGCCGCTGTTCCGCCCTTCGCTCACGCTCATTGCCTTCGGCAACTCCGGGGCTTCATAGCGGGTGCTCTTTTACTTACTAGTGCGGCACTTTATGCACAGACCTCCCCAAAAAGCAGTGAAAGTACTTCTTCGTCGATTTCCATGCCGGAAATGCCTTCTGTTTCCATGCCGAGTCTTGGAAGTGGATTTTATACACCGGGTCGCAGCGATTTCTATAATCCAAATTTGAATCGAAACAGAAATTCCCAAAGCGCGCAAAGCCAAAGTCAAACTTCCGGGGCGGATAGTCAGAATCAATCTTCGTCTACGGCTTCTTCTTCACAGGAAAAGGCTTTGGCTCAGGCGCAAAAGGCAAGCGCAATCACACAAAACGCTTCATCTGCCCTCAACGGACTCACTGCCGACGATATTTCTTCAATGAACAATCTGGGAATTTTCTCTCAGATTTCGGGCTTATTGGGGCGGGGAAATTCAAATCTCCAGAATCAGTTGCTTTCGGCACAGAAAACCGTCACGGCAAACACGGTGGATTCTACGACTCTCAAGCAAATTCTCTCCGAACTCACCGAGCTTAAAAATCAGATGAATAATTCTGGCGAAAAGTCGGAGAATGCCAGCCTGAGCGACAAAAGTGCGGGCGAAAATACATTTTCAAACATCTCGAAAAAAGAGCCGAAAATCCTGCGTTTTATCGTAAACGGTTACGACATCCTCTCAACCTGCAAAAAAATCTATTTTTCAGAGCTTGAGACCGACGGAACTTTTTTGCTTACTGGTGACCGAAAATATTTGTCAGAAAACAAGGCGCGGAACGAAACCTTCTATTTTTACTTCCATGCGCAAGGCACGGACAAGGGAATTACAAAATACACCGTGACTCCAGCCGTAAGCCAGGATTACGAAAATCAGTATTCTTACCTTTACCAACTTACGCAGAAAAATGCTCTTACCGCTGACCGCACGGGCAATCTGGTGACTCTCCGTGCCAGCGACGGCAATTGGAAGATGGATCTGCTGATTTCGCTGGATAAGTAAGAGGTTTTTATGAATATTCTTCACGAAGGACTTTTACGGCTGGGCTTTGACAAGGGCGAATTTTCTGGAATCCAGATTCTGCCACTTGAGGAGCTTGAAGCCAAAATGGAACAATATATTGCCATTTTGCAGGAATACAACGCAAAATTCGATTTGATTAACGCTGACGAGCACGACGAGATTGCCGTCAAGCACATTCTGGACAGTCTTTCTGCTCTTCCAAAAATCTGCGGGATTCTGACTGAGCGATTCAATGCGAGCGCGCTTCCTCTTTTGGAGAGCGGACTTATTTCAGAGCTTTCCCTTGCCGACATTGGAAGCGGGGCTGGCTTACCAGGCATCCCTCTTTCGGCGGCCCTTCCCCAGTTTAGTTTCACTCTGATTGAACGCATGACAAAGCGATGTGCTTTTTTGAATCATTGTGCGAGAGAGCTTGGCTTAAAAAATGTCAGAGTCGAAGAAAATCAGGCAGAGCGACTTGGGCAAAAACGATTTGACCTCTGTGTTTTCCGAGCCTTCCGCCCGCTTGAAAAAAAGATGACAAAAGTCCTTCTGCGCATTCTAAAAGACGGAGGCTGTCTTGCCGCCTATAAGGCAAAAAAAGCAAGCATAATAGAAGAAATGGAAAATATTCCGCAAAAGCCAAAATATAAAATTTTACCGCTTCTGGTTCCCTTCCTGACAGAAAACTCTGGTGAAGAGGAAGAGAGGGAGCGGAATCTTGTAGTGATTGAAAAATAATGACGGAGCAAGTTTTTTCTATTCCAGCACTTCCCAAAAGCCGGTCTTGTTGGAGCCAAGTCGCCTTATTTTGCCTTCTGCCACGAGCTTTTGAAGGCTGCGCGTGATTGTGGCACGGGAAAGAGATAGAATTTCGGCGAATTCTTCTTTGGTGCGGCGGGGATTTTCTTTAAGCTGCTTTAGGAGCAGGATTTCTGGTTTTTCGCTGGCCTTTTCTTTGCTTTTGTTCGTAGCGAGGGGGCTTTTTCTGTATTTTTCTTCCAGCAGATTCTGAGCTTCGGCAATGCGCTCGCCCAGTTTTCTTGCCAGGGCCTCTTTTTTTCCTTGAGAAAGGCGGCGGAGGGGCTTTAGAAAATCTTTGTACCAGTCCTGAATGCCGTCCAGGGCCGAGAAATCCACCAGGCCGTAAAGTTTTTCCATTGGAAGAGAATTGAATTGCGCAAGCTGCTTTTCCTCAAAGGGCTTTGAATCAATCCAGGGGGAAGCCATTTCGTTAATTTCAAAATCAACCTTATTGAGGAACATTGACTTTCCTGAGTCGTAGACCGGGGCGACACCCAGCCACTGGAGCGTTTCGGCATGTCGCAGAAAGCCCAGATTGTTTGAGTGCCTGTCTTCGTTTGCGATTATAAAATCCAGAAGAATGATTTTTAGAATGTTGATTTCTGCATCGGGAATTTTAAGAAAGTCGCAGCGTTCGACAAGCTTTTCAAAATCGTATTTTCCGTCATTGAGGGGAAGCCCCTGATAGACTGATTCCATGGGAACAAGCTCTGTGTTTTCGTCTACCATGTCGGGACAAATGCAAAAATACTGCTCGTCACGGATTTCAAGCTCGTAGGGGACATAATTGATTTTGAGACGACGGCAGATTTCGCTTGCAAGCACTTCGTTGAGGGCTTCCTGCTGTTCGGTGCCTGTTCCTGCCTTTTCGAGAAAATTCTTTCCATTTTTGCGAACCCAGCGTTTGGGAAGCTCGCCGTTGGTGGTGTTGTCTGGAGAAAGAGAATTTGAATGTTTGTTGAGGGCTTTAGATGCGCTCATTAACCTAAGCCCGATTGCATCGTCATAGTCGTTGGTGAAAAAATTGATGTCTTCCCACCAGATTCTGCCCATGTCACTCATATTGCAAATCCAGTACTGGTCGGAAAGACTTAAATAGTAGCTTTTTCTTGCAAGTTCTTCGTTTGATTTGAGCTCAAGCTCGGAAAGCATGGTGCGGAAATCCCGGCGGGTGTAAGGAATCATGCGGTTGTTGAAGAATTCCTCCAGCTTCTGGCAAAGGCCGTATTCGTTTTCTTCGGATGCGATTCCATTTGTAAAAAGATGGGGCGGAAGATGGTTCAGATTGAAAATTTTTTTTATGGCGACAATGTATTCATCCTTGTCCTGTTCAAAGAGAAGAATGGGAATGTTTTTCTTGTATAAAATGAAGAGTTTGTTCTCCAGAGCCATGACTAATTTTATCGGCTCATTTTTGCGAATGTCAAGGGAAAAATGTAAGTTATCGGCTCAAATTTTAAAATTATCGGCTCAAAATTAGACAAAAAGAGCCGATAAAAGAGCATATTTTGCCATTTTATCGGCTCATCCAAAATTCTGCATTATGAATTATGCATTAACTAACTGTCGAGCCAGCCACGGAGCAGATTGGCCACATCTTCTGGGCTTTTTGGGATTTCTTTTTTGAGATTTTCAAGATTGTCGTCAACCATGATGAAGCCTCCGTTTTGAGGAGCGATTTCACGGTAAATGCCACGCAACTCGCCGAATTTTTTGACTTCTTCAAGGACGGCTGTTTCCCGCTGAACATGGAGAAGATTTCGGGGATTGTAGCCACCGAGGGAAAGAATGTTCTTGCTGATTTTATTCATTTGAGTGGGAGAGAGTTTGAGAATTGAAAGGATTTTTTCGCTTGTCTCGCTTCCTAATTCAGTGAGAAGGACTGCAATTTTTTCGTAACCTGTCATTTTTTCCCCCGTTTTAAGAATTCTATGATATAATATCTCCCGTTAAAAATCTATAAATGGGGGCTAATCATGAAAAAATATATTACAATCAGCCGGGAATATGGTTCAGGCGGTCGCTTGATTGGAAAAATTGTCGCCGAACAGTTGGGATATGCTTTTTATGACAAAGAAATTATCGATATGGCGGCAAAAGAAAGCGGTCTTTCTGCAGAATTCATCAAAAAAACCGAGCAGAATCTTTCTTCAGGCTGGCTTTACAATCTTCTTTTGGGAACAAGCTATGCCGGAACGAGTGCAGGTGGAGTAGGGCAGCCTCTGGGGCAGGCCAATCTTCCGCTTGCAGACCAGATTTTCAACGCTGAACGAAAAATTATTCTTGGTCTCACTGAAAAACCTTGTGTAATCGTCGGTCGCTGCGCTGATTACATCCTTTCAACTTCAGACCAGATTGACAACAATGACTTGCTTAATGTCTTCATCTATGCTGACATCGATGCAAAGGTCAAACGAATCGAGGAAATCTACAAGGAAACTGAGTCCTGCGCTAAAAAAACGATTATCCAGATTGATAAACGCCGGGCAAACCATTATAACACATTCACCGAAAATATCTGGGGCGACCGCAAAAACTACGACATGATGATTAACAGTACAAGTGCCGGAATCGAAGCTACTGCAAAGTGGATTGTTGAGCTTGCCAGGAACTAAATATGGAAATTACACTTAAGACAAAGGATTCTTTAGCTGAAATATTTTCAAAAATCACTCCGTCTGCTGAGTCAGTTCACATTCTTTTGGAGGATGGGGAACATAAGGGGCTGGAGCATGAGAGGATTTTTTACAATCTGCCTAATCCACTGGTGATAGAAAGCATATCCGGAGACTCTTCCCGCTGTGCCCTTCGCGCCGAAAATTGCGAGGCTTTCCACAAAGATACCGAAAACCGGGCTGTTATTACCTTTGGCGAAAAATGCACTTCAGTCACCCTTAAGAGTTTTACAATCGAAAACACTCATGTCAAAACTTGTGACGACGCTTCTCTTGGAAATCAGGCAGAGGCAATTTGCTTTCACTGTCAGACGGGCGAGCTTTTCTGCGAGGGAATGAAGTTTATAAGCCGGCAGGATACGATTCATGTGAAGGGAATTTCTCACTTCAAGAATTGTTATGTCACCGGCGATGTGGATTTTATCTGGGGCTACTGCAATTATTCTGTCTTTGAAAAATGCACTCTTCACACCCGCGACGACAACCGGGGTGCAGACAGACCAGCCTATGTTCTTCAAAGCCGGGCATGGAATTCAAAGCCAGGCTTTGTTTTCATCGACTGTGACTTTACGGCCGACAACCGTGGCAAAAATGCCAGAATTTACATTGGCCGTTCACAGGGAACTGGAAAACCTGATTCAGTAGACCGCTGGGATTCAATAGCTCTTATTAATTGCCGCATTTCTGATTTGTACGATTCTGCTCTCTGGACAGATGAAGATGGAACAAGGGCGGTATATCCAGAAAAGGGAAGCGCACTTTGTGGCTGGCGGGAATATGGCACGAAAATCTGTCGTGCAGACGGGAGTATTTCTGACTACGATCCAAAGATGCAGGAAAAGCACGGCTACACAATGACAGAAGAAGAGGCAAAAAAACTGCTTGCGCTAAGCTCCAGGCTGCCACGATAGAGCCATTTAAATCGCAAAAATGCAAAATTATAGCAAAATCTTTTCTTTTCAAGATGTAAATTGTGTATATAATAGTAGAATCCAAAAATGTAAATATGAGGATGTGCAATGACAGAATTAAATATTACTGACTTCGGTGGTAAGAACGACGGCGTATTTGACAATACAAATTCTTTTAAGGCTGCCTTTGAGGAGCTTGCAAAAAACGGCGGCGGAAAGCTTGTTGTTAATGCTGGAAGCTGGCTTACAGGCCCAATTGATTTAGTCGAGAATTCAACTCTGGAACTTAAAGAGGGAGCAGAACTTTCTTTTATTACTGACCCTAATGCTTATCCACCGGCATTTACCCGTTGGGAAGGCGTTGAATGTTATGCAATGCACGCTCTTATCCGGGCTGCAGACTGTAAAAATGTCACTGTTACTGGTAAAGGCACAATCAACGGAAACGGAAGTGCATGGTGGGATCTTAAAAAAGCAAAAAAAGATGCAGGTCAGACTTGTCCTGTTGAACCATACGAGCTTGCCCTTGCAAAAATGAATCCTGGTTACGAAAATCAGGCTGGTGGTGGCGGTGGTCGTGAAACTCAGTTCCTCCGACCAAGCCTCATTGAATTCATTAACTGTCAGAAAGTTGTCCTTGAAGGCGTCTCAATTAAGAATTCTCCATTCTGGACTGTTCACCCGCTTTATGTAGATGACCTCACCCTGCAGAATCTCAAAATCGAAAATCCATATTCTGCACCGAACACAGACGGAATTGATGTTGACTCATGCACCAATGTCAAAATCCTCAACTGCTATGTTGCTGTCGGCGACGATGGAATTTGTCTCAAATCTGGTTCAGGTCCTGACGGAATCCGGGTAAACAAACCGACCGTAAATGTCACAATCAAGGACTGCACCGTTCGCTTTGCTCATGGTGGAATCGTTCTCGGTTCAGAAACAGCCGCAGGAATCCAGCATGTTCACGCTGAGAACTGTGATTTGAGTGGCACTGACCGTGGCATCCGAATCAAGAGCCGACGAGGCCGTGGTGGAGACCTCTATGACATCGAACTTAAAGATTTGGTAATGGATGACACTCTCTGCCCAATCGCCATGAACATGTACTACAAGTGCGGTGTAACGGATCAGAAGTCGCCTCTTTTCTCTCTTGAAAAGCAGCCCGTCACTAGTGAGACACCGCGTATCCATGATGTAAAAATCATCGGCTGTACAGGTAAAAACTGCAAGGCCAGCGCAGGCTTCATCGTCGGTTTGCCAGAAATGCCAATTGATAATCTTGAAATCCGAGATTGTTACTTTACTACAGACGAATCTTCTAAAGAAAGCCCAATGAACTCGGATATGTTCTATGGTCTGCCGGAAGTAAGCGTAAAATCTTTCCGAGTACGCAACGCGCCTGGTGCAAAATTCGAGAATGTTCGAATCGATGGACCAAAAGAAACATTCATTTATGAGTAAGTAAATTAACTTAAAATCGTGTAGATTTATGCCGATAATAAAAGCACTCGTATAATGCGAGTGCTTTTTTATTTAGGGTTTATTACAAACCCTAAAAACGGCGAAGTCAAGGCTTTAAGCGTACGCGTGCCTTGACTAGACGTATTAGGGGGAATCATGAAAAAGTCTTTCAAAGTTTTAGTGGCATTAAGTCTCTTGAATTTATTTATTGCTGGCCTATTTGCTGAAGGCTACCATGTTTGTGTTGCTTCTTATCAGAAACTTGCCAATGCTCAGGAAACTGTCCGAAAACTTGAAAATCAGAGCGTTTCAGCGTTCATCAATGAGAATAAAGTAAAAGGAAAAAGCTATTACCGGGTTCTTCTTGTAAAGGAATTTAAGAAAATTGAAGATGCCCGAAAATATCGTGATGAAGTTTCAAAATATTCATTCGGAAAGGAACTTAAGCTTAAGGATTTTTGGGTATGTAAAGGCGATAAAAAGCTCTCTCCGAATGCTCCAAAAGTGGCTCCAGCAAAAGCTGCACCTGCAAAAGTAGAACCGGCAAAGGCGGCTCCTGCAGTTGTACCGGCACCAGTTCCTCTTCCACTTCCAAAACCCCAGCCGAAGCCAGAACCGAAACCAGAGCCAGAACCCAAGCTTGATCCTATTCCTGAGCCTGCTGTAAAGAATCTTGAAGTAGCTCCTGATCCGGTTGTTGTGCCTGTTCCGGCCCCAATTCCAATTCCTGAGCCAGAGCCAGAACCAGAGCCTGCTCCAATTGTTATTCCTCCAGCAGAGCCAGAATTAATTGAAAAACCGGCTGCCGAAGAGCCAAAGACTCTGGATAAAAACGAAAAAGCAGTTCTCTCTGAAAAAACCCCTTATTCAGTGCGCGTTCGAACATATAAGTATTCTCAGTTTGCAGAGAATGACAACAATCGTCTCAAAGCATTGGGATTTGATTCATATCTGCTTAATACTTTTGACGAAACAGCTTTTTTTGAATTCAATCTCCACGCCGGCGCCTTTGAGACACAGGAAGAGGCAGAAAATTTGATTGCTCAATTTGCAGATGTGGGCATATTTAATACCGAAATTTCTGACTACCGTGAAATTTTACCCAAAATTAATCGATATGATGAAATTCTTTCTACTGAGACTGTAACTTTTGATGATGGACGCAGCGATTTACCGGGAATTCTTTCTTCATCGGTTGAGAAACTCATCAGAAACTTCCCCGCAAACAAAGATTATCAGATTAAGGATGCAGTTCTTGTTGATTATGATAATTATTCTGCAACGGCAGATCACCCTGAAATTAATTCACCGATTCTCAACTATATTAATAATGGTACAAATGTCCATTCTGCTGCACTTGTAAATTATACAGACGAGCTTTATCAAAAGAATGTTTCAATTCTTCTCTTTGCTGCCGATGATTTTACTTTTGGATTTAATGAAGATGAAGCTGTTGAAAAATTGCAGGCAGGAAGTGGAAGTGGTTTATTTGACTGTAGCATTTATGAAAAGAACGGAAAACTTTATATGTGCGGTGTAAATCACTCAGAAAATGTGTTCGCATGTCTTGAAAGTGCAAGCTTTGACAGAGGTGAATTTGTTTCATATATTGCTGACTCTTTCAATGATTCAACTTTAGGAATTTACCCGCAGATTCGAAGAACACTTTTTGCCCTTCCAGATAATTCTGCAAGCGGTAACCGTGTGTTTATCAATTTCATTTTCAATAAAGCAGGTGAAGATTTCGCCCTTGAGCGCGGAAATGCTGAATGGGCAGTTCCATTGGTTGGACATGCACTGTCAAAATCATACCTTCGGGAAGACGGTCACTTTATTTGCGTAGGTTTCTATGATTTGGATTATGATTTCAATGCGAAAAAAATCCATGAAAAATTCAAGGAATCTCGGAATACGACAGAAGTTTCTGAAAGCAATCAGCCGATTACCATTAATTCTTCGGAAGGCTGGTACTTTGTTGATTCAATGCAGAAGGAAATTTCATTCTCGACAAAATCTTATGTTATTGCCATCGATGCGGCTTCAAATGATGATATTTCAAAAGATAGTCTTGCAGATTTCAGTAAAGATTTGAAAATTTGGGATACTTCTGCTTATAATGATGCAAAATGATAAAAAAAATATTTAAGAAGTTTCCATTCTTTGTAATTCTGCTTTCTCTCGCTGGAAATCTTTTTGCAGAGGATAGTCCAGCGGCTGAGAAAGAGTTTAATCTCTTTGGAAGTCAGGAAGTGTTTGCTATGTCTCCTGTAACCGACGGAATTTTATTTGGTTCAGGAGTCTTGCTTTCTGGAGGAAGTCTTTTTACAAAAAACATTCTTAAACTTAATCGCCAGGAATACGATGGAAGAACTTATGATAAAGATGATGTAAATTCTTTTGACCGTATTTTTATGAATCAATATTCAAAAACAAAGGATACTGTCGCTGATGTTTTTCTAGCTGGTGTCCTTGCAAGTCCTGCTGTGCTTTTGGCTACTGACAAAAGTGAATGGTTTACATGTGCCGTTATGTATGCCGAAACACTTATGATTTCCAATGGAATTAAGGAAATGGTCAAACTTATGGTTGATCGGCCACGCCCATACATGTACTACGATGCCGGAACTTACCCGGAGGATGTTTCTAAGGATGGCGACTGGTGCGATTCCTTTCCTTCAGGACACTCAACAATGGTGTTTGCAAGCGCCACTTTTACAAGCTACACATTCTGTAAGTATTTTCCTGAATCTTACTGGCGAATTCCTGTGGTTGCGGGAAGTTATGCGCTGGCAGTTTCTACGGCTGCACTTCGTATTATGAGTGGCAATCATTTTATGACTGATGTTGTAAGCGGTGCAATTTTAGGCAGTGCAGTGGGATTCTTTGTTCCCTGGCTTCATACTTTTAATACAAAACACGATTTGAATGTAGGGCTTCTTTCTAACGGAGTTTCCATCAGCTTAAGGTTTTAATGGTAATCTCAGCGACAGTGGTTTTCTTTGCCCCCGTGTCCATTGCTTCCTTTTCGAGATAGCGATGGGCATCCTGCTCGCTCAGACCCTTTTTCTGCATCAAAAGAAGTTTTGCCCGGTTTACGAGTCGAATTTCTTCCATTTTTTCTTTTAATTTTGTTGCCTTGCTTGTAAGAACCTGAACCTTATATTGAACGGCAATAGCAATCTTAATCATATTGTAAAAATAGAATTGATCAAATGGTGAAACCAAAGTCAGAATTCCGTATGATTCGACTTTATAGCTTATCTGGTCAAAATGTTCCTGCGGAGAAAAGAGAAGAACCGTACTTGATGAATCCGAAATGTCTACTGCAAAATCCGTGCCTTCGCCTTCCGCAAAATCTACCAGAACAATATTAAACAGTCGTTCGTCACATTTACGCCTGGCTTCATTAAAGTCTTGACAGACAGAAAGTTCAAACATGGGTGGGAAAAGCATGGCACTTACAAGAGAGGAAATCTTTGTATCTTTTGTTACAAGAAGAACGGAATATGTGTCTGCAGTCATTTTATAGGCTAACTCAAAATATCTTTAATAAATGCGCTGTTTAGGGCAATTTCGCGGGCTTCTTCCAGAGTGTCCGGGATTGATTCATAACTGACGGACTTAGCCACTTCCTTATCAAAGAGATTTTCAGTGGCGGCTTCAGGTGCCTTGAGATTATTTTTGATTCCGTCGATTGCAGCATGAATAAGCAGGGTAAAGGCTATGTAAGGATTACAACCTGGGTCTGGTGTGCGTATCTCAATGCGCGCTTTGTTTCCGGCAGGAATTCTCATTGTAGCAGAGCGGTTTTCCCTTCCCCAGCAGATGAATTTTGGGGCTTTTGCTTCCCCGAGCCGCTGATAAGAATTTTCAGTTGGATTGAGGAAATAAGTAATTTCCTTGATATGCGAGAGAATGCCAGCAAGAATATTTTCGTTTTTGCTTGTATCTGAGCATGAAATATTTATATGCATGCCACTGCCAGGTTTTTCTGAAATTGGTTTTGGTGAAAAATCTGCATAGAGACCACTTTCAGATGCCTTTGTGCGGACAATCCATTTGAAAGTTGAGGCATTATCGGCTGAAGTCAGCGGATCTGAATAGCGGAAATCAACTTCATTCTGACCCGGACCTTCTTCGTGATGGCTTGATTCTGGGGTGATTCCCATTTGTTCCAAAGTGAAGCAGATGTTTCGGCGGATATTTTCGCCTTTGTCTTCCGGGGCTATGTCCATGTAGCCGGCTTTGTCGAAAGGAATTTTTGTAGGTTCGCCGTTTTCGTCAAGCTTGAAAAGGTAAAATTCGAATTCACTTCCGAATTGCAAGTCAACACCGCATTCAGCCTTGATTTTTGCGGCAGCAGTTTTGAGGAGATAGCGACAGTCTTTTTTGTATGGCTTACCATTTGGGTACTTGATATCGCAGAACATGCGGATTACTTTGCCAGAACTTGGTCTCCAGGGCAGGACAGAAAGTGTTGAAGCATCCGGGTAGAGGAAAAGGTCGGATTTGTTTGCTTCTTCAAAGTCAGAAATTGCTGAGGCATCGAAGGAAATTCCCTCTGAAAATGCACGGGGAAGTTCACTTGCCATAATTGTAGCGTTTTTTTGCTTACCGGAAAGATCAAAATACGCAAGACGCACGAATTTGACATCTTCTTCGTTTACATAGTCTAAAACTTCTTCTTCTGTATACAACATGTTCATCTCCATAGAACAAAGGCTAACTCAATTACACGAACCTGATTTGCGGTACCTGAGCTTCTTGCCAGCACGACCTTCCAAATTGTCGCAGTTTCAGCATTATACATTACCTTTTTCCAAAAAACAACATGATAATTAAGCCTGTGAGGCGAGGAAGGTCTTTGCTTGCGTGGAGAATAAAGCGAATCAAAACAAAGCCGACTCGTGCCAGTAAAAAGTGAAGGGAAGTAACAAAAAATACACAGAATTATGATATAATAAAAGCATCATATGGGAAAAATCAAAATTATCAAAGGCGACATCACAACTTTGGCTTGTGACGCAATCGTAAATGCTGCAAATTCCAGCCTTCTTGGTGGAGGTGGTGTTGACGGTGCCATTCATTATGCTGCTGGTCCTGAACTTCTCGCTGAATGCCGTACTCTTGGCGGCTGCAGAACCGGCGAAGCTAAAATCACAAAAGGATATAATTTACCGGCCAGATTCGTGATTCATACTGTAGGGCCGATTTACTTTGAACATAGTGCGGCTGAGGCAGAGGAGCTGTTGACCGCGTGTTATGAAAACTCGTTGAAGCTTGCCAGGGAAAAGGGGCTTAAGACTGTGGCCTTTCCTTTGATTTCTGCCGGCGTGTATGGTTACCCGCAGAGAGATGCTATTAGGGTGGCAATTGGGACGATGAAAATGCATCAGGATGATTTTGATGAAATTACGCTGGTGCTGTTTGGGGAGCGGGAGTTTGGACTGGCGGGAGAGATGTACGGGGAGTTTATAAACTAACTCGATTTATTTTCCGAATTTTGGAGTTCTTTCAGCAACTTTTAGCATCCCATAATCATTTGGTACTTCATATTGAACGGTTTTATCAGCCTTGCCAAAGAGATTTTCGGAAGAATTATCTTCATAATCAGCAACATTATCGGTCCATAGTTCGCACTGACTGATTACAGTTTTCAATGCGTCTTCCTGTCCTTCAGGTGGATATTTATATTTCTTCAGAAGTTTCTTAACAATCATGCGCATTTTTGCACGAGCTGATTCTTTCTTTTGCCAGTCGATTGTTTTGTTTTTGCGGAGGGTTTCTGTGAGCTCCTTTGTAAGGGCAACAAGGTCTTCGTTGGAATAGAAATCTTTTACCGCTTCTGGTTTTGTGAGCGCATCGTAAAATGCAAGTTCTTCATCTGTGAGGCCAAGCTTGTTTCCTTCTTCGCTGGCATGGAGCATTTCTTTTGCAAGTTTCAAAAGTTCCTGAATTACTTCTTCATTTGTGAGCATTCCGTTTAGGTAGCGGTTCAGTGTCTGCTGAATGAGTTCGCTGAATGCTTCTGATTTTACAAGGTTTGTGCGTTTGTATACTCTTACCTGTTCATCAATCAACTTCTTGAGCATTTCTACAGCGAGATTCTTTTCTTTCATCTTTGAAATATTTTCAAGGAAGGTCGGATCAAAGAGATTTACTTTTTCGCCAACATCAGAGAAAAGATTTATTACGCCATCTGATTTTACTGACTGTTTTAGAAGTTCATTTATGCGGTCATTGATTTCTTTGAGAGAGAATTTCTTACCAGATGGATTATACAAAAGACGCATTACAAGAACGCGGACAGATTCAAAGAAGGCAGCTTCAAGGCGCATGTGTTCCTTTACCATTGAAGAACAAAGAGAAAGTGCCTGTTTGAGCATGAGGGCTTCTTTTATAAATGCCTGTTTTTGTTCTTCTTTATCTGGAGCAACAATAAAGTTTACTGCCCCGCTGATTGTCATACCTCGCTGTAAATCTGAGCCTTCGTAGAATGGGGTGTAATCATAACCAAAGAAAAGGTTTCGGCAGATTTCAAGCTTTTCCTGGAACTTAGGGAAGGCCCGTTTTGCAACATCCATTTCTCCGTAATTCTTTCGATCGCGGACGGTGTAATCGTTCATGGCCTGCTTGAGAGCACTTGCAATTCCAACGTAATCAACAACAAGTCCACCTTCCTTATCTTTGAAGACTCTGTTTACACGGGCAATTGCCTGCATAAGATTGTAGCTTTCCATCGGCTTGTAAACGTACATGGTTGCAAGGGAAGGAACATCAAAACCTGTAAGCCACATATCAACAACGATTGCTATTTTTAGTGGGCTGTCATTATCTTTGAAGCGTGTTGCGAGTTCCTGCTTGCGATGTTTGTTGCCGATGATTGCACGCCATTCTTCCGGATCTTTATTGCTTTCGGTCATAACAACAGCAATTCGGGCATCGTCACCTGGAACAGTTACGGTGGTTGAGCCTGTCGAAACCACCTTTGATGTTCCCGCCCAGCTCGGTCGTAATTCCAGAATACGATTAAAAATCTTCATTGCAATAGAACGGTTATAAGCAACAATCATTGCTTTACCGGTATACAAATACTGGCGTTCGTTTTCGTAGTGATTAAGAATATCATCAACAAGAGAGTTGATGGTTTTTTCGTGGCCGAGAATTTCTTCCATTTTGCCAAGTTCGTGCTTGCTCTTTTCGATTACTTCTTCATCAGCATTATTAGCAAGCGCACTGTATTCTGCATCAATCTGAGCAAGAACTTTATCATCAAGCTTGAGTTTGATAACACGGCTTTCGTAATAAACAGGGCGGGTTGCTCCATCTTCTACAGCCTGAGTCATATCATAAACATCGATGTAGTCACCGAAGACTTCGATAGTGCTGCGGTCTTCGCGGGAAATTGGAGTTCCTGTAAAGCCGATATAACTTGCATTAGGAAGACTGTCACGGATTACGCGAGCGGTTCCGATTGTGCGGTGAGCAATAAGGTTTCCTTCTTCGTCGCGACTGGTTTTGATTTTTTCTGTAAGTCCATATTGTCCGCGGTGTGCTTCATCTGCCATTACGATGATATTCTTGCGGTCACTGAGAGGTTCATCACTTTCCTCAAATTTTTGCATTGTAGTAAAAATGATTCCATTAGCCTTACGTCCTTCAAGAAGCTGTTTCAAATGTTCACGGCTTTCTGCCTGCACTGGTTCCTGACGCAAGAAATCTTTACAATTACAGAACTGCCCATAAAGCTGATTATCCAGATCATTGCGGTCTGTAATAACAACGATTGTCGGCGAATCAATTGCCTGCTGCAAAAGGTGTGCATAGAAAACCATTGAAAGCGATTTTCCGGAACCCTGAGTATGCCAGAAGACACCGATTTTACCATCGCCACTCACTGCAAGCTTAGTTCGTTCAACAGCCTTGCGAACTGCAAAATACTGATGGTAACCTGCAAGTATTTTGTAAGAATTGATTCCGTCATTATTAAAACAGATAAAGTTTTTGATGATATCTAGCAGGCGGTCTTTCTGGAAAATGCCTTCAAAAAAAGTTGTAAAATCTGCAAAGGCTTTGGATTCCAGGTTGCCGTCTTTTGTCTTCCACTCCATAAAACGGTCTTCATCACTTGTGATTGTTCCCGCCTTACTAGTAAGCTGGTCGCTCATTACGCAGATACAGTTGTAAATAAACATGGAAGGAATTTCCTGCATGTAATTACGAATCTGAGTATAAGCTTCACTTGCGTCAGTCTGTTCACGGCTTGGAGATTTCAATTCAAAAAGACAAACTGGAAGTCCGTTTAAGAAAAGCAAAATATCCGGGCGTTTGTTTGAGTTTTCTATAAATGTCCATTGATTTGCAACAATGTAAGAGTTTTTAT
>CAMVJE010000007.1 GCA_947167745.1 uncultured Treponema sp.
TTTGAGTTCTTTTTGAATGCTTCCCAGTCCGGGGCGAGTTCTTTTGAATATGGAACCTGAACGAGATAAATGTAGCTTCCGCTCTTTTTGAATGAGCCAGACTGAACATTTTTTGCCTCATCGTGAGCAACGGCGAATGAAACCAGAGTGTGAGGAACATTCAAATGCTCGAAAGTTCCGCTCATTGAGTCTTTTCCGCCGATTGAAGCACAGCCCATTTCACGCTGGGCATCAACTGAACCCAAAAGGGCAGCGGCAGGATAGCCCCAGGTTTTTGCATCGACTGTGCGGCCGAAGAATTCCTGATAGCTCATGCGGCTTGTTGTTGCCTTGCCGCCGATACAGGTGATTTTTGCCAGAGAAGAAAGAATTGCTGTCTGAGCTCCGTGCCATGGAGACCACTGAGCCACGCGGGGGTCGTAGCCGTAAGACATAAGGCTGACAGTTGATGTTTCTCGTGGTGAGATGACAGGGATTTTTGCCGACATAGCACATTCCGGAGTTCCCTGATATTTTCCGCCGAAGGGGAAGAGAACTGTGCTTGCACCGATTGAGCCGTCGAATCGTTCCTGAAGGCCACGCTGAGAACAACATGCCAAATCTTTGATATTTTCGATGAATGCGTCTTTAATCTGCTCTGCGCTTGGCTGCTCGCCGCCTGCCTCGCCGGTTGCGCTTGCACATTTTCCCAAAACTTTTGCGACAGAATCAAGCGGCTTAACGAGCGGTGAATCATGCGGTTCTGCAGGAGATTCAATAGAAGCTTTTGCAACATGAACGGCACCAGCCGAATCAAGGAATGAGCGGTCAAGGTCAACGATTGTCTTTCCGCGCCATTTCATTGTGAGCTTGTTTTTGTCGGTTACGGTCGCAACAACGACAGCATTCAAGTTCTCGTCATTACAATATTTGATGAATTTATCTACATCGCCTTTGCGGACAACTACAGCCATTCGTTCCTGTGATTCAGAAATTGCAAGCTCTGTTCCGTTCAAGCCTTCGTATTTTTTGGGAACTGCGTCAAGATTGATGTCAAGTCCAGGGGCAAGCTCGCCAACGGCTACAGAAACACCGCCTGCACCAAAGTCGTTTGATCGGCGAATCATGTGGCTTACTTCAGGATTACGGAAAAGACGCTGGATTTTTCTCTCTTCAACGGCATTTCCCTTCTGAACTTCGGCAGCCGCCGTGGTCACTGATTTTTCCGTGTGGACTTTTGAAGAGCCTGTAGCTCCACCGATACCGTCACGGCCAGTTCCGCCGCCAAGAAGAATGATGATGTCGCCTTCTTCGGGAGTCTCGCGCATTACGGTCTTGTAAGGAGAAGCCGCGATTACCGCACCTAATTCCATTCGTTTTGCAACAAAGCCAGGATGATAAACTTCTGTGACCTGGCCGGTAGTCAAGCCAATCTGGTTTCCGTAAGAAGAAAATCCCTGAGCTGCCTCACGACAAATCTTCATCTGAGGGAGTTTACCGTGCAAAGTCTCGCTCAAAGGAACTGTTGGATCGGCCGCACCAGTTACGCGCATTGACTGATAAACCCAGCTTCGTCCTGAAAGAGGGTCACGGATTGCGCCACCGATACAAGTTGCAGCACCACCGAAAGGCTCGATTTCTGTAGGGTGGTTGTGTGTTTCGTTTTTAAACTGAAGAAGCCACTGCTCGACTTCTTCTTTGCCTTCTGGAAGAGAATTTCCTTTTTCGTCAGTGGTGTAGTGAACATCGATGAAGATTGAGCAGGCGTTGTTTTCCTCGCTCACTTCCATGTCGTCCAGCATACCGTGCTTGCGCAGATATTTTCCGCCGATTGTAGCCATATCCATGAGAGTGAGAGGCTTGTCCTTTCGTTTCGCATAGATGTCTGTGTGCATGGCCTCGTAATTTTTGAGGGATTCTTTGAAAAGTTTGGCGTAAGGGCCTTTTTCGATTTTGATGTCTTTAAGAACAGTGTTGAAAGTGGTGTGACGGCAGTGGTCGCTCCAGTAAGTGTCAAGAACGCGGATTTCAGTTTCGGTCGGGTCGCGCTTGATAGACTTGAAATAATCCTGCAAGAACTGAATGTCGGCCAGGTCCATAGCAAGGCCCATCTTCTCGCGGTAAGCGTCAAGCTCTTTTTTGCCAAGAGAATTGAAACCTTCGACAGTCGGAATATCGGCAGGTACTTCAGTTTTCATTTCAAGGGTTTCAGGAATTTCAGCTTTTGCAAGGCGGGAATCGACAGGGTTAATAAGATACTTTTGAATTTTTGTGACTTCATCGGCAGAAACATTGCCGGAAAGGATGACCATTTTGGCACATCGGACGCGCGGTGGCTCAGTTCCGACAGTGGCCGTGTTCTTCATAGACTCGCGAAGGAGCGAAAGACACTGTTCGGCACTATCCGCACGCTGGTCGTACTGCCCTGGAAGATATTCCCAAATGATTACAGTGTCGCTAGGTTCGGTTTCAAGCGATGTGTAGACGACAGAATCGCTCTGAGGCTCAGAGAAGATTCGCAAAGCCGCCATCTTAGAGACATCTTCAGAAGTGTTCTCGATGTCATAGCGGTTAAAATAACGCACTCCCTTCACAGAAGAAATGCCCAAAAATCCATTGATTTCACCCAAAATTGAGCTGGCCTCGCTCTGGAAGCCCGGCTTGCGCTCTACATAAATACGAAACATGGGAATATTATAACGATATGAAAGGAAAGTTGAAAGATGAAAAGTAAGAGCGATGATTTCTTAATATTGTTTATTTACATCTAATGCAAGTTTATGTATCATTTCAATAATCGTTTGTCTTGTCGAAAGAGATAAAGTTTCTAAGTCCTCGTAAACATTCCAATATTTTAATACAACAGATTCTTTTTTCATTGTTTTTGAGATTTCGGATAGTTCAGAGTTAGAAGAAAAATCTTCATCGAGTAAATTTTCAAGGGGAAAATTAAGGACTTTTGAAATGCGAAGCGCCGTGTTTGCCGCGGGAATTGAATCACGCTCTAGCCCCGCCCCTATCACTGCATATTTTATTCCGGCTCGCTGTGCCAAATCTTTTCTTGTAAGCCCTAAATAAATTCTTCTGTCCTCAACATTCTTCCAAAATCCCATACTAATTTTTTACAACAATTAGTATATTTTGTTGTGTTTTTATAATTATTGGTATAATATATAGCAATTAGTATTTTGTGTGATTTTTGTAAAGAAAAATCTCGATACAAAATGAATCAGCTTTCAGCGATATGAAGGATAATTTTTTATGAAAAAGAAATTAACATCTATCATTATATTTCTTTTATTTTGCACGCTGTTCAATCTCTTTGCGGAAGAACCGCCAATCAAAAGCGGTAGCTGGCAGTGGAGTGATGGAATTACTCTAAATGGTAAAAAATTCTTTGATGTTGCAAAATCTTACAAAGAGCAAGACGGCTGGGCATATATTGAGGGTATGGGAAAACTTCATTATTGGCTTTATGACACATACGCATACCATAATGGGCACAAGGAAAAAATTGTAGACAAATATGTACCTGCATGGATTGAATCAATGGGATATGTCATTGATTTTGACCACATGCGCAGAGTCAGTCCGAACAAAGATTTGGCATCTTCTGTAAAGGCTCTGATGAAACAGAGAGGTTGCGATGTGAGTGTGTTGTTTAGTACATCAAATCCTTCTACACCTTATGTCGTCATCAACGAGTATGACAAGGATAAAGATTCGTATGGAACGGATATTATTCCGTTGTTCAAACAAAAAAAAGTCGAGCAAAAGAAACAAACGAAAAAAGTCACAACAAATCCTAAGTCAAACTCTGGAAACAGGACGAATTTTGCGCAAGAACTTTATAGATTAAGACACAAAACACATGAAATATCACGTATAGGAGGACACGGTGACATTAAAACTTTTAGGTGGAGATATATTTACCGGGATGACGGCAGAATGATAAACGAATATATTGTCGATTTGGACGGAAATATTAGAAGCAGTATTTCTCGGATAGGTAGGGACCACGATTTTAATGAAATGTACCCGCTGGTTCAGTATTACTCCGTTCCAAAAGAAATTCGTGAACTTGCGATGAAATCTTTGGAATAGAATTATTTGTAACAAACAATGAGGTTTATATGAAAACTGATTACAGAATTATGGACTTGCTAAATCGCTATCATTTGTATCTTTATACTCTTGGCTATTCAATAAAATCTGTAAAAGATAACCATTGTTCAATTACAGACTATGTAAACGCTGTTGAAGAAATTGCAGGATTGGAAGACAAAACGGTAGAAGAACTTGCTTCTGATATAGATAAAATTTTCCAACAATATGATAAAGGTGGTGAAAAAAATCATTTGATTTCACAGGATAACAACAACAGAACATTGAATGGACTGGAGCATTTCAAAGAATTTGTTTCAGCCTGTAATAAAATCTAAGGAGAACTTTATAAAAAAGAGAATTATATTAATTGTAATTTTACTATGGACTGAAATGGTATTATCGGCTCTCTCTAGTTGGGATGAGATGAAATGGTACGGTTCAGGCTGGGCTCATGCCGACTATCTAGGAATGAAATATGAATTAATAAGCGGTAAGGAATGGAAAAAGAACGGCTATAATTATTGGAAAAGTCATGGATATAAACTTAGCGATTGCCAAAAACTATCGAAGCAAGAGTCCTCACTAGTTTGGGCGGCTTTAGACGAATATGAACTAGAAGATGATGAAGTATACGCTGTATATGTTACATTAGAGCAAAATGTGACACATTTTTTAAATCTTTATGTTATCATTAAAAACAATGGCAATAATGTTGATTGGGAAGGGTTTTATATCGATATGGGGAGTCGTATAAAATGAAAAATATTAAAATCGTTATGATTGTGCTACTTGCACTTATATTGTCCGCTTCAATTCATGCGCAAGATTTTTCATCAAAAACAATTTATCGAAGTAGTGTGTTCGGTCAGAGTTTTGAACTTGTGGAATACAGCGATGAAAACAAATGCCGACTCTTGCTTTGTATGGCAGATAATAAAAACACAAATAAATCCGGCGTAACATTCTATGATTCCTCTCTGCCTACGGTATATTTTATTTGGTCAAAATGGTTTACAAATCCAAGCGAGTATTCAAAAGCAATAGAAGAAACTAAAGTGTTTTTTGATAAAAGTATGGTTTTGATTTACCTTGCGGACATAAAAGATATTTGCGACATTGCGCCTTGTTGTACATCAATTCATTACGGAATATCAGAATCGCACAGCAAGGAAAAATATATTCACATAGAATATGATTGCTCTGACTTGGATTTGCTGTTTGAAATTGCAGGATTCTACAACAAAAACGGTCGTGATTATGTCTTGGAGCATTACGCTAAATAAAATATTTTCACAGGGATAAAATAATGAAACAAACATCACCAATCTTGCGTATTTTTCTAACCGTCGTCCTTCTCGCATTGGTTTTCGTAGGCATTGCGTTGACGGTCATCACGGCGGGCGGAAGGCTTGGGGCATTAATCGACTTGCCGACGACAGGCGGTTTTGTTCTTATCTGCGTTCCGATTCTTTTTCTTTCTGGTCGGGCATGGGATTTTGTTCGGGCAATTTGCATAGCGTTCGGCTCGGAAGCAGACGATTCGGAGCGAAAAGCGGCGGAAAAATCATGCTCTTTTTTGTGTGCGGTCGTTTCGCTTTCTGCGGCTTTTATGTTTGTCATCAACATCATCGGTATGCTGAACAATCTGAGCGACACGGAATCAATCGGCGCGAACATCGCGGTCGCCCTGCTTCCCGTGTGCCATGCGCTTGTCATTGATTTGTTATTGCTGACGATAAAAGCGCGGGTGAAAAAATAGCGACAAAATTTGTTGATTTGTCGGCATTTTTTGTCAAACGATTTCATCGGCTAGGGATAGGAGCACCGCGCGAAGCGCGTTCTGGAGTGAGGGAGCGAAGCGACCGAACGGAAGAATGAAGCGCGGTTAGCGCGGAAGTCACGAGAACGGCAATGCCGTTCTCGGTACGAGTTTGCAATCGGCAAACTCGCGAAAGCCCGACCCCACGCCAGTGGGGAAGCCGCCTTATCTTTCCGCAAGCAGATTTCGTCCTTCCACATTTTCCAAAACACGCATCTGCTGTATCGCAATCTTGTTGAGTTTTTCAAGCCGCTCGCTTTGGGGCAAGCCGTCATTGATGAACACCGCATTCAGATTTTCCATATTAGAAAGGCAAATCAGCTGGTTTATCGTGGCGTAGTCGCGGATATTTCCCTTTAAGTCAGGATTTGCTTCTCGCCATTCGTGTGCCGTCATGCCGAACATAGCCGTGTTCAGCAAGTCTGCTTCGTCAGCGTAGACGAAAGATTTTTGCTGTGGCGTGAGTTCAGGCGGAATAAGGTTCTGCTTTATTGCGTCGGTGTGGATTCGGTAGTTGATTTTGGCAAGCTCCCGCTTTGCGCTCCAACCAAGTTGGGCTTGCTCGGCTTCTTTTAGCCGCTGATATTCCTTGACGAGCAGAAGTTGGAATCTTGGGCTAATCCACATTCCGAAGTGATAGGCGATGTCACGGTGGGCGTAAGTGCCGCCGTACCGCCCCGCCTTTGACACGATTCCGATTGCGGCAGTGCGCTCAATCCAAGTCTTGACCGAAAGCACGAAGTTGTTGCTTCCCGCCACATTTTTAATTGCACCGAATTCGGTACAATTAAAATCGGGATTGTAGAGCATTTCCCATTCGCCGAGATATTCAATCGTACTTTTAAGGCTGAGCCAGCGGAAAATGATATGCTCCTGTAACTGACTTCTCGCCATATCCGTCAAGGAAATAAAATCGTCCTCGTTTTGATGAATTACCGTAATTTCCGTGTTTTCAACCGTGATTTTCGCCATTGCTCGCTCCGTAAGATTTGGTTTAGATACGATTTTAATATATTAAAAGTTTTTATTTTCGGAAAGATGATTTTTTGTTTGAGAGGAATTTCTAAGGAGTGGGCGGGCAAACAAAAAAAAATTGTTTTTAAGCGTTTAAAGCGTTTTGATTTGAACAAGATGCTTTATAAGCCAAGCGTTAAGGATTGTAGGGCGGCGTAGCCGTTGCCGTAGGCAATGGAGCGCGAGAGCGCGGAACCCCGAAAAGCCTGACCCGAACGAAGTGAGGGGAACGTCCTAAAAAATTTATGCAACTTTTGTCGTGTAGTGAACATCGATGAAAATAGAGCAGGCGTTGTTTTCCTCGCTTACTTCCATGTCATCAAGCATACCGTGCTTGCGCAGATATTTTCCACCGATTGTAGCCATGTCCATGAGAGTGAGAGGCTTGTCCTTTCGTTTCGCATAGATGTCTGTGTGCATGGCCTCGTAATTTTTGAGGGATTCTTTGAAAAGTTTGGCGTAAGGGCCTTTTTCGATTTTGATGTCTTTAAGAACAGTGTTGAAAGTGGTGTGACGGCAGTGGTCGCTCCAGTAAGTGTCAAGAACGCGGATTTCAGTTTCGGTCGGGTCGCGCTTGATAGACTTGAAATAATCCTGCAAGAACTGAATGTCGGCCAGGTCCATAGCAAGGCCCATCTTCTCGCGGTAAGCGTCAAGCTCTTTTTTGCCAAGAGAATTGAAACCTTCGACAGTCGGAATATCGGCAGGTACTTCAGTTTTCATTTCAAGGGTTTCAGGAATTTCAGCTTTTGCAAGGCGGGAATCGACAGGGTTAATAAGATACTTTTGAATTTTTGTGACTTCATCGGCAGAAACATTGCCGGAAAGGATGACCATTTTGGCACATCGGACGCGCGGTGGCTCAGTTCCGACAGTGGCCGTGTTCTTCATAGACTCGCGAAGGAGCGAAAGACACTGTTCGGCACTATCCGCACGCTGGTCGTACTGCCCTGGAAGATATTCCCAAATGATTACAGTGTCGCTAGGTTCGGTTTCAAGCGATGTGTAGACGACAGAATCGCTCTGAGGCTCAGAGAAGATTCGCAAAGCCGCCATCTTCGACACATCTTCGCTCTCAAAAAAATGTCCTGCACGGAGGCAGGGTGAAAGCGAGGCGAGAATTTTTGCTCCTTGCTCTTCTCCTCCGTAAAATTCTCGTCAGAAACAAAAATTACAGGGAGGTAATTTTTGTTTCATAGATGCCCAAAAATCCATTGATTTCACCCAAAATTGAGCTGGCCTCGCTCTGGAAGCCCGGCTTGCGCTCTACATAAATACGAAACATAAGGGTATTTTACTGTTTTTTACGGTTTATTGGAAGATAAGGAAGTTGAAAACGGAAAGTGGAAAGCTTTTCCCATCTCTTAGTACAAAAAATTCTTTCCGATTTTATAAGCTCCGTAGCTCACAACCGCGCTTACGATTTTGTCGGTCAGGTTGGTGAGAACGCCCGCGTAATATGTCGCGAAAGTCAGGTTCGGAACTACGATAAAAATTCCCTGCACACTGGAATCCACGTTAGGGCTTGTTGCGCTCGCAAATAAAAGACTCACCAAAACATTGCCCGAAATTGCATTCGTAATCGCGCTCCAAAGCCCCGCCCATAAAAATGCATCGATTGAAAGATGCTGAAACGAGTTCTGCATTACTTTTTGGAAACTGTTATTCCGAGTTGTATTTGGAATCTGATACTTTCTAAAAACAATGTACGCGCAAACCGCCGTAAGAACATGGCAGAGCGTAAACGGAAGCGAAGTATGATAAAAAATCCAAAGAGCACCGTTTGAAAGAACCGCGCAAACAATTCCTGCCCAAAGTCCGCACAGAGCCGTTACCGCAAGGGTGAGGACAGAATCAAGGTAAAGCGGAAGCGTGATGTTCCGCGCCAGAACCGAGCCGAAGAAGTTTGCGATAACGGCAATGATTATGCAGAGAGCGGAAAACAACAGTGTCATGCCGAATTTATTTCGGCATCTCTTTGCGGAAAAATTTATGGATTCTGAAACAAGTTCAGAATGACTTTTAGTTTTCAAAACAACACCCCGATATTTTTTGCGAACTCAATAAGCTCAAGCCTGTCATGAACATTCAGTTTCTGGTAAATTATCGAACGCTGATTTATGACAGTCTTTTCTTTTTTGTTCAGGATTTTTGAGATTTCGTAGGTTTCTTTTTTCTGTGCCAAAAGCGCGAAAACTTCCTGCTCAGATTTTGTGAGCGACTTGTAATCCATGTAAGAAAATTTTTCGTTCAGAACGCTATCCGGCGAAATAATCGACTGCATGATGCGGCTTGCCGCGCTGTTGAAGCATGTTTTTCCGCTCGCAACGGTCAGAATCGCGTTTTCAAGCTCTTCAATCTCCGCATTTTTTGTGATGTAGCCCTGAATGCCAGCCTTTAGCGACCGCTCAATGTGAATCGGGTCGGCGTACATAGTAAAAATAATTGCCTTTAAGTCAGACTTGATTTTTCGGAAAGCTTTTAGCGCTGAAAGTCCGTCTTTGCCTTCGTCCTCAAGGTTCAAATCGATTATTGCAAGCGAGATTTCGGAATTTTCGCGCAGGATTTTTTCGCCTTCCTCGCGGTTTGTCGCATATAAAAAGGAAAGATTTTCGTTTTTCTGAGAGAGAAGAAAGCCGATTCCGTCGCGAAGCCCCGCATGGTCATCAAGAAACAGGATTTTTAATAGAGATTGCAACTGTTGTTCCTCCGTCATTTATGAATTCCACCTTGCCATGCAGTTTTTGCACACGTTCGCGGATGTTGTTCAGTCCCCAGTGCTTGCGTTGCACGTCTTTTCCGCCTGTTTTTTGTGATTCAACAGCTTCTTCGGAAAATCCTGTGCCGTTGTCGCTGATGGAAAATCTCATTTCGTTTACAACATCGGTGATTCTCACTTTTACCTCAGTGGCATTTGCGTGCCGTGCGACGTTGCTCAAGGCTTCCTGCAGAATATGAAGGATTTCAACCTGAGAAGAACTTTTGAGCTTTCCAAGAAAGTCCGATGTGATGATAGCTGTCGTTTTGATTTCGTGATTCGCTTCAAAAGCCGAAAGCATTTTTTTGATGAGTGATTCAAGATCTTCGTTAAACTCAAGCCGTGATGAATCAATTAAATAACGGACTTCGCTCAGAGCACGGTCGGTGTAAAAAGCCGCTTTATCATCATCGCCTTTTTTATGGTAGATTTTAATCGCCGCCAAATCCTGAGCCACGCCGTCGTGAAGGTTGCGGCTGAAATTTTTCTGCTCCTCGCTGATCGCTTCGCGTCGCTCAAATTCCGCCTTTTGGGAAATCTTTTTTGTGAGAATGACTCCGAGTGCAATCAAAAACAAAATCGCCGAAAAATATAAAAAACTGTCGTAGCCAAAAGAAATTCCTCGCTGACTTTTATGAATTTCGTTCTGAAACTGAGAGACTTCAATCGCAAACAAGTCGTCCGTGTCAGTCCAATTTTTTAAAGAAAGCGCTCTGAATTTCTTTTCAAGCTTTTTGTCAAAATAAGTGTATGGAACGCAATCTTTTTCAATCTCAGAAATATCCAGCTTCGATTTCTGAATCTCAATAAACTTACGGTCAAGGCTGTCAAATTTCTTCATCGCCTGTGACTTGAAAATTGCCGTGGAAGAAAAAGTTATCACTGCAATAAAAATGAGAATGTATTCAATGTGAAGCGGTCGGGAAAATCGCATGGAAGTGAGTATAGCACATCAGCAAAAATTGTGTTCGGGAAAAATTCCCGAATCTGGCTGCCCTCGAATATGAAGGTTTTATTTTTTTTGTGTAAATTCCATCAGAGCCGAATAATCTCCGGCATCAGCTTTTCGTAATGCTGCAATGTAAGCGCTGCGGACTTCTGAAACATTCACAAGATTTGTATTTCCCCAATAAAACTTTGTGCCTTCAAGCTTTTCAAGAACAAGGTCTGCCATAAGGCGTGAAATTCGTCCGTTGCCGTTCGGGAAAGGATGAATCTGTACCAGCTTGTGATGAAGCCTTACGGCAATTTCACGGTTTGAGTATGTCTTATTTTCTATCCAAAATTTTACGTCATCAAAAAGCTGCATAAGTTTTATCGGAATTTGATAGGGAACAACACCAATATTTCTTTCAGAAGTCCTGTAAGTTCCAGCCCATTTCCATACGTCGCCAAACATCTTTTTATGAAGTTCTCGCAAAAATGTGTCTGAACAGACATCTTTATTCTTATTTGATATAAGCCAGATTTGAGCCTGGGCAATATTGCGGGCTTCCGCTTCGTTCAGTTCTGAGCGCAGAGTTATCCATTTTAATTTAAGACCGTCTTTTTCTTCTGCGGTAAGCGGTGTCGAATTATCATCTGCTTCAAAAATATCCATAGGCTAATCCCATATTCTTTTAGTGTTGCCGTTTATAAAATCTGCAGCCATATCGTTAACAGCTTCTTTGGTCTGAATATCCTGATTTTCCAAAGCCATATTCAGATTTACGCCAAGAAGAATTTCTTCGGCTTTTTTCTTAGCCTGAATTTGAACAATATCCTGAAAAGTTGTTTTTGGCTTGAAGTAATATACAAAATCGCAGTTCATGGCTTGGGCGACTTTCTTCATTGTAGACAGCTTCAAGTTTTCTTCATTTATTTCCATTTTTGCAATTCGCGGCTGTGTAACGCCGAGCCGTTTTGCAAGCTGAACGGCGGTCATCCCGATTGCCTCTCGGACGGTGTTTATCCAGCTGACGCCTTTGGGAACGATGTTTTTAGCATCTGACAGAGAGGAAGTTTTTTTGTCCAAAGCTCTAATCTGCATTATTCTTGTGTTCATATTATAACCTATAAGTAATTTATTTTATTAAATTATATAATGTTTTTATTATATTTGTAAAGTTATATATAATCTATATATTATATCGGAAAGTAAATTTATTACCTTTAGGTTATGTTTGTTTTTTGTGTGTGATATGGATTTTATATTTTCGGGAAAAATTCCCGACCTACTGCGGGAAAATTACTCATGACAGCTCAAAATGCGGGAAGTAAAATTGCTCAATAACACCGTATTGTACTTTTACTGCGAGGAGAAAATTGTGCCTGAAAATATTGAAAAAGAACAGAATTTACAAAGAATTTTCATTGATTTTACAATTTTGCTGAATGAACGCTTTTCTCAAATCGGCAAGAAGCTTGATTCCATTTCAGAAGACACAATACGCTATCTTTTCTTTTATGCTTGTACTCAAAACGGAATAAAACCTAACGAAATTACATTAGAAGAAAAAGGAAATTTCGATTGTGCAGGAAGTGAAGAACTAGAACTTGATATGCACATCGAAAAAAATGCGATAATTCCATCTATTGCCGCTGAATTCAAGTATCACAGACAAGAAGGCTCTACTCCAGAGAAATTTGACTGGGCAGGAAATTTAATCAGAGATTTCAATCGCCTGAAAAAATCTAAACGTGGAGAAAAAAGACTTTCCATTTATATCGCAAGTCCTCAAATGCAAGCTAAATACAAAGAGAGGAAGGATTGGGGTTCATTTATGAATGAACTTATGTCTTTTCCAGAAGGAGAAAAAAGGAATTTCTCTTTGCCAGAAGGGGTAAGCACAACATTCAAGGAAAAGACCAAATTGGCTAAAAATTCGACAGAATATTTTACTGAAACAGATATTGTCTGTCGTTTTAGCAAAGAACTCGCCAGCGGTAACAATGACGAAGAAAAGTTCGCCTTGCGAATCTTTGAAATATTATAATAAATTTTTGGAAATAACCGAAAGAAGGAGAAAAATATATGGCAATTTTAGTATGCGAGAATTGTGGCAGAAGATTTTCTGATAGCACAAAATATTGGACAAGCAATGGTCGGGATTTTTGTTGTGAAGCTTGTGTTGATGAATTTAATCATAAGCAGGAAATGAGAAAAGAGGAAATAAAAGCCTCTTGGCATACCTGTGCGTATTGTGGGGAAAAAATTGATCCAAACGACGGTTGGCTAGAAACCTTTCAAAATGGTAAATGGTATCACGGAAAATGCTGGGAAGATGTAAAAAACACATGTACTTGTAAAAACTGCGGAAAAAAATACATTCAAGATCCTGTAAACGGTATTTTTGATGATTTCTGTAGCTCTGAATGTAGAAAAGAATACACAAAAAAACAGGAAGAAGAAGCTGCTGCAAAAGAGAAAGCCGAGGAAGAACGAAAAGCAAAAGAAGAGTTGGAAGCACGCCGAAAGAAGCGACAGAATGCAATGGCAAAATGTGTTGAAATTGATGGCGCATACTACAGTCCTGACAAAACAACGCTTGTCGGTGTAAATGAAACTGTTCGCCGGTTTACAGTTTTAGACGGCGTTGTTGAAATTGCCGAAGACGCCTGTTTTGAATGTAAAGACTTAAAATCAATTACACTGCCAAATACTCTTGAGGAAATTGGAGAACATGCATTTCAAGAGTGTACATCGCTTTCTTCTATCACCATTCCTAAAAGTATAAAAAAAATTGGTAAAGGTGCTTTTTTTAAATGCGAATCCATTGAACAAGCTGTATTTGAAGAAGGTGTAGCGACAATTGGCGAACATGCATTTCAGGCGTGTACATCACTTTCTTCCGTAAATATTCCAGGAAGTGTAAAAGAGATTGGAAAAGCTGCATTTGCAATATGTGAATCACTTGAGAAAGTTGTAATTGAAGATGGTGTAAAGGCAATCAGCGAATATGCTTTTCACGGCTGTAAGTCGTTAAAAGAAATTACCTTTCCAAAATCAGTAACAACACTCAAAAGCTATGCCCTTTCAAAAACAGGATTTACTTCGTTTGAAATTCCAGACTCAATCACAGAACTTGGCGAATATGCCTTCTGGAAATGTGAAAATTTGAAATCTGTATCTATTCCTAACAGCATAAAAACAGCAGGAGAATGCATTTTTGCTGAATGTAAAGCTTTGGAATCTGTTGATATAGCCGAAGGTGTAAGCGAACTTTGGGAACATATGTTCACAAAATGTACAGGATTAAAATCTATAAAAATTCCACAATCTGTTACTACGATTAAAGAATATGCACTTTCAAAAACAGGTTTTGACTCTTTTGAAATTCCTGAGACAATCACCGAACTTGGAAATGGTGTTTTCTGGAAATGCGAAAGTTTAAGTTCTGTGTCTATTCCTAACAGTATCAAAACTTTTGGTGAATCTGTTTTCTCTAAATGCCCGTCTTTGAAGAGTGTAAATATAGCCGAAGGGGTAAAATCTCTTGGAAAAGAGACATTCTCTGAATGTACCGCGTTGGAAACAATTAATTTACCGGAAGGAATAACAGAGCTTGCAGGAAAACTGTTTTATGAATGTAAGAAACTTAAATCAGTAAAGATCCCAAACTCAGTTACAAAAATCGGAGATGCATTTGAATACTGCGAATCGATTACTTCTGTCGATGATATACTCTTAAAGATTGAGGAATTGGGAGAAAGAGCTTTCAATGGGACTGGAATCACAGAATTAACAATCCCTGCAAACATTAAAAAAATCGGTGACCTTGCGTTCCAAAATTGTAAGTCATTGAAGAAAGTTTCCATCGCAGAAGGAATAACAGAATTAGGCATACATTTTCTTTCGTGCTGTAACGCTCTTTCAGATGTTAAGCTTCCATCAAGCATAAAGGAACTTCAAAAAGGAACGTTTAACCGTTGTTACTCTTTGACTTCTATAAATATTCCGCAGGGAGTAGCAAAAATCAATGAGGCATTCTGCGACTGTATTTCCTTAAAATCTATATCTTTGCCACAAAACATTAAAGAAATAAATAGCAGCTTTAACATGTGCTTTTCTTTGCAATCTGCAAGCGTTAGTGGAAAAACAGAAATAAAGAATTCATTTGGCGGCTGTTTTTCTTTACGAAAGATTCCTGTTACCGGAGGCGGATATAAGGACAACTCTAAATACAATCCAGAAAAAGCAAAAGAAGCATTCAACAATGCGTTGGAATTTGCAGGAGATGATAACTTAAAACTATCGTTCGGCAATAGTAAAGGTTCTTTTAATTTCTCTTCAGCTTCTTCCATCTTAGACAGAGGCTTTTGGGCAAATTGGAGCAATACGAAAAAGATTGGTTTCATAATTCTCAATCTCTTCACTTATTTTATTCCGCTTATTCTTGTGCTTATTTGCCGCAAAGTACCGTTCAAGGTTCTCTGGCAGAAAAAATGGTTCAAGATTGCAACAGCTGCAGTTGGGGCAGTTCTGGTAATCTGTATCGCGAACAATGCGATTCAAAATCATAAGTCACAGAAAGCCTATGAGCGAAGTTTTGAAAAATGGCGAATCTATGAAGGTGATAAAAAGCCGTTCACAAACGCTTACCGCAGATTCGCGCTTTCTGAAAATGAGCTTCGCCTTGTTAGAATTGACGTGCTTTCTGACGAAAAGCTTAAAAGCGAAACAGATTCTCTTAAACGCTCCCATGACAGCACCCCAAGAAAATTTGTTCCGCTGAACAAAGAAATAAAATCTTGGCTTATGGAAAATCTTGAAGGTCTTTTTCCTGCCGATTCAAAATCCATAGTAAAAATTCAGCTAGATGATTCTGAGGGTGAAATCAGCAAAGCTAAAGCAGAAAAAGAAAAAATCGCGAATCCAAGAGGTATCTTTACCATTACAACAACAAGCGACGGAAAGATAAAGGATATTGCGGATAAAACAGGCTTAGGTTTTTATGACTATAGAATAAAATAAGACCAAGCATCACATTCGGCAGAATTTCCCATTTTCGGAAAATTCTGCCGTTATTTTTTTTCAATAAAGGATCAACAATATGCCAGAAACTCGTCAGCAAGAATTCGTCGGAAAAATCAAAAAATGCCCTAATTGTGGGCAACCTTTTCAGAGCTTTAAGATAAAATGTCCTTCATGCGGATTTGAGTTCTCTGGAATTGAAGCAGTAAAGTCAGTAAAAGATTTCTTTTATGTTTATCAAAGGGAAAATAACAAATGGCAGAGGCTTGAACTCATAAAGAATTTTCCTGTTCCGAATTCAAAAGAAGATATTCTTGAATTCGCTATTCTCGCAAGTCAGCAGACAAAATCGCTCGCAAATTCTCAAAGCTCAAAACTGAACTTACAAAACTATATGATGAGCACATTGAATGAACAGGGCGGCATTCTTGGAGCATATAAGAATGTTTTTACAGGAAATCAAAATCAGAATAAAGTAAGCCAGGAAGATTTTTACATCGCATGGAAAAATAAGCTTGAGCAGATTCGGTTAAAAGCGGAACTTGCATTCGCCAACGACAAGGAAGATTTTGAGCAGCTTTCAAAAATAATCTCCGAAGCATTTGAGTCGGTAAATAATCTTCAAAAAAAGCAGAAAGCTACAAAAAAGAAAATCATAATCATGTCCGTTATTTCTTTGATTTTAATCGTCGCATTCGCTCTTGCACCTATTGTCTTTTTGAAAAAAACAGGCCAGTTGGATTTTACCCCACGAGAAACTGAAAATACCCGTCTTGAAAATCTTATGACAGAAATTCAGTCAGAAATAGAAGCGGGGGAATATGATTCAGCGGAACTAAAACTCATGGATTTACGCTGGAAAGAGGGGGCTTCTGACAATAAATATTACCAGACTGAAAGGGAAATATGGAATTCCAAGCGGGAATTACTTCAAAAACAGATAGACTCAAAACGAAGAGGTGGCAAATAATGGGAATCTTCAAAAATAAAAAAGAAGGCGGTTTGATGGATGTCATCCGCTGTGATGAAAAAGATTATTTGATTTGGAAATGGCGACCTGATGCTGACGGAGCGGAAAATCTTTCCAAAAAAGAAAATGCGATCCGCTACGGTTCCTCTTTACGCGTAAAAGATGGTGAGGTTGCTGTTTTCGTTTATGCACAAAAAGACGGAAAAATGCAGGATTTTATTGAAGGCCCCTTTGACGATACGATTAAGACTGCGAATTTTCCGGTTCTTTCTTCGATTGTAGGTCTTGCTTTCGGCGGATCATCCCCTTTTCAGGCAGAAATTTACTTCATCAACCTTGCAAAAATAAATCAAGTTCAGTTCGGAGTTCCGTACTTTGATGTGGCAGACCCGCGATTTATGGATTTCGCAGTTCCTGTCGCAGTCCGAGGGGTGATTAACTTCAAGATTACCGATTACAAAGAATTTATAAAACTTCACAGGCTTGTTGAATTCAATCTTCAAGATTTTCAGACTCAGATTCGCTCCGCAGTCAAAAGATATGTAAAAGAACTTGTTACAAATATTCCGAGCGAAAAAGGGCTTCCTGTGATTCAGCTTGAACGAAAAATCCGCGAGATTAACGAAGGCGTAAACCAGCTTGTAAAACCACGGTTTCAAAATGATTTCGGAGTTAGCGTAACTGAAGTTGATATTTCAGAAATTGAGATTGATAAAACAAGCGACGGCTATCAAAAACTCATGACCGTTACACAAAACGTAACTATGCAGACCACTTTAGCTCAGGCAGCTGTAAACATCAAACAGATGCAGGACATGCAGAGAGTTCAAATCGAAGAAATGCAGCGCGCTCAGAGATTACAGACTGAAAGCGCAAATATTTCGGCTCATCAGCTTAATCAGCAGACAGCGGTTGGAATTGCAAATGCAGAAGCATTCGGCAAAATGGGCGCGAACGGTGGCGGACAAATAAATATCGCAGGAAACGGATTCAACCCAGCCGGAATGATGGTCGGACTTTCGCTCGGAACTGTAATCGGTCAGAATATGGCAGGAATGATGAGCGGAATTCTTGGAGGAGCAGCGGCAGAAAACAAAGTTCCGCAAAGTCAGCAGACACAGACTTCTGAACCACCAGTTAAACCTGAACAGCCGGAAAAATAAAACTTGTATAGAGGTGTCAGATGAAAATCAACTATTTTTTACTTTTTATAGCATTTGCAATTTCAGCCCTGATCGGCTACGGCTTTTGGGCAGGAACAGAAAATCTTTATCTCGTAATTGGCTCAACTTTTGTGTCGTTTATAACGCTTTCTGGAATTCTTGCAGTTTCTTTCGGTCGGGGAAGCGGCAATCTAAAAGCTCTTTCAGTGTGCTTTTTTGCATTCAGTCTTATCGAACATCTGATTTTCGCATTTGCCGGATACCGACAAGCACCATATATAATCATCACAGGAATTTTGATTCTGGTGTACGCGATGATTTTTTACCTCGTCGCAAAAAATTAGGATAAAGCCTGTTCCTAAAAAGTGGTCAGCCCCAGATGCCACCGATACAAGTCGCCGCACCGCCGAAAGGCTCGATTTCTGTAGGATGATTGTGTGTTTCGTTTTTGAACTGCAAGAGCCACTGCTCGGTTTCTTCTTTGCCCTCTGGGAGAGGCTTGTCCTTTCGTTTCGCATAGATATCAGTGTGCATTGCCTTGTAATTTTTGAGGGATTCCTTAAACCTCAAATGGCAGTGGTCGCTCCAGTAAGTGTCGAGGACTCGGATTTCAGTCTCGGTCGGGTCGCGCCCCACTTACTTGAAGTAATCCTGCAAGAACTGAATGTCAGCTAAGTCCATCGCCAAGCCCATTTTCTCGCGGTAAGAGTCGAGTTCCTTTTTATTGAAGCCGATGAAACCAGTGACGGTCGGAATGTCAGCGGGGTCGGTTTCAAGCTCCGTGTAGACGACAGAATCGCTCTGCGGCTCAGAGAAAATCCGCGTAGCCGCCCCCTTCGACACATCTTCGCTCTGGAAGCCGTCTTTGCGCTCTACATAAATACGAAACATTTTTATATTGCAGTGATTTGCAGACTTTATTGGAAGATAAAAATATTTAGTGGAGTTTATTCAAATCTGTCTGTATAATACTTATATTTCGGGAGTTTTATTTATGAAAAAGAACACTATTGCTTTTTTAACCCGTTCGCTTGTTGATAACACGGGAAGATGTATGTGGCAGGGGCTTTTGTCTGCTTGCGAAAAAAAAGGCGTTCCAATCATTACTTTCCGGGGACCTCTTTTGAATTCCGGTGCCGGGTCGATAATATATCATCTTATCGATGACAATACTTTCAGCGGTTTAGTTTCCTGGGCTTCTTCGGATGTAACGGATGATGTAATAGATTTTTATAAAAAATTCAGTCAGACAAAACTTGTTTGTATGACTTTTAAGGTTCCTGCTAAGCCGGTTATATATGCTGACTGCAAAACGGGAATGATGGAACTTATGGATCATCTTATAGAAGTTCATCATTTTGAAAAAATAGCCTTTGTCCGGGGACCAGTGGCACATAGTTACGCAAAGGAAAGATTCGAAGGTTATCAGGAGTCTCTTAAAAATCACAATATTAATATAGATGAAAAGTTGATTTCTGAGCCTGTTGGATGGGGGCTTGGGGACGGCGAAAAGGCTGTCAAAGCTTTCATGGATAAAGGTCTTAGAATCGGTCAGGACATTCAGGCTATTGTTTGCGTCGGAGATAATGTTGCCATCGGTGCTCAGGAATATATCATTCAGCAGGGGTATTCCGTTCCTTACGATGTTGCGGTCTGCGGTTTTAATGGAACCAATGATGCGGCCTGGTGTAATCCTCCAATCACTTCCGTCGAGATGCCATTTTTTGGAATTGGTGAAAGATCATTTGACACTCTTAATGCGATGCTGGAAGACCGGGAATTTCCTCTGGAATATCGTTACCAGACAAAGCTACGCCTGGGAGAGTCTTGTGGCTGCAAGTCAAATACTGTATTAAATGCCGTGGTAGAAGTTGCAGAAGAAGATGGAGGGCAATACGCTGCCAGGAAGTTATTTTTCAGAAAAAAGGAAAGTCCTTCAATTCGAGAGAAATCAAAGCAGAAAATTTCTGAAACGCTCTCTTCAAGGGAATGGCAGGATTCAAGCTGTCATAAAATTTTGGACTATGTAAAAAATGAAAGGGAAACAAACGCACAAATAATTGAATTTTTCAGTAAAAATCTTACCAGATTGATTTCTGCTTATACTGATTCACTGCTTGCCCTTCAAAGTCAAGATTCTTCTTTTATTTTGGATTTTACGAAGACACTGAACGCTTTTCTTAAAATTTCAACTGAATTTTCTTTCTGGCAGAATTTTATTTCTATCCTGAAAAAGCAGGTAGGAGAAATCATTGCCAAGTCGTATTATAATCATATTTCTGAAAATTTGTTCCAGCAGTGCCGGGTTTTGATACATGAATATGATGTCCGGGGGCAGAAACAGCGCTCCCTCATGGAACTTCGTTATGAAACAGAACTTCGCAATACCAGTGCAGAACTTCTTTCCAGTTATGAAATCCCGGTTCTGATGAATATTCTGGAAAAATCCCTGAAAAAACTTAAAATTCCGGGAGTATATGTCATTCTTTACGAAGATTGCAAATTCACGCAGGAAAATCTTGAAATTCCTGAAAAAAGCCGGCTGATTATGGCTATGCATGATGAGAAGAGAATTAGCCTTGCAGAAGATGGAGTTCTGTTTAAAACAAAAGACATTATTCCTGACCACTATTTACCAGATTCGGCATATTATTCTCTGATTGTAGAGTCACTGCATTTTCAGGATAAATTCATCGGCTATATGGTATTTCAGGAAGGACCTCAAACAGGTGCTCCGTATGACGCCTTGCGCGATCAACTTTCAAGTTCTTTGTACGGGGCCATTATTTTAAAAGAGCGTAACAAAAGCAAGGAGCGGATTGAAAGTGTAATGCACAGTATGTCTGATAAGGCTGATTCCATTTCCTCTTCTTCAAAACAGATTTCTGACAATATTTCTTCCATTTCGAATTCCATGACTGGCTTTACTGGAAATATTAAGAATATTTCAGAAAACATTGAGACCGTTGCAGAAACTGTAAACAAAGCTACCCAAATGATGGGAGAAGCAAAAGTCGCCATTGTAAATCTTGTGGAAAGCACTAGGGAAATTTCAGCTGCCATCGATTCAATCGGAAATATTGCTGAAACAACGAATGTTCTGGCATTAAACGCTTCAATTGAGGCAAGCCATGCAGGCGAAGCCGGAAAGGGATTCAGTGTTGTTGCTAAAGAAGTAAAGGGTCTTGCCGCTCAGACTGTAGACGCTACTGAGAAGATTCAGGAACTTATGCGCATGAACAGCAATAATACAAACAACACGGATAAAATCATCAGTGCAACCGAAAATTCAATCAGGAGTATCAATGAATTATCCGAAAAAATCCGGGAATCAATAAACAATCAGGTTAACGCTTCTTCAGAAATTTCTTCCCAGATTTACAGTGCAAATTCTAGTGTTGCGGGCATATCGTCTGCTATAGAAGAACTTGCTGGTTTGGGAGACAGTTTTAAGGGATAAAAACAATGCAGCAATATTTCGCAATCTGAAAAGGATTTGTAAACCTGCATAAAATTTTGTATAATCTTAAGAAAGAATCTAAAAAGGACCTGTTTTTATGGAAAAATTACGAATATTGTTGGCAAAAGGCCGAATTTACGAGTCTGTCTACGAACTTTTGAGCGATGTGGGCATTTCCCTTAAACTTGCTGACCGCACATACTTTCCTACAACCAATCAGGACGATTTGGCTTTTCAGGTTGTAAAACCACAGATTGCAAGCGCATTGCTCGCTTCAAACAAGGCTGACGTCGGCTTTTCCGGCAAAGACTGGGTTTACGAGAACGGCGTTCAGGATCAGGTTGAGGAAATCATGGACTTGGGCTTTGACCCGGTTCGTATTGTAGCTGCTATCCCGAACACTGTTGATTTTGACAAGCTTCTTAAAGGCAAAGTTACAATCGCAACTGAATATCAGACCTTGAGCAAAAAATGGGTCGAAGAAAAGAAAGTCGATGGTACGATTTTCCGCACATGGGGCACATCAGAAGGCTTCGTTCAGGACAACGAGGACTCACTTGCTCAGATTTTGATTGACAACACTTCGACAGGTTCAAGCCTCCGCGCAAACAACCTCAAAATCGTCGATACTCTCATGACTTCTTCAACAAGAATGTACGCATCAAAAGAGGCTCTCAAAGATCCTGCCAAAAAGCAGAAAATCATGGAGCTTAAAATGCTCTTCGAGTCTGTTTTGAACGCCCGTGGCCGGGTAATGCTCGAAATGAATGTCGCAAAAGACAAGTTCGACAATCTTATCAAGGCTCTTCCGTCAATGAAAAGCCCCACAGTCAGCCCCCTCTTCGGTGACGACGGCTACGCAGTAAAAATCGCAGTCAAAAAAAGCGAAGTCCCAACCCTGCTTCCAAAATTGCAGTCTCTTGGTGCCACAGACATCCTGGAATACGCACTGCGTAAGGTTGTGAGATAAAAAACTGAAAACGGAAAGTTGAAGATTGAAAGTTAGGGTTGGGGGAAGTCTCCCCCTCGGCTGCAATGGCTCCGCCATTTCCGCCTACCCCCTCTGCGGGAGGTCCCGCAACGCCCCGATATGGCAGGAGAAATTTTTATGGCACGAACGGCTACAATTGAACGAATTACTGGCGAGACTCAGATTTCGCTTACTCTTAATCTTGACGGAAGCGGAAAGTGCGATGTGGAAAATCCTATCGGCTTTTTTGATCATTTGCTCCGCTCTTTCTGTAAGCACGGGCTTTTTGACCTTTCAGGCTCTATCAAGGGTGACTTGAATGTTGACCAGCACCACACAATCGAAGACACCGGCATTGTTCTGGGTATGTGCTTTGCCAAGGCTTTGGGCGATTGTGCCGGCATTTACCGAAGCGGCTCTTTTCTTTATCCCATGGACGAAAGCCTGCTCCGTGCGGCGGTTGATTTTGGCGGCCGTCCTTTCCTTGTCTGCAATGCCGAACTAACTGGAATCCCGCTGGTGAGCGTTCAGAACGGCAAAGAGGGAACTTTCCAGACAGATTGCTTTGACGATTTCTGGAACGGCTTTGTTCAGGCGGCAAAATGTAACCTTCATCTGGATACTATACGCGGCCGAAGCGACCACCACAAAATGGAAGGGCTTTTTAAAGCTGCTGCCCGCGCAATCCGAAGTGCAGTCGAAATTGATCCCCGCCGCAACGGTGAAGTTCCCAGCACAAAAGGCGTAATTGTATAAAACTGAAGGAGATAATTATGGACGGAAAGGAAGAGATTCTTGATTTATTGCGTGAAAATGCGCGTCTGGCAGTCGAAGACATTTCGGCAATGACAAAAAAATCAGCCGACGAAGTTAAAGCGATTATCAAGTCGCTTGAAGACGAAGGAATTATCTTAAAATATGCCGCCATCGTTAACCCTGAAAAAGACATCAACACAAAAGACAAGGTTAGGGCAGAAATCGAAATTCAGTGCCAGCCTGAGCGAGAGCATGGTTTTGATGCACTTGCCGAGCGAATTTATCGTTTCCCGCAGGTTAAGTCGCTTTATCTGATGAGTGGCGGCTACGATTTAAAGGTCGTGATTGAGGGAGACGATTTGCGCGAAGTGGCCCTTTTTGTTGCTCAGAAACTTTCAACTCTGGAAGGTGTGCGCTCAACAAAGACTCACTTCCTGCTCAAAACCTACAAAGAAAACGATGTTCTCTATGTAGAAGACGAAAGTGACCGCCGCGAAGGAGTCATGGCATAAATGAATACACGAGAAGACAGACTTTCAAAGTCAATGCAGAATATTCCGCCATCGGGCATCCGTAAGTTTTTTGAGATGCTGATTGGCCATGACGATGTTATTTCCCTTTCGGTTGGTGAGCCTGATTTCCCGACTCCATGGGTAATCCGCGAGGAAGCCTACTATCATCTCGAAAAAGGCCACACTTCCTACACATCAAACTGGGGTTTAATCGAGCTTCGTGAAGAAATCGCCAAATACATGGAGCGCTACCAGCTTTACTACAATCCCAAGAACGAGATTTTGATTACCGTGGGTGCCAGCGAGGGCGTTGACGCGGTTTTGCGGGCGATTTTGAATCCCGGAGACGAAATCATCGTCGTTCAGCCATGTTATGTAAACTACACGCCTCTTGCCGAACTTACAGGAGCAAAAGTCGTTCCAATCGACACCAGCGTAAACGGATTCTACCCCACGGCAGAGCAGATTGAAAAGGCAATCACTCCAAAAACAAAGTGCGTGATGATGTGTTCTCCGAATAACCCGACTGGCACAATGATTCCAAAAGAAGAACTTGAAAAGATTGCAAAAGTCGTAGTCAAAAATCAAATCTGGTGTATTTCTGACGAAATTTACTGTGAGCTTGCTTACGACGGGGCAGAGCATGTCTCTGTGGGCTCTTTCCCAGAAATGAAGGACTATGCGATTATCCTCAACGGCTTCTCAAAATCATTCGCGATGACAGGCTGGCGAATCGGCTACATCGCAGCTCCTAGTGAAGTTCTTGCCCAAATCGTAAAACTCCACGGCTACAACACAATCTGTGCCCCGATTTTCTCTCAGTATGCGGCTGTTGAGGGCTTGCGCCACGGCTGGAAGGATGTCGAAAAAATGCGCGTGAGCTACCAGCAGAGGCGAAACCTCATGTACAAGGCTTTCTGCGACATGGGACTTGAAGTTCCAGAGCCGACTGGAGCCTTCTACATGTTCCCCAGCATTAAAAATTTGGGAATCTCAAGCGAAGAATTTGCCACCCAGCTTTTCCAGAAGCACAATGTCGCTGTTGTTCCGGGCAGTGTCTTTGGTCTTGGGGGCGAAGGTCACATTCGCTGCTGTTATGCGACGGCCGTAGACAAAATGAAGGTTGCACTGGACAGAATCAGCGAGTTTGTTGAAGAACTAAAAAAATAAACATAATATGCCGATAATAGACACAGTATGCAAATTTTAATAGCTGTAGTAATAATTGTAGCATTTGGTGCAATCATCGTTTCTTTTGCCACCCAAAAAAAGTCTGGGAAACATGGCAGGCAGAAGAGTCGTGCACAGATAATAAAAGAGTCTAGCAGAAAGTTAGCACAGGATCCCCACAATGCAGATGCACTTCTTGCTTTGGGAGATTTGTACTATAACGAACGGGCATGGGATAAAGCTTTTCCGATTTATGAAACTCAGATGGGAATTGCACCTGCTCATCGTGAAATTGATGTTTTTAAGGCTTCATTACGGCAGGGAATTTGTGCAGTAAAGCTGGACAAGATTCAAGAAGCTTTTAAAGGTTTAAGTGCAGCTGTTCAGATTAATCCTAACGATTTTGAGGTAAATTATTATCTTGGAATTGCCTTCTATAAAAACAACGAATTTGAAAAAGCAGTTCCAAGGTTTAAGAAAGTTGTTATTGTGAAGCCGGATGCAACAGGAATCAGTTCGCCGCTCGGTCTTTCACTTTATAAAGCAAAGCATTACAAAGAGTCACTCCCGTATTTAAAGCGTGCTCTTGATGAAAATCCTGAGAATAAAGAAGCACTTTTCGCGATGGCAGATAGCATGAACGAAAGTGGCTACGGCGAAAAGGCAATTAAAGTCTTTATGCATTTGCGCCCCGATCCAGAATTTGGCGCAAAAGCTTGTCTCGCAGCAGGAATTTTCCACTTGAAAATCGGTGAGGCAGACAAGGCTATTCAGGATTTTGAAATCGGCCTCAAGCATCAGAATGCAGCTCCAGAAGTTTCAATCGAGACCCGTTATCGCCTTTCTCTGGCTTATTTCGCCCAGAAAGCGATTGGAAAGGGAATCACTTTGCTTCAGGACATTATGGCGGTTAATCCTCAATATAAAGATGTTCCTCAGCTGCTTGCCCGATATACAGAATTGAATCAGAACAAAAACCTGCAGACATATCTGATGGCAAGTTCTAGCGATTTTGTTTCTCTTTGCCGTCGAATCGTTATGAAGTATTATCAGCGCGCACTTGCAAAAATTGTTGATATTTCCGTAACGCCCGAAAATGTTGAAATCCTCATGAATATTGAATTTGTTCGCTCTGAAGAAACACATTTGTTCCGTTTCTATCGAACAACGGGTGCGGTTGCTGATTTGTATGTCCGTGAATTCCATTCTAAAGTAAGCGAAGTGAAAGCTGACCGCGGAATCTGTATTACGGCAGGCCTGTATAGTGAAGAAGGCCGCAAATATGCAGAAGGCCGACCCATCGACTTAGTCGACAAGACCGGCCTTATTAAAATATTGAAGAAAGTTGACAGTAACTAAATTTTAGCGCAGTTTTTCGATTTTTTCGTGCTGTTCGTCAAAAATCTCCATAATGTGATCGATGACTTTCTGTTTGGGATCAGCTTCGTCAGCGGGAAGTGATGCCAGATATTCTTTTCGGAATGACTTACAGTCAATCACCGGACTTGCTCCAAAAATTTGGACGGCTGGTTCTATCAAGTCTGCAAGCATATCATCTGGATTGTTCATATCGATAGTGAGCGCGCTTCCGTTAATTGTAACTAGAATCATCACATCAAACATTCTAAGGTAAGAGTCGATTTCACGAAGTCCTCGTTTTGTCTCCGGGTGACCAGGTCTGTAGCGAGTTCCACTTGGGAAGACCAGAATTACTTCGCCGTCGCGCTTACATTTGTCCATGGCGCGCATTGCAGCCAGGTTAATCGTGCGTGCCCGCTTTTCTTCTTCGAGTTTTTCTTCTTCAGACTGAGCATTTGCTTCAGCTTTTGTGAGAGAGCGGGTAGGGTAAATGACAACGCGGGTAAAACTTTCTGCAAAGGCTCGGACTAGTGGATTTTCCTCGTTAAGTTTCATTCCTGCGATTGCGACGATTCGTTTTGAAAGGTCTTTGCCTTCTTCACCCAAATCATGCTCTAAAAGATAGCAGAGGGCTGGAAGATCAGTGTTTGAATAGTGTTCCATGAGGATAAGACCATGTTTGCCGGATTTGACAGCATCCAAAAAGGTGCGGAAATTTTCCTTGCCTTCCAAACGGCTTCCTTCAGCCATATTTTCCTCAACGAGCTTGTCCATAAATTTGCGCGTCTGGGGATTTTCTTTTTGATAAACATTAGTCTCATCGATTTTTGCCGCTGCAACCGAAAGATTTGACAGTGACTTGAACATGTCAGCGTATTTTTCGCGAATTGAAAGTGCCATAGCATCCTCTATAAGTGTAGTAACTTCTATTTTAAGTCCTTGAAGAGAATTTGGCAAGTTGTGATAAGAATTTGTATCAGAATCATTAAATCAGGATTTAGGTTGCGTGACGCACAAAGGAAGGATATTATTCTAATTAAAGAATAAAATATTTGTGAGGAATGTTGTGGTTAATGATATTCTTGAAGCTGTCTTCAACGATGATTTTTCAGCGGAGGATGCAAAAATTTTCATTTCAGTTGTTGGAATCTGTCTGCTTTGTCTCCTTATCCTTATTTCTGTAATCGCGTATTTCTGGCATTTAAAGGATATTCATGACGGCCGTCAATTTACCGTAACTCGCGAGGGGTTAGGGGAACAGAGCGGAAAAATAAAGGAAATCTTGTTGGAGCATAATGTAAGCCGAACCGAGGTGAATTCAGACCTGCTGCTTTTGGAAGAAATCATTATGCGTCTTCAGGAACATGCTGTAAGTGCCGTTACGGTCAGACTGATGAACCGGTTTGGTCATTTTAAGTTGCAACTTTCGGTTCGTGCCAAACGCTTTAATCCTCTTGCGGAAGACGAAGATTTAGATGACAATGGCGAGAATTTTCTCCGGGGGCTGATTTTGCAGGCAAATCAGGCAAATCTTTCTTATGCGCGTCGATTTGGAAAAAACATCGTCATAATCAGGTATTCTTAAGTTTTTAGCACAGATAATGACTGCCAGCCAAAACTTGAATTTCTAAGGATTTTTCGATAGTATTATCTTGATTTGGGGGCGTAGCTCATCTGGTAGAGCATTTGGTTCGCAATCAAAGGGTGGCCGGTTCGAGTCCGGTCGTCTCCAAAAATCCTGTTCAGAACGAGCAGGATTTTTTGTTTTTAAAGCTTTAAGAGGCAGTTATGTTCCAGATCGATAATACGCTGGTTTCGGCTACCACGGAAATTCAATGTGAGGTCCCTCTGACTTTCAATATAGGGGCCATCAATCAGTACATTTATACATGAGAGCATTCGGTTGGTAAATGCCGTGTGCTTGCGTCCGTCTGCAGGGAGCAAATCTTTATCGTAGAGATAGCCCGTATAGCACCAGATATTCTTGTTGGGGAGTTCTTTTTTTACCCGTTCCAAAAAGGGTGCGAGAACTTCCTGATTTTCTTCTTCAAATGGCTCCCCGCCAAGCACTGTGAGACCTGCGATGTGAGCTGGTTTTAAGGCTTCAATGATTTCGTCTTCCGTTTCTTTTGTGAAAGGCTTTCCGAAGTTAAAATCCCAGGTAATTTGATTATGGCAGCCTTTGCAGTGATTGCGACAGCCTGAGACAAAAAGTGAAACACGAACGCCTAAGCCATCCGCAATGTCAATTTTTTTGATTGTTCCGTAATTCATGACAAAAAAAATGCCGTGCCGCACTTAGACTTTGCTTAGTGACCGCACGGCAATCTCCTGTTTTAATGTTTTACAAGTGCAAGACTCGTTCTTTTATTTCCTGCGTGCGGCCCTGGTTCCAGTATTGTGTGCCGATGTATCCGCATGTTCGGCGGGCTACATTCATTGTGGCCTGGTCCTTGTTTCCGCAGTTGGGGCACTGCCAGATAAGCTTGTTGTCGCTGTCGGTTACAATCTGGATTTCGCCTGTGTAACCGCATTTCTGACAGCAGTCAGATTTTGTGTTGAGCTCGGCGTACATGATATTCTCATATATGTGCTTGAGAAGGGTCATAACAGCCGGGATATTGTTTTCCATGTTTGGAACCTCAACATAGCTTACGGCACCGCCTGGAGAAAGTTCCTGAAACTGACTTTCGAATGTGAGCTTTGTGAATGCATCAACCGGCTCCGTAACATGAACATGGTAGCTGTTTGTGATGTAGTTTTTGTCGGTAACGCCCTTGATTTCACCAAATCGTTTTTTGAGGCATTTTGCAAATTTGTATGTAGTTGATTCAAGCGGTGTGCCGTAGAGAGAGAATGCGATGTTTGAAGCAGCCTTCCACTCTGCACATTTTGCGTTGAGGTGTTTCATGATTTCGATTGCAAAGGGCGTTGCGTCAGGGTCAGTGTGGGGCTTTCCTGTCATGTAGCGAACGCACTCACACAAGCCTGCATAGCCCAAAGAAATCGTTGAGTAACCGCCAAAGAGCAATTTATCGATTGTCTCACCTTTTTCGAGGCGGGCAAGGGCTCCGTGCTGCCAGAGAATTGGAGCCACATCGCTTGGAGTGCCCAAAAGCCGCTGGTGACGGCGCATAAGTGCTTTATGACAGAGTTCAAGACGCTGGTCAAAGATTTCCCAGAAGACCTTGTAGTCGCCACCTGAAGAGCAGGCTACATCGACCAAGTTGATTGTGACGACGCCCTGATTGAACCGGCCGTAATATTTTGGTTTGCCATGCTCGTCGAGATATGGTGTGAGGAATGAGCGGCAGCCCATGCAAGGATAACAGTTTCCTTTGCCGTTTGCATCGACTTTGAGTTCGAGCATCTTCTTTTCGGAAATGTAATCCGGAACAAGGCGGCGTGCCGTACATTTTGCGGCAAGTTCCGTGAGTGAATAATATTTTGAGCCCGGCTCGATGTTGTCCGGTTCGAGAACATAAATGAGTTTCGGGAATGCCGGTGTGACCCAGAAGCCCTTTTCGTTTTTAACGCCCTGATAACGCTGTTTGAGCATTTCTTCGATAATCATGGCCAGGTCGGCCTTTTCCTGCTCGTTCTTGGCCTCGTTGAGATACATGAAGACCGTGATGAAAGGAGACTGACCGTTCGTTGTCATGAGAGTGACGACCTGATACTGGATTGTCTGAACGCCTCGTTTGATTTCGTCCTTGAGCCGCATTTCGACGATTTTGTTGAACTGGTCATCGCTGAATTTTACGCCGGTCTGCTCTTCGATTTTTTCAGTTTCGCGCATAATTTTGCGTCGGCTTACTTCAACGAAGGGGGCGAGATGCGTGAGGGAGATCGACTGACCGCCGTACTGGCTAGAAGCTACCTGAGCGATAATCTGTGTGGCGATGTTACATGCCGTTGAGAAAGAGTGAGGCGTATCGATTTTTGTGCCTGAAATGACAGTGCCGTTCTGCAGCATGTCTTCGAGGTTGACCAAATCGCAATTGTGCATGTGCTGGGCGAAATAGTCTGCATCGTGGAAGTGAATGATTCCCTCTTCGTGAGCCTTTACGATATCTTCATCCAGCAAGAATCGTTTGGTGATGTCTTTTGAAACTTCACCTGCCATATAATCGCGCTGAACCGAAACGACGGTTGAGTTTTTGTTGGAATTTTCTTGTTTAACTTCCTCGTTGTTACATTCGAGAAGAGAAAGAATCTGTGAGTCAGTTGAGTTTGCCCGGCGCATGAGCTGATGCTGGTAGCGGTAAGTGATGTATTTTTTTGCAATGTCGAATGCGCTTGCTTTCATGATGGCCTTTTCGACCAAATCCTGAATAGCTTCGACATTCATTTCGTGATTTTCAGCAGCACACTGTTTTTCGATTGATTCTGCAATGCTAGTGATTGTTGCAGAACTCATCTGTTCCGACGGTGGAACCTCTTTGTTCGCTTTTGAAATAGCCGTAATGATCTTGTTGATGTCAAATACGACTTCTTCACCGTTGCGTTTGATAATTTTCATTTCTGGACCCCTCCAACCATTTTTTTAAAATTTTTTGCAAATACTACTTGACTTTTTAGAGATTTTAATAGTGTTTGCTGAAGTAATTATCGGTAAAAAAGACACTACCTGTAGCGTTTTCTTTCTTAACTTTGAAAATGATAAATTCACAAGGCTTTTATGTCAATCTGTTTTTTGCAGAAAGTCAGTAAAATCAAAATGATGTCTGTTTTGTCTAATCAAGAGGAAAAGCGGGAAAAAATGAAATTGTTTAATAAAGTTAGCATTTGACAACAATAGTTAGATTCTATAATATTTATAAGGGTGTAACAAATATTAGATAAGGCTAACGGTATAAAATTGTACAATTCATGCAGCGAAACCTGCATGAAATGGCTCGATGAAGGACTGTCAGTTCTAGTCGTTGCCAAAAAATATTCAAATCAAAAAAAAGGAGCGTAAAATATGGTAGCTATCGTATACGCATCAACAACAGGAAACACGGAGGCTCTTGCAAATGCCGCAAAAGAAGCAGCAGGCGCAGACGCATATTTCTCAACGGCAGATTCTGCTGACAGCGCGGAAGTTCTCAAGGCAGATTTGATTGCTTTGGGAAGCCCTGCAATGGGAGCAGAGCAACTTGAGGATTCAATGGAATCATTCTATTCATCAATCGAGGGAAGTTTGAGCGGAAAAACAGTCGTTCTCTTCGGTTCTTATGACTGGGGCGACGGTGCTTTCCTTGAAGACTGGAAAGGCCGCCTTGAAGGAGCAGGCGCAACTGTGAAAGCTGTCGTTAAAGCCCAGCTTACTCCAGATGACGCCGCTCTTTCAGAAATGAAAGCTGCAATCGCGTAAGTTACGCAAATAAATCTGTTTTTTTAAGCCATTCTGCGACGGCCGTTGCCTCTTTATCCAGAGGGCGGTCGTCCTCAACGAATGCACTCATCTTTCGAACTTCCTCATGCACTTTCTGCGTGAATGGGGCGAAATCTTCTTTTCCAGCCAAATCCACTGCCTGCATTGCGGCCAATAAGTGCGTTGCAAACTGTAAGAAAACAAGCTCAATCTGCTCGGCAAATTTTCGTGCGGAAATTGTTCCCATTGAAACTTTGTCCTGATTGAGGGCTTCTGTAGGAGCCGATGTAAGTGAAACCGGGAAACAGTAGGTGGCAACTTCACCACGAATTGCGCTGATTGTAATCTGAGCGGCCTTAAAGCCAAGACGAAGGCCTGCTCGCGGGTGATCAGCCGGAGTGTATGGGATAAGGTTTTCGGTAAGCCCGTTGAATTTTCCATCGATGATGATTTCTGCCTGCTTGTCGCTCAAATCGGCGATGTTGGCAAGAGCCGTCCTCATGTAATCACAGGCCGCGCAAATGTGACCTCCATAGAAATTTCCGGTATTGAAAAGCTGCTCCGTATCAAGGTCAACCAAAGGATTGTCATTGGCAGAGTTCAGCTCTTCCGTAATCATGTCCCTGGCAAATCTGAGAGTATCGCGGTAAACGCCGTTAATCTGGGGAGCGCAGCGGATTGAATATCTGTCCTGAATTTTATTGTGCTGGGCAACGAAACTCTTTCCGTCAAGCTTCACGATCTGCTTGTCCAGAAAGTCCTCGTACTTCCATACCCGGTTTGATTTAATGATTATGTTGTGTACATAAACTCCTGATTCAATCTGCCCGCGGTGATTTTTAACCTGACTTACTTTAGTGATGAAAGGCGTGTCTTTTCCACGGGTGATTTCAGCCGTAACAGCCGTAAGGAAGTCGCTTATATTAGCCAGCCGCTGGGCTTTTTTCCATGCAAGACAGGCTACGGCCGTCATTACGGAAGTGCCGTTCATAAGGGCGAGACCTTCCTTTGCTTCGATTTGAAGAGGCTTGATGCCCTCTGCCTTTAACGCTTCTGCGGCCGGAACAATCTTTCCTTTGTAGTAAACATCGCGCTGCCCCATGATGACAGCGGCAAGGTAAGAAAGCGGTGTCAAATCTCCCGAGGCACCGACTGAGCCAAGCTGGGGAATTACCGGGATGATGTCTTTGTTCAAAAGAGTGACCATCATTTTTGCAAGTTCAGGGCGGATAGCCGAGTGACCGCCTTTAACATTTCCGTTCAGGCGGGCAAGAACGACGGCACGGCCGGTCTCATGGTCAAATTTTGGCCCAAGACCGATTCCGTGGTAGGCACAAATGACCCTCTGCAACTCTCCGGCCTTTTCTACGCTAATCTGATTGTGGCAGGAATCGCCGAAATCAGTGGTAACGCCATAGGTCGGAACGCCGGTGGCAATATAATCTTCAAGGAATTTTCGTGATTTTTTTAGTGTATCCCAGAATTTTTCATCTTGTGGAAGTGCGACCTCTTCATTTTTGTAAGCAACATCGCACACATCTTCAATAGTAAGCTCGTTTCCGTTGATTGTTTTCATAATAGATAAAGTTTAGAACTTTTTTTCAATAAGGTAAACAAGAGGACGCTCCCTTTGGGGCGGGTTTCCAATCCCTAGCGCGTCTATATTTTTTGTGTTATAATTTTTAAATCTCTTTTAAAATGGAGTCTCAAATGAAAAAAACAATTTTAATTTTGGCATCAGCCCTTATGATTTCGGCTCTTCCTGTTTTTGCAAATGGAAAATCCGATACAGAGCAGAAGGTCGAAAAATCAGCAAAATCGACTGGCAAGGCAACAGAAGAAGCAGTTGATAATAACAAAGAGTCTTTAGAAAATGCCGGAAAAGCTGTAGGCGAAGCTGGCAGAGAAGTTGGAAATGCTGCAAAGGAGGCCGGTAAAGAAATCGGTTCTGCCGCAAAAGCATTTGGAAAAGGCTTCAAAGAAGCATTCTCATCAGATTCTGATTCAAAAAAAGACTAAAATTTTAGGAGTATAACATGGATATTCGTTATTCAACAGGAAAAGAGCCGTTCAAAAGAATGACTACAGAAGAAATGAGGGAAGAATTCCTCATTCAGAACATCTTCATCAAAAATGATGTTACAGCAGTTTACAGCCACATTGACCGAATCGTTACTTTGGGTGCAATGCCGGCAGATGAAACAATCCGTCTTGATAAAAACATCGATGCAATGAAAGATTTCGGCGTAGACTTCTTCCTGCAGCGACGAGAACTTGGCATGATTAACATTGGTGGTGACGGCCTTGTTGTTGCAGACGGCAAAACTTACGAAATCAAGCACTACGACGCACTTTACTTGGGAGCAGGCACAAAAGATGTTACATTGGCCTCAAAAGATGCAAAAAATCCGGCTAAGTTCTACATGAACTCAACTCCGGCTCACTGCACTTACCCAAGCCGAATCATCACTTACGAGCAGGCAAATCATATTCACATGGGTTCAGCCGCTGAATCTAACGACCGCACAATCAACCAGTACATTCACCCGTCAGTTCTCGACACCTGCCAGCTTTCAATGGGTATGACTCACTTGGAGACAGGCTCTGTCTGGAACACAATGCCGGCTCACACTCACGAGCGACGCATGGAAGTCTACTTCTACTTCGACTTCCCAGAAGATCAGGTTGTCTTCCACATTATGGGCGAACCCCAGCAGACCCGCCACCTCGTAATGCACAACAACGAGGCCGTAATCAACCCAAGCTGGAGCATCCACTCAGGCTGTGGCACAAGCAACTACACCTTCATCTGGAGCATGGGCGGCGAAAACCGCACCTACACCGACCAAGACTGGATCCGCACTCCTGATTTACGATAGTAAATCAGGAGAAGTTAAATAACTTCCTTGCAGGACGAGGCGGCTTGTCCGCCTCATACGCACTCCTGATTTATGCTAGTTTTAGTATAATGTTTTACGAGTATCCGCAGATTTTGTCGAATCTGCGGATTTTTTTTGTAATTTCGACAAGAAATATCATGTTTTCTGTCGAAACAGCCTTAAGATATCCTCGTGGAAGAAAAAAAACTTATCGGCCGACATCGCGAATGTAAAAGCCTTCAAAAATGCCTCAAATCGAATTCTGCAGAACTTGTGGTTGTTTATGGCCGAAGGCGAGTAGGAAAAACTTTTCTCATTAATCAATTTTTCAAGGGACGATTTGATTTTAAAGTCACGGGGCTATACAACGAACCGAAAGAAGCCCAAATCAAAGCGTTTATGACGGAGTTGAATTCCCAGAGCCAAAAAAGAAAGCCCTTAACCCGAAGACTGGCAGGATGTATTCATACTTCTAAAAAATTATCTGTCAAATCTAGAATCAGATGAAAAACATGTTGTCTTTTTTGACGAACTTCCGTGGTTTGACACGGCAAAATCGGATTTCGTTGCAGCATTTGAGTGGTTCTGGAATTCATGGGGAGCTTCACAAGACAATTTGATTGTTATAGTCTGCGGTTCTGCAACGGCATGGATGGTTGACAACATCGATAAAAACAAGGAAAGGCTTTTTAACCGGCAGACTTGCAGACTCTATTTGGAGCCTTTCACTCTAAAAGAAACGGAAGAATATCTAAAATCTCGGAATTTTGAATGGGAACGCTATGATATTGCCGAGTGTTATATGATAATGGGCGGAATTCCGTTCTATCTAAGTCAGCTTGATAATGATCTCACTTATTCTCAGAACATCGACAATTTGTTTTTTAGGAAGCGCGCTGTTCTATGGGATGAGTTTGACCATCTGTACAAAACCCTTTTTTCGAACAGTGATTCATACATAAAAGTCGTCGAGGCGTTGAGTACAAAGAGAATCGGGCTCACAAAATCTGAAATTCTTGAAAAAACGAAACTCGCAAACAACGGACTTTTTGGCAAAATTCTTGAAAATCTTGTCAGTTCAGGCTTTGTCCGAGTCTATCCGTTTTACGGCAAGCAAAATCGGAAAGATTTTTTGCATCATCTTCGTTTTTGGTCTGCCATTATCGGGATTGGTTGTTGAGCGTAGTCGAAACAGGCCCGGTAATCTTTTAAAAATTTCAGCCCCTTTTTTTTGGGGCATTTTTATCATCGGGTAAATGGCGATTACCGAAAGATAAGATGCCGCAAGCCCGAAAAACAGAAAAACGCTCACTTGCTTTAAAATTGGGAAGGGGCTTAAGAAAAGGGCGGCAAAACAAATTTCCGTTGAGGCGAAACCGAGCGTCACCCCGCGAAAAATGTGCTTACGGACAGAAAGACCTGTGTCACACAAAAGATTTCCTTTCCAGTTGACGAAGTAGGGAATCGAATAATCAAGGCAAGTTCCGATTAATGTCGTTCCGAAAACAAGAGTGAGGATATGAATTCCGCGGAAAAACAAAAGGACGGAAACAAAACCAAAACCACAGGAAAATGAGACGGCAAGGGCAGAGACAATGGCGGGAACAGGCGAGCGGAAAATCAGGAGAAAGACGGTGATTATCAAGATGAGCGCCACCGTGGAGATGATTGAAATCTGATTTTGCGCGGAAGTAGAATTTTCGTAAGAATGAAATGGCACCCCAGAAAAGATAAATTGAACCGGATTTGCTTCAAGTCCGTCATTCTGAGGGGCAGTGCCCCGAAGAATCTCATCTGCGGTGTCATAAATGCTCTTTACCGCGTTTTTGTCGCTTGCCATAGCAGAGCCTTTTTCGGAAACCGTTCCCCGAATCAGCACATACCATTCATCATCTTTTTGGCACGCAAGCACATCATCTTTGAGACTCATATTCGTCGATGAAATCGCCCCGCCTTCAAGAAGTTTTTTAAGACTCCGTTCGCTGAGCAAAAAAGGGTCTTCCTCAAGATAAGACAAATCTGAAATCGAAAATGCCCCGTAAACACTCGAAAGCGCGTCGTTCGCAATATCTTCGTCATTCCCATTTTCAAGGAGATTTATATCAGCATCTGAAAGAAGAAAAAAACGATTTTTATGCAGCCAGCCGGTAATTTCCGAAATTGAAGAGGAATCAACATAAAGCGAAAGGGATTCAAAAAATCCCCGGACTCAGATAATACAATATTTTAAGATTGAAGTGTCAAGACAAGGGTTCAGTGTCGCGCTAAGGATAGTAGCAGCGGCGAAAGCCGTTCTCCGCCTGAAGGCGGAGAACGGAGCGGATAGCGGAACTGCGGATAGCCTGCCCCCGCTTTGCGGGGGAGCGCCCTTTTTAAAGACTGATGTTTTTTTTCTTGTTACTCATCCTCCTCCCAGCCCCAGTCCCAGTGGAACTCTATCTCACCATCATTGGTGTTATGCAGTTCCCAATGGAGGCCGTCATCTTTACCGCCGTTATCTTTGCCAGTGCGCTCTCCTGCCCTAATGGTAGAGCTGCCGCTTGCACCACAAGTACTGCTCCACTCGCAAGTCCAGGTGTCCGTCGCGGGCGTATATGTGAATGTTGCCTTTACTTCCCCCAGATAGTCGTCATATTCACCGAAAGCGAACTTTTTACGATAACCATAATCATCAATTTCATACGCTTTCCATTTTTGTTCAAAAACAAAAGGTTGGGTTCTGTCTACAAGTGTAGTAACTTTCTTAGTACAACTAGAGAATTTACGTGGCCAATTGGTTACGCCATCATCTTCGCTTTCGTGAACTTTTGCTTCACCAAAACAATAAGTATTCTCTTCGTCATCATCCATTTCTACACCAACAAAGTGATTCCAAGAGCCTTGTATCCTAGTATCCACTGCATTAGTCATATTGAAAGCCTCAAAACCAAGACAACACTGAGTTGTCTTAAAATAAGATTTCTCAGCTTTGAGATATTCCCATTGTTGAGTAATTACTTTCTCTGATGTCATAGACCCAAAGTACCACATATAGTTCGGATCGTAGATACTGTCGTGGTCTTTTTTATCATATATGTAGTGTCCGTAGATGTTTAATTTTCCGTACCGACTGGCTTTAGTCTTGGCTTTCAACCGACCTATCTCCTTTATGTCGAGCTTAGTGGGGTCATCTTCTCTGGTTCCTGCATAAGCAAACAGAATGAGCACACAATCCGTTTTTGGGGGGGGATTAAGTATCACAGCGTAGCCACTGTTCAGAATCTGAGTTGTCAGTTTTTTACAGAAATACCCTTTGCTTCCCATGTCATTTTCAATATAGTCGCTGTCTGTTCTTATCTCATCTGCTGACACAAGAGGTGTCGTTGTATAATCATAGAGACTTTTTGCGACAAATATAAAATATCCTCCGTTTTCACCCGCCGCTTCTACACGCGAATCACCGCCATAGGAGTTCCATTTAATGTCTAAACCACCCAAATATGCTGATGCGTCAAGTCCTGTCACTTGGTTGTATGATGCAGAAATCTTCAGTTTATATTCTGTTTCAGCTTCAGCTAGTTTAATACATATGTCATGCGAGCCTAAACTGAGCGGAATTGCTTCCGTCGGGACAATGTCTTTGTACTCGCCGTTGTCGAGTTTATACTTAACGACAGTACTTCCACTTGACGACCTTGCTTTTAAATATATTTTCTCACCAGCAGTTAATGCACACTCGCCCTCATCATTGAATTTGAATTGAGTAAATTCACCGTATGCACTTGTCGCATAGCTGTATTCTACTGTTTCAAAATTTGCAACAAGCACGGTGTCCGAGGTAATCGGAGTGCTGAAGTCAAACGCAGTATCACAGATCGTATTACCGCCGTCCTCCGAAACATACCAGCCTGAAAAAAAATCGTCATCCCCATTAAAATAAATATTTTCTGGATTATCATCACTTGAAGGACGGCTATCCGGCTCTGGGTCTTGAGGCCTTTCAACGGTGTCGCCATACAGCACTGATACTTCTTTGATGTAGGCTGAATTATAGCCGCCACCGTAATTGTTACGGTTTTGGGTGATCATAGACCTGAAAGTGACGGTATGTATGCTGGAAAGGTCTTTAATCACTGGATGCGATTCGCTTGTCTCCCCACTTGAAACTTGTGCGTATTCGCGCCATTCGCCAAGCTTCAGTGTTTTGCCTTCGTCTCCCCAGAGCGTAAACACAACGACATAACTGCCTGCAGGAACAAGGCGGTTACTGAAGGTTGCCATGGTTGGATATTGTGAACTATAAACATTTTCACCCTGCATGATAATCTGTGATTCATCAAGATTTTTGAGGACTGCATCTGCGGCTTTGACCGTCTCCGGAACGGTGAGCTGGACAAACAATTCACCATAAGATTCTGACGAAAGACTGTTCAGTTCTAGCGTAAAGCTGAGGGAATTTGTTCCTGACATAATTGTCTTTCCTACTGTACCCTGCCAGCTATTGTTCCCATGTCGGGCAGTGAGCGTAAACATGTAAGTTGCTCCCGCTGTAACATTGATGCTTGCCCCTTCCATCTTGGTGACAGCATATGTATATTTAAGACCAACCTTCTCAGTTTCCCATGTCTTTTCTACTGGTACGGCGGCTACGGCATTTTCCGTCACAGGCGTGCCTTTGAGCGTAATGCTGTCGAATGGGTAGCACTTTGTTCCGGATGTGGACCAATTTTCTCCCTGTTTATCTATCGTAGGAAAGGCCGTACGGCTCGCTTCGCTCAAAGAAATTGTGATGCAGGCTGAAGAGCCGTCTGTATGTTTGTCCTGTTGCTCTGCCGTATCAAAATCCGCGCAGGAAGCGAAAATCAGGACACAAAGCACCGCAAATGCTGACAGTATCTTTCGTTTCATATTTTCCTCCTTATTCCTTAATTGCCGTAATTGAAATCTGTGTTCCACAAACTACATCAGTATTGTTCGTTGTATTCCTTTTCATTGCGAACAGTGAAACCTGATAGAATTTTCTCTGCATGAGTTTTATCTTTTGAATGGAAAGAACAGCACCATCCTCACTGACTGTCGCTCCCTCAAAAGAAGATGCCAGCACGCCGTCAATGCGCCATGTGTAGCCGCTGAAGCCATTAGCTGCAACAAGCGTGATTGTGTTGTAATCCTCTACCTGTTCTATGGTTATTTCTGGATTCTGTGTGAATTCAATGGTAACGGCGATTTCGGAATGAACCCATATAGCGGTGAGCGACATATTGCCAGCCGTGCCTTGTGGGATTACTTCCATTTCCGATTCGTCGTCTGCGTTCTTCCAGCCTTTGAAAGTGTAGTCGCCCTCTTTTGTAGCAATGGGAAGCATTATTTCGCTTTCGATGGTGTAGGATGTCGCATAATCCTCGCTTACGAATGTGCCTCCGTCAAGGTTGTAGGTGATGGTATAGGTGATTGGAGTCCAATGCGCATAAACTGTTTTTGCACCTATACTTTCCTTTTCTATTTTCTCCACCTTGTTTCCGCCAGTTTCTGAGTCAAACCAGCCTTCGAAGGTGTAGTAGTCTTTACTTGCCTCTATAAAAATTACATCTTTTTCGCCTGTGTAGACTTCGGGATTCGGATTCTGTGCTCCCGTTGTGTTCTCATAGGTTATTTTGTAGCCCCATGCAACGTAAAGCGTTGTGTCCTCCGCTATATTCCATGCCGTACAGCCCTTGCCGTCCGCGCCGATGAACTTTGTTCCCTTTGCATACTGCTGTGTGTAGTAGCCGCCGAAGGAATCACTTCCCGTGGCAACTGGCAGGCTTTCAAGGTCGGGAAGCACTTCGTCGTAGGTGGCGGTGATTGTGCTTGTAGTTCCGTTGCCGTTGAACAGCGTGACCGTGTATGTGTTCGGGGCGAAAGTTGCATTCACCGTTACATTTACCGCCGACATAACAAATGTGAACTCCTTAACGGTAACAGTTTCATCGCCTTTCTTTACCGTAACAGTTTCATCGCCTTTCTTTACCGTAAAAGTATCAAAATGATAGCCTTCATGTGCCGTTGCAGTGAGCGTGATTGTCTCGCCTTCTTTTGCACTTGCCTTACTCACACTTACAGTGCCGTTCTCAATGTCATCCGCAACTGTTACACTGTATGTTGCTGAATCCGGGACAGGCGTGCTCCCAGAATCCTCTGTATTGCATCCAGAGAATGCTGCTGCAGCAAAGATAAAGCCAAGTACCGCAAGATGTTTTAACAATTTCATTTGCATAAGCCTCCTTTTGAAACGAAATTTAAAATAAATTCGTCCGAGGTTTGCCGCACACAGCAAACCTCGGACGATATCTTCAAAGAGAAAAAAGATTTAAAACAGTTTTATCTGTAAAGAAGTCCGCTCCAATGGAGATTGTCTTTTCAAGATTCATAACAGGCTTCTCCTCTTTAACAAGATAAGAATATTATAATTCAATTCAAGAGTTTCTCAAGAAAAAAATAAGAAAAATATAAGAACCTTTACCGGCAGAACCTATAGTCAAAATCAGATTTTTCCGATAATATTGTTAGGCTGTTTTTGCTTGTGGGGCAAAAGCGGTTCTCTGGAGAGTCCTCACGATGGGGTGAGGCGCCGAAGGGTTAAGATTATTACAATCGATATCTCAGGCACAAAGGACAGGGCGAAAGAAGTTCCAATCCTACTCTTTGGAGAGTTTGTTTCGATTTTCGGGGCAAACTCTATTTTCTTTTAAATGGGGATTTAAAAATGTTTGACCAAATCCTTAACTCAATCGACGATGTTGTCTGGGGAATTCCGACCATCGTCCTCATTCTTGCAACCGGCCTTGTTCTTACGATTCGGGCAAGAGGCTTGCAGTTCACAAAACTTGGACGAGCATTCCGCTCAATTTTCAAAGAAAATGAAGGTCGCGGAGAGCTTTCGGGATTTTCTGCTCTTTGTACAGCACTTTCTGCAACAATCGGAACTGGTAACATCGTTGGTGTCGCGACGGCTATCGCCGCAGGAGGCCCCGGAGCCCTTTTCTGGATGTGGGTTGCGGCAATTCTTGGAACAGCAACAAAATTCGCTGAGTGTATGCTTGCAATCAAATACCGTGAAGTAAAAGAAGACGGTCATGTTTTGGGCGGCCCATTCTACACAATCGAAAAAGGTATGGGAAAAAGCTGGAAGTGGCTTGCAATCCTTTTCGCAATTTTCGGAGTTCTTGCAGGTCTTCTGGGAATTGGTACAATGACCCAAATCAACGGTATCACTTCTGCCGTAAACATGGCATTTGACCCGAACAATACGAACATCGCTTTCACAATCGGCGAAAATTCATACACCTGGGCAACTGTAATCGGCGGCGCAGTTGTCACAATCTGTGCGGCTCTGGTAATCCTGGGCGGTCTCAAACGAATCTCAAAAGTCGCAGAAAAAGTCGTTCCGGCAATGGCTGTCATTTACATTTTCATGGGCATCGCAGTTTTAATCATGAACGCAACAAAAGTTCCTGCAGCTTTTGCCTTGATTTTCAAATCAGCATTTGGTTCCTCTGCTGTAACCGCCGGTGTTTCAGGCTACATCATCAAGATGGTTCTGGATTCAATGCAGAAAGGTATTGCCCGGGGAATTTTCTCAAACGAGGCTGGCCTTGGTTCTGCTCCAATCGCAGCTGCTCCAGTTCAGACAAATGAACCTGTTGAGCAGGGCCTGGTCAACATGACGGGAACTGTAATCGACACTCTCATCGTCTGTACAATGACCGGCCTTGCAATCGTAATCGCTTTTTACGGAGATATTATTGCGCCAGGCGGAATCGTTTTTGAAACAGTCGAAGGTAAACTTGCCATGATTTCTACCTGGAATAAGGGACTTGAAGGTGCAAATCTTACGGCAGCTGCTTTCTCCCGTGTTCTTGGCGGCGACGGCGTTTCGGTTCAGTTCCTGCTTATGCTCTGTTTGGCATTCTTCGCATTCACCACGATTTTGGGCTGGGACTACTACTCAGAAAAGTGCTTGGAATATCTCACCAATGGCCGCATGAAGCTGGTCTTCATCTATCGCCTGGTTTACATCGCCGCAATCGCAATCGGCCCCTACTTCACAGTTAACGCTGTATTCACCATCGCTGACATCACCAATGGTCTCATGGCAATTCCAAACTGTATCTCGCTGATTGTTTTGAGCGGAGTCGTTGCAGAAGAAACAAAAAAATACTTTGCAAAATATCCGACACTTTAATTAATGCAGAATTTATAATGCATAATTCATAATTTTGCAGTGGAAAATTGGCACCGGACGGGCACATGGCTTGTCCGGTGTTTTTTATGAGAGGAATTAATGGAAAGTGTATCTGTAGCCGGCTGACATTAAGAAAACTTTTCTTGTGCCGACTTTATCGCCGTCAGATTTCAGCTCGCCTAAGTCAATCATGTAGCGGGCATTCAATACGAGGGCAGATTTTTTGCTGAAATTAAAGGCGAAATCTGCTCCGAATGCAGTTCCAAAGATGAAGGCATTGTCTAAATCATCACTTCTTTCGCTTGAATTTTCGATAACTGTTACGCCGTTTAACTTTCCCTTTGCATCTATCTCCTGCTTTATTTTACTTATGGGGAATGAGAGATAAATGCCGGCCTGAGGAGTGAATTCAAAGAATCCGCCTTTGTTTACCGTAAAAGTTACGAGGAATGGAAGTTCCATTGTTGTGTAGGTGACTTTATCTTTAGCCTCTATTTTTGTCGTGCCAGATTTTGTTTCTACAGTAAGTTCCGTTCCGTTGTTGAACAAAAATCCTAATTCAGTCTGCAAACCGAGGGCTGGAATCTTCTCAAAGCTGTAGTTGCCCCAAAGTGCAAAACCGCCGCACAAAATCGTTTTGTTATCGACATCTGTTGAAGAATACGGAAAACCTTTAGCTATCATTATTGCATTAAGTTCATTTCCTAATTTTTTTTTCGTTTCATCTGCAATAGTCATGTCGCTGACACCCAGTGAACCACGGACACCGAAAGAGAGTTGTGCGAAAGAGCTTGAAAGAAGTAGTGCTCCCACAACTAAAGTCGTAATCAATTTTTTCATATAAAGCTCCTTTTCGTTATAATTTGCGTAATAACTTTGAATATTACTTAAATATAACAATCTGTTATAAGGGTAGCACACATTTAACAATCATTCAATCAGAAATTACGCACTTTAGCGTATTATGAAAACATGAGTTTTAGAGAGAATCTAAAATCTGAATTAGTTTTCCGCGGTATTCTGGTAAAAGAGCTTTCTGCCAAAACAGGAATAAATAAAAGGACTCTGGACAATTATCTGCGGGAAAAAAGCAGTACTCCTCCCGCTGACATAGCCGTAAAAATCGCCGATGCTTTGGGCGTTTCCGTGGAATTTTTAGTTACAGGCACGGATAAAAAGTCTTCGCTCAGCCCGGAAGAACGCTATTCAGCAGATGTGCGAATTCTCGCCAAAAAACTTTCAGCAATGACCGAAAACGAGAAAAAATTAGTCACTGCCCTTGTCGAAGAAATTGAACGGCAGAGAATTTGCTAGTAATCTCCGCTAAAATTCGCTATATTAAACTCGCGGGTTTTATTAGCTTTTTAATGACGCACATCCATGTGCTAGGTGGAATAATGATAAAAATACAGTCCTACGCTGAAATTGAGCAAGATTTTTTTGATGGTCGTGATTTTGGCGCTTCTATTGATATTGTAAAAGATGTGCTTTCCGATGTTAAGAATCGGGGAGATGCGGCTTTGGCTGAGTACGGCGCAAAATTCGATGTGTCGGCGCCTTCTTCCCTTGAAATCCCACAGTCTGAGCTAAAGGCTGCTGCTGAGAAAATGCAGAGGGAAAATCCTGAGCTTTACAAGGCGATTGAATATTCTCACGACCTGGCCCTTCGCTTTGCAAAAAAACAGCGTGAGTCTTTTGATGATTTTGAAGTTGAGCTTACTGAAGGCGTTTTTACGGGGCAGAAAAATATTCCTGTTGACCGGGTCGGCGTTTATGTTCCTGCCGGTCGTTTTCCGCTTGTTTCAACCGTTGTGATGACCATTACTCCAGCGGTGGCGGCAGGCGTTAAGGAAGTGATTTTGTGTACTCCTCCCCGCGTTCACCCGGAGGATAAGGCTGCGGCTGAAAAAGCCGGCACTGGAATTCCAGGAAAGCCTTTCATTGGCGGAAAGCCTTATGCTGACGAAAACATTATGGCGGCGGCTTACATTTGCGGCGTAACAAAAGCTTTTGCTTGCGGTGGAGCTCAGGCAATCGGAGCCATGGCTTTTGGCACTCAGTCTGTTCCCCGAACGGATGTAATCGTAGGCCCCGGCAATAAATTCGTCGCAGAGGCAAAAAAGCTGGTTTACGGCACTGTTGGCATCGACATGGTGGCAGGCCCCACAGAAGTTTTCATCATTGCGGACAAATCAGCGAATCCTTCTTGGGTTGCCGCTGACCTTTTGGCTCAGGCAGAGCACGACATTGTAGCCCAGCCGGTCATGGCCACTGATTCAGAAGCATTGGCAAAGGCCGTGGCAGAAGAAATCGAAAAACAGCTTAGCACGCTTCCCACAAAGGCAACGGCAGAGCAGAGCATAAAAAATTGCGGAAGAATCATCATCTGCAAGAATCTTGAAGAAGCGGCTGAATGTGCCAACAAAAAAGCCCCTGAGCATCTGGAGCTTGCCATGGAAGAGGGAGCGGCGCGGGATAAAATCGCTTCCCTCGTCCACAATTACGGCTCGCTTTTCATCGGTCACGGAAGCGCGGAAGTCTTCGGCGACTATGCGGCCGGCCTCAATCACACTTTGCCAACCAGCGGAAGTGCGAGATTCACCGGCGGTTTGAGCGTCAGAGTCTTCTTGAAGACTGTCACAACTTTGCGCACAATCCCCGGCTCAAAGGGCGCGATTGCTTCGGCAGAGGCTTCAGGCGTTCTTGGAGATGCGGAAGGACTGGCCGGTCACGCGCGGGCGGCACGAATCAGATTGTAAGATTCAGAAAGAGGAATTGGAGAATATTATGAAAATTTACAAATTAGGCGAAGAAGTTTTAAGAAAAAAGGCTCTTCCAGTTAAGGAAGAAGAAATCAATGATTCTCTCCGCGAGACATTCAACGAAATGTTTGAGACTATGCTGGAGGCAGACGGCGTTGGTTTGGCCGCTCCTCAAATCGGAGATTCCCGCCGTTATTTCGTAATCATTTCTGACGATGAAGTGCGTCGTGTTTTCGTAAATCCTCAGATTGTCGCCACAAGCAATGATTTGTGCGATTATGACGAAGGCTGCCTTTCTTTGCCAGGTTTTAACGAAACGATTAAACGCCCGTCAAAAGTTACGGTTCAGGCTCTCAACGAAAACGGAAAGCCCTTCACCCTTGAAGCAGATGGACTTTTGGCTCGAATCATACAGCACGAGTACGACCATCTTGAAGGAATCGTTTACATCGACCGCGGAGACCCGAATTTTGCGGCTGAAGTAACCGAAAAAATGAAAAAACGCCTGGAGCGTTCCGCTAAAAAAGAAGCTGAAAAAGCTAAAAAAGCCGCAAAAATCGCTGCTAAAATTGCCGCAAAAGAAGCGAAAAAGGCTTCAAAATAAAAGCCCATGCAAAGTTTAAAAATCATTTACGCAGGCTCACCCCTGGCTTCAAGTATCGTTCTTAAAAATCTCATCGCCGCTCAAAAAGAATGCGGATTTCAGATTGCGGGAGTCCTTACAAATCCTCCTGCAAGCCGGGGCCGACACTCTGAGCTGATTCCCACGGAAGTCGCTGTGGTGGCGCGGGAAAATAATATTCCTGTCTTTGAATTTGACCACCTTATGAGCGAGGCCAGGGATTCAATTTCTCCATTGGGCGCGGATTTGCTCGTCTCTTTTGATTACGGCCGCATTTTCGGGCCAAAATTTCTCGCTCTTTTCCCGCTTGGCGGAATCAACCTGCATCCAAGTGCCCTTCCAAAATATCGAGGCTGTACTCCGGTTCCAGCGGCTATCCTCAATGGCGATAAAAGTCTTGGAGTCACGGTACAAAAGCTGGCTCTGGCAACTGACGAAGGCGACATTCTCGCACAAACAGAAATTCCTTTGGACGGCAGCGAAACAACTCTTTCTCTGATGGACGGCGATGGCAAGTCAAGCGCAGTCACGGACGCGGGAGTTAAACTCCTCAAAAAAGTCCTTAAAGAAATTTCCAATTCTGATTCAGAAATTCTTGGAAAAAAGCAATCTGGCGAAACCAGCTACACGGAATTCCTCAAAAAAGATGACGGAAAAATCGACTGGAATGAAAGTGCTTCCGTCATTGAAAGAAAAATCCGGGCATTCACGCCCTATCCACTTTGTTTTTCTTCCTTTAACGACATTCGGGTCACAATTCTTAAGGCCAAAGTGGGGGAAGGGAGCTCTTCCGAAAAGGCCGGCACTGTTCTTCCATATCGAAAATCTGTCGGCATCGAAATTGCATGTGGTGACGGTTCAATTCTTGTCGTAAGTGAATTACAGCAGGAGAAAAAAAAGGCCATGGACTATAAGTCTTTTCTAAATGGTGCTAGAAATTTTGTTGGTTCTATATTAGAGTAGAAGAACTCTTATTCCGAGAATTTTTCGGAGTTTTAATCAAAAGACGGACTAAATAAATGAAAATTAAGAATCTTAAGAATCTTAAGCCCAAAGAACTAGCGGAAAATCTTAAAAATGAAGGAATTAAAACTATTTCCGCAATCAATGAGAATAAAAAACCATTTTTGCTTGTGGTGATTCTTGGTCTGGTGCTTATGTTTGCAATCTGCTGGATTACATTTTTTGCAACTGTACGAGGCCCTGAGCAGGTTATGGTTCCCAATCTTGAAGGAAAGGAACTCACTACGGCACTCCAGGAAATGCAGGTTAAAGAGTTGTATCCCAAAATTCAGCTCAAGTATACAGATAATCCTGATGATGCCGGTAAAATCCTCGCTCAAAATCCAGAGAGCGGCTCAATCGTAAAAGCTGGCCGAAGAATTACCCTTACTGTTAGCCGGGGAACAATTCTTGATCATGTAGAAAATTACATTGGTCAGAATTTCGATGAGGTAAAAATTAATCTTCAGACAATGTTTACAGGTTCAACACGCCCGCTTATCGTGCTTGCAGAACCAAGTTACAAGGCTGACCAGAGTGCAGCCGGTACCATTCTTGCTCAGGATCCTCCAGAAGGCACGATAATTTCAAATCCTGTTACAGTTAAATTGATTGTCAGTCGTGGTCCCGAATACGAAAACACACGTGTTCCCAAAATTACAGGTCTTGATGTGGCACAACTGCTGCCGATTATGGCCTCTTCAAAAGTAGTCTTTGATTTTACATCGCATATTGCAGCCAATAATGAAAAGGAAGGCACTGTTACAAGTCAGCAGGAACTTTCAAATCAGTATGTTCCAAACTATGCACGTGTAACGGCAGAAATTGCCCTGCCCAAAAAACAAAATGATAACGAGTGTATTGGTCTATTTAGTGCAAACCTTCCAAATTATCCCTATGCTGTTGAGATGACGCTTGAATATTCAAAAGATGGTGTGCGAACACAAATCATTACAATAAAACATACGGGCGGCTCGGTCACAATACCTTATATTGCACAAAAAGACAGTGAATTGATTCTTTCGATTGCTGGAAGAACGGTTGCGCGTCAGATGGTCGAGTAGCGGAGCAAAGAGATGATACTGAACCTAATCAATTTTGCCGGTAGTTTGTGTTTCCTGCTTTACGGCATGAAACTTATGAGTGACGGAATCCAAAAGAGCGCGGGTCAAAAATTACAGGCTGCCCTCGCTTTTATGACTGGGAATCGTTTTGTCGGGCTTTTGACAGGCTGTATTCTCACAATGATTATTCAGTCTTCCGGTGCAACTACGGTTATGCTGGTCAGCTTCGTAAATGCGGGCCTTGTTTCGGTCACTCAGGCAATTGGTGTTATCTTCGGTGCAAACATCGGTACTACGGTCACGGGCTGGATTGTTGCTCTGGGTTCAAGTTTTGAAATCAAAGACTATGCTGTTCCAATTTTCGGCTTAGGTTATCTTCTTTACATACTCAAACGCTTAAAATCAAGAGAAGGCTTATGGCTCGCTATTATGGGCTTCGGTCTTCTCTTTTTTGGTCTCGGCGGACTCTCGGACTTTTTCGCCGTTCCAGATGTAAAATCCTTCGTCATCCACTTTATCGATGCCGTGAACGGTTTTGGCGTAATCAGCTATGTCATCGGCCTTTTTATAGGAATTATCCTTACTGCCCTTATTCACTCTTCTTCTGCAATGTCGGCAATCGTTATCGGTATGGCAGTGGCAATGTCAAAAGAAGGAAATGCCAGCATCGAGGAGCTCAACGAATTCTGGCGTTTCGGTGCCGTTATGATTATCGGAAGCTCGGTCGGCTCAACTGTGGACGCGATTCTTGCGGCTATCGGTGCCAACGCAAATGCAAAACGCACGGCGGCTGTTCATGTTCTTTTCAATGTTGCTACAGTTATCATTGCGCTTATTTTCTTCAATCCTTTTATGGCTTTCGTTGAATTTGTTTCACCGGGTCACAATATTGTTTTCAGAATCGCCATGCTCAATACGGCCTTTAAGCTCATGGGTACGGTGATTTTTATTCCTTTCGTCAATCAGATTTCAAAATTTGTCGGCATTCTTATTAAAGACGATAAAATTCCTGAAGGCACGGTTTACAAGCTTGAATTCAGCGAGCGTATGGCTATTGAGTCACCGGAAGGCTGTGTTTTCCGTGCTCAGAGCGAAGTTAAGCTTTTCTCAGACAAGGTTGCCCAGATGTTTGATGAATTGCAGACGGGCTTTGCAAATTTCAATTCTGATTTTGTCACTGGCGGCTACGAGGAAATCGTCAAAACCGAAGATTATTGCGACCAGATGAACGAGCAGCTTACCCAGTATCTTGTCCGTTGTACTCACCTGCATCTTTCCGACGAGGCAAAAGACAATGCCGCTCTTATGATGCAGCTTATCTCCGAAATGGAAGCTATGGCCGATGGTTGTCTCAATATCGCTTACCAGCTTAAAAAGGCAATCGAAAAAGAAATGAAGTTCAACAAAGAAGATTTTGATCGCTTGCTCCCTTACTTTGAGCTTGCCCGACAGCTTATGTTCTTCATCTACAAGAATGTTTCAAAGATTCAGCGTCTTACCCCGGATCAGTTCCAGTTTGCCAGCGAGCTTGAGCAGCAGATTGACGATGAGAGAATCGCCCTTCGTAAACTTGCCCGAAGCCGTCTTGAAAGCGGTGGTGATGTCCGCTCAGAGCTTTTGTACATGGACATTATCCGCCAAATCGAGAAAATCGGTGACCGCTGTTTCGACGCAGCCGGCGATTTGAGATAAAGTTTGCACGAAAACAGATTCTCGGTTATAATAAGCTAACCGTTTTTTTTGGAGGATAGAATGTACGAGTCGGGCGAAGATTACCTCGAAGCAATATTAAGATTACAGTTAGAAAACGGATTTGTTCGCTCCGTAGATGTGGCAAATAAACTCGCTGTTTCGCGCCCAAGTGTCAGTCGGGCAATGGGCCTGCTCGAAAAAGACGGCTATGTTGAATTTGGTATGGGGAACATGCTTAAACTTACCGACAAGGGCCGGTCTAAAGCTGAAGATATTTACAATCGTCATAAATTGTTAACAGTCTTCTTGCAGAAAATTACTGGTCTTCCGGAAGATCAGTGTGAAGAAAATGCCTGTCGTGTTGAACATCAAATCGATGCAGATGTAGTCAAAGGAATTCAGAACTGGGTCGATAAAAATTAAATTCCCTTCCTATTGTTACATTTGGCTAACAAAAGTTGTTGACAAAAAATCAGAAAAATGGTTTAATGAATATGAAAGTTAGCTATACCTAACTATTTTAGTACCTCTTTAAGAAATTGCTTTTTAAGTGATTTCAGCGGAGTGAGTTTATCGGGTGCTGTAGGTAGAGATGCAGCATCCAATGAATACCGGGGTCTTGAAATTTTGACTGTTTCTTCAAGATACCCGGTATTTTTTTTGATTTTTATCTTGTCTTCAGTTAATTTTTTCTATTATATTTAGCCTATGAAAAAATTACTTCATTTTCTTGCAGTTATTGGAATTGCCCTTGTTGGAATTATTGCAGTCCTCTCACTTTTTGCCTTTGTTTTTCTAAAAGTATGGAAGCCGTTTGGCGGTAAAGCCAGCAAGGCTGACCGAAAGAATTACGCCGAGCGAGCCGCCAATTTTGACGGAAAAAAATTCCACAATGAAGAAGATTTTTCTGCAGTCATTGATAAAAATGCCGCTCCAGACCCCCTTACTTTCTCAAAACGGCAGCCACGCCCTGATTTTGAATTTCCTGTAAAGATGCCTGACTATCTGTCTGAGCCAGAAAGCCGCCTGCCAGTTGAAGATTTTCGGGTTACCTGGTTCGGTCATTCATCTCTCCTTTTGCAAATGCATGGCATGAATATTTTGATTGACCCGGTTTTCTCAGAGATGATTTCGCCGGTAAGTTGGGTTGGAAGCAAAAGATTTTCACATTCTCCGGTAAGCGTTGCCCAATTGCCTGAAATTGACATTCTTATTCTTTCCCATGATCATTATGACCACCTGGATTACGATGTGATTCGTGAAATCGATCCGAAAGTCAAACAGTATATCGTGCCCTTAGGCGTTGAAAATCACCTCAAACGCTGGAAAGTAAAGGCCGAAAAAATCACGAACATGGCATGGTGGGAAGAAACAGAAATCAACGGGCTTACGATTGCCTGTACGCCAGCCCAGCATTTTTCTGGCCGCAAACTCGTTGACAACATGACGACCCTTTGGTGCAGCTGGGTTTTAAAAGACGATTATCACAAGATTTTTGAAAACGGAGATTCAGGATTTGCCCCGCATTTTGAAAAAATTCACGAAAAGTACGGAGATTTTGATTTTGCCCTTATGGAATGCGGTCAGTACGATGTTCAGTGGCCGAAAGTGCACATGTTCCCGGAGCAGTCGGCTCATGCCGCAAAACTTTTGGGAGCGAAAGTCGTACAGCCAATTCACTGGGGAGCGATTGTTCTTTCCCGACACGGTTGGGACGACCCTGTTGAGCGCTTTTTGCTTGCCGCAGAAAAAGAAAATCTCACAGTAATCACGCCCTACATAGGCCAGACCGCAAGATTGGAAACTCCGTCCTTGTTCATGGAAAGATGGTGGTAGGGAGCCGTTCGCATGGCGAAAAAACTCACAAGGTGAGTTTTTAGGCGAGTCTCGGCGAAGGCTATGCATGAGCCGCGGGGTTCTAACGCTATTGCGCTGATTTTACATATTCGATTGCGCTATCAGCGGCGATTTTGCCGAAAATACAGTAATCTGCAACGGCATTTCCTCCCAAACGGTTTGCTCCGTGCACACCACCGGTGACTTCACCAGCCGCAAAAAGACCTGGAATTGGCTTTCCGCTTTTGTTTATGACCTCTGCTTTCGTGTTGATTTTGAGGCCACCCATTGTGTGATGGACTGCAGGTTCAATTTCAATTGCGTAGTATGGTCCTTCAGCAAGTGATTTTTCCATGCTGGCAGGATTACGCTTAAAGTCCGGATCAATTTTTTTTACAACATAGTCATTATATTTTTTTATTGTGTCCTCAAGAATCGTTGGATTAACTTCTATTTTTTTTGCAAGTTCAGAAATTGTTTGTGCTGAAATCATTACAGTCGTATATTCTTCGATTGCCTTTAGGGATTCCCGAATATTTTGATTAAATATGATGAATGCAGTGTGTCCATCTGATTTTAGAATGGCATTAGATACAATATCTCTATTTTCCATTTCATTTACAAAGCGTTTTCCTAAATGATTCACTAGAATTGCACCATTGCCACGAACGGCTTCAGTAATCATTATTCCTGTATGTACGACAACAGTAGGGTGGGTCTGAATCTGTTCCATTTGCACGAGAGCGGCATTAAATTTTTCGACCATGGAGAACGCGTCGCCGGTTGCCCCAGGATGGTTTGTTGTGGCGAATTTTGCCAGTGTCGGCTGATAAGTGGTAATCAAATCCGGGTTAGCACCAAATCCGCCTGAGGCGATAATTACCGCATTTGCATTGACATTGTATTCGCCTTCGCCAGTACTTATTCGTAATCCAGATGCTTTGCCTTCATCAGAAGTGATATCTACAACTTTGTGTTTAAGACGGATTTCTGCTCCCTGGGCTAATGCTGCTTTCTTTAGAAGTGGAACAAGGTGTTCTCCGATAGCACCTCCTCCCTTTGGACGATGGATTCGTTTATTTGTTGCGCCGCCAAACATGCCCACATCACTTAAATCTGCTCCAATAAGAGGAGACTGAAGCCATTCAACTATTGAAGCTGACTGATTAACGAGAGTGTGAACTAAATCAGGGTCATTTAAGAATTTTCCACCAATCATCGTATCATTGAAAAAAACTTCCGTTGAATCCTTAATACCCAGGCGCTGCTGTTCTTTTGTATAAGCGGCATTGATTCCGCCTGTGGAGAAATTTGAATTTCCGCCAACTATTGAAAGTTTCTCAAATACAATTACTTTTGCGCCCTTTGAAGCAGCTTCTGTTGCGGCAGTAAGGCCGGCTCCTCCTGCTCCAATAATTGCAATATCGCAGTCTACGTCATTTAATTTTGGCTGGGGGATTTTAGTTCCTTTTGCCTGAGCGACGGCCGCATCAAGAGCGTCCAATAGACCGTCTGAAGTGATTGTTGCGCCACTAACGATGTCAATATTGCCGGTTTCGCCGTCTTCAATGAATCTTCTTAAAATATGCTCTTTAGCCTTGCCTGAAATTTCTGGAGTTTCTTTATCACTGATTATTTTTGCATCAGTAATCATTCCGTCAGTAATGGTAATTGAGACTTTGATTTCATCATTTCGGCCGACTCCTACTCCGGTAAAAGTTCCGTCATGCATAACAGATTCCTTTTCTCGACAAGCATTTAAAGAAAAAAATACGAAAAAGAGTAAAACAGAATAAAGAAATTTTTTAAGTATCATTTAAGGTCTCCCATGAAGCATATATTTTTATTGAAAAAGAATTTCTTCGTCAATGGTTATGATGTCTTTGAGAATGTAATTAAAAGTTGGACTTGAGGAAGTCTTGTTTTCATGATATTCCTTTTTGAGATTGTATGTGTCGTTTTCATCGTAAGGATTTATTCCAATATAATCCCCGTGGAAAACACTTATTTTACCCTTTTTGAATCCCTGAATCGTTTTTTCAATCAAATCTTCCGTTCCTGGGGCTGAAATAAAAGAATTTAGTTCAAGCATCTGAACCCAGTTTTTATCGAAGCCGGCCCATGTATCGGTTCCTATGGATTTTCCTTTTACGACATTTTCGATTTTTTTATTTTTAACCATAGCTTCTACTGCTCCAAGAATATAGGGAGTCCAGTTGATTCGTGTGCTGATTAAGGAGGTCTGAGGTGCAACATCTGTCATGCTTTGATTGTAGCCGATGTGAAAAAGATTTTTTTTGGCTGCCTGCTCACATGCAATTGCCGGGCCGATTGAATTTGTATGTTGTGCAATTATTATGCAGTTTTCATTTATCAAATGCTCGGCACAGGCTTTTTCTTCTGAGAAACTACCCCAGGTATATGAGTAAACAACGGTCATTGTGGCCTCAGGAACGATTGCCCTTACTCCCAAAAGAAATGCTGTGTAACCAGAAATAATTTCGGGGTATGGATATGCGCCTATATAGCCGACTTTTGCCTCCGAAGCTTTTATCTGATGATTATCAATAAGCTGTTTCAGTTTTAACCCTGCCACAAGACCTGAAATATATCGCCCCTGATATATCTCGCCCATGAAAGTATGATAATTTTTTACGACAGGCTCTTCCTGTGCATTATCTCCGAAGGCCTGGCAAAACTGAACATCAGGATATTTTCGTGCGGCTTCTTTTGTAGGAATTGAATGAGTATAATTTGTAGTGAAAATCAGCGAACAGCCTTCTGCGACAAAATCATCCAGGGTTTGTTCGATTTTATCAGGAATGACATTACTTCGGCATATTACTTCAATTTTATTGCCGAATTGTTCTTCAAGAATATGCTGACTGCGGATAAAATTATTCGTTCCGGGAATTCCTTCATCTCCCTCATAAACAAAGCCTACTTTTATTTTGTCTGAAGTCTGTTCGTGGGAAAAAAAGAAAAAATCAATGGCAAAGGTTATGCAGATAACGAATAAGGAAGTACAGGCCGTGACTATTATATTGCGTTTCATTATTTAGAGCCTCCATTAGAGCGAGAATCCTTATAAAGTTCCTCCACATTAATTTTTTTCGTTTCGATAAGATGAAGCATTATGTCAGCAATTTTCGGGTCAAATTGGCTTCCCCGGCATCGCTTAAGTTCGCTGATAACATAATCAAAATCAAGCTTTTTTCGATAGACACGGTTTGCAGTCATTGCATCGAAAGCATCTGCAACACCGATTATTCTTCCATAAATAGGAATATCCTCACCCTTGAGACCTTTACAGTAACCACTTCCATCGTATTTTTCATGATGATAGAGAACTCCATCACTTACATGCTCAATTACCGTAAAGTCTTTTAAAATTTCGGCACCTCTTGTAACATGGGATTTCATAATTTCATATTCTTCATCATCAAGTCTTCCCGGCTTATTGAGTATCCGATCAGGAATTCCGATTTTTCCGATGTCGTGGAGAAGGGCTGCCTTTCGGATATTTTCACATTCACTTTTGCTCCAGCCAAGTTCTTTTGCAATCATGGCTGAATATTCTGAAACGCGCATGGAGTGCTGGCTTGTATTTTCGTCTTTTGCATCTACTGTTTTTGCTATTGCGAGAATCGTAGAGTTTCCGATGTTAATCTGCTCTTTTGCGAATTTAAGTTCCTTGTTTTTAAGGTCAAGCCTGTGTTGAAGATTGACGTGAACTGAAAGCCAGGTGAGCCAGGCAACGGCAATAATGGCGACACAAACCATGTAAACTTTAAAGAAAGCATTGTCGTAGAATTCTTTTGTCTTAATAAAAGAGTATTTTGTTTCTTCTATTACATTTAAATCCTTCCCATAAACTGCAAGATGGAAGGTATATTTACCGGTTGGAAGATTAGTATAATCAATTGTCGAAAGATTTCGCTGTCTAATCTTGGTCTGCGTATTTTCGTAACCTTCCAGCCAGTATCCGACAATTGGATCGTTAACCGTAAAATTGATGACTTCCGGGCAAATTTGGATCCTGTTTATATTTCGATTGACGGTAAGAACTTCATCGCGATCAACATTTACCGGCACGGAGTCCAGTATGATTGATGAAATCAAAATCCGATATGAATAGTCTGCAAAGGAATAATTTTTAAGATTCAGTTTGTACACGCCGGTTCCACATGAAATGTAAAGATTTTCATTGTCATCGCAATAATTCCATGCGTTTGGCGTGATTTGTGAATCCAGACCGCTTTTTATGTCGAGGAGATCATATTGAACTTCTTTATTTTGAAGAATAAGGCTATTTGCATTAACGACAAAAATTCCCGAGCTTCCCAATACAAACAGATTTCCGTCTTTTGAAAGCTGAATATCATAATTGTTAAAATAAGGAAATTTTTCAAAAACCCTGATATTGAAATCATTGTCCATATAGCAAAGGCTGTTGCTTGTTACGATATATGAGACCTTGTAGTTCGGATCATAAACTGTCCGTAAAATTACATTGCTGGTCAAGCCGTCATTCTGAGTAAAGATTTTTATGACCTTCTGATTTTTAATCAGGGCAAGTCCGTCTCCATCCGTTCCTGCTAAAATCGTACCGTCTGGAAGTTCCATAAGTGAAAGAATTTTTGCATTTGTCAGACCGTCGCCATAGCGTATTATATTGTAGATTTTTTTATCTTTGATGAATGATATGCCCTGGTCTCCGGCAACGGCAATGCTACCGTCCTGAAGTTCAATTGAGACCCTAATCCACTTTCCGATAGCCCCATTTTTGCCGTCGTAGACAGTGATTTTGTTGTTTTCTTCGACTTCAATAAGACCTTTTCCGTAAGTGCTGATCCAGAGATGATTTTTTGAGTCTTTGTTGATGCAGCGGACTCGGGTGTTTCCGATTGTTTGTGAAATAATATTTTCGGTCTTTCGATTGTTTTGTATGATATCAAGACCTTTGTCTGTTCCTACATAGAAAGCGCCGTTCCATTCTGAAACCGTATTGACCATTGCAGGGGGAAGACTAAAAAAATTGTAAAGATTTGTGAATGCTGAAGATGAAAGTCGTAAAAGTCCCTGTCGTGATGAAGTAAACCAATAATTTCCCTGGTAATCCACGCACATATTATCGATAGAATTATTGAATTGCCCCGTGCTTACACTTGTGAATTTGAAATCTTCATCGAAGTAGCCGATTCCGTTATCTGCGCAAATGAAAATCCTGTTTTTATCAAAGAAAATGGATTTCAGATAGTGGATATTTTCACTTGAATGTCTGCTGAGAAATTCGCTTTCTTCCTGGGTAACAGAATAGCGGTGAATGTTATTTTTGGAAGTGCCTGCATATAAGATTCCCTTTTTGTCAAAAGCGCAGCAGGTATAAAGTTCGCTTTCTGAATCAAGTTTTATTGAGTAACGAACTTCACTTTCATTGAGAATAAAGAGTTCACCTTTTGCGTTTACAGCTGAAACAAGACCTGAATTGTCTGCACTCAAACTGATTGTATAGCCCGCGTCTTTTATGATGTTGCAGATTCGAAGGCCACTGTTCAACTCAAGAACAAGAATACCAACTGAAGTTCCAATATAGTAATATCCGTCTGCTCCTTTAACGATTTTTCGCACGGAATTTGACGGAATTCCTTTTGAACTGTCCAAAGTGTTTACGATTTTATCGTTGATGCAGATAGACAGACCGTTATCGTTTGTTCCGATCCAAAGCCGACCTTCGTCGTCCACATAAAGACAGTTGATGCTTCTGACTGAGTTAAAATTTGTCATGCATTTAAACTCAGTACCGTTATAGCGGTATAGCCCTGCGTAAGTGCCTATCCAAAGAATACCATTTGGAGTTTGTGCGACATCATTAGCTTCACCACATGGAATTCCGTTGTTATTGGAATAAACTGTCTGGACATAAGATTTTAAATCAACATTTTCAGCACTTAATTTTGAATGATTTGAAAAAAGACTGAATGCTAAGAAAACTAGAAGCAGCGAAAGGGGCTTTTTAGAAAACTTTTTCCGATTGCGCCAGATAATAAGGGTCAGATAGAGACAGAGCATTGTGATTACTTTATCAAGAAAGTCAATGTAGAACTGACCGATTATCGCGCTTGGAAGCTCTGCAAGTCCCTGTTCTTCAAAATAGTGGATGACGCTGTCTCCCCAGATATTGTTTGTCATGCCTTCTGCGGCAAACCAGCTGATAGAAACGGAAACGGTAACGGAACAGAGAGTTACAAGAACGCTTGCATTCATGGTTCCGAGAAGGGAGTTGAACCATTTTCGTTTTGCAGAAAAGCCGACAATTATGGCGATGGCGATACTGGTAAAACTATAGAGAAATGAAATTGGACTTTTTATGCTGTAGAGTATATTCATGGTAACGCCGACAATTGCGCCCGGAATTGTGCCGAGTTTATACGCAGCGATTACTGTTCCCAAGGAATCAAGCCAGAGCGGAAGTGTAAAATGACCTGCAAAAAGTCTGCCACTCAAATTTACAAGGATACAGGATAAGACTAAACATATAATTTTAAAATTTCGCTTCAGCATAGTAGATAAAATTATAACACAAATTCTTCAATAAGGAAAAAAATTCAAGCGTATGACAATTTGAGACTGATTCCCATATTGACACTTTTCAGGCAATCTGTATAATTTGGGAACAATTCTTAAATTGCAAAGAATTTTGCGAGAGGAATTTAAAATGACTTACAACACCGAGCAGCGAACGGCTCTGCTTTCATTCCTTACAGAAAATCCCGATAAAACTTTTTCCGCAAAGCAAATTGCTGAGGCCCTGGCGGGCAAAAATATCAGCAAAAGTTCCGTCTACCGTAATATAGCCGAACTTGAGGCTGAGCAGAAAATCAAGCGGGTTACAAAAGTGGGGAGTCACGAGTCTTTTTACCAGTTTTGCGATAATTCTTCCTGCAAAAATCACATTCATCTTTCCTGCACCAAATGCGGCAAAATCTTCCACATGGAACACGCGCAAACCGAGCGCCTGGTAAACGAGCTGGAATCCAGCGACGGCTTTGAGGTGAGCGTAGGGGAGACAACCCTTTACGGAGTTTGTAAAGAATGCATAATCCAGAATGCATGATTTAATGCATAATTTATAATTCATAATGCATAATTTGGAGTTTTATTTTATGAAAAAATTATTTTTATTTCTTATTAATTTGTGTAGCCTTAGCCTGATTTTTACCTTCACTTCCTGTCGTGAAAAATCGGCTTCGGCAAATTCTCCAAAAGCGGCAAAAATCACTGTTCTTGCTACAGTTTTTCCGCTTTATGACTGGGCAAAAAATCTTGCAGCGGGCAGCGATAATGTCTCTGTTGAGTTGCTTTTAAAAGAAGGCGTTGACCTACATTCCTATCAGCCGTCTGCAAAGGACATTGTTAAAATCTCCACGGCTGACATTTTCATTTATGTCGGTGGCGAGTCTGACGAGTGGGTTTCAAAGGCTCTGGAGAACGCGTCAAATGAAAAACAGTGTGTCATCAATCTTATGGAAGTGCTTAAAGGCTTTGTCAAAGAAGAAGAAGTCGTGGCTGGAATGCAGGAAGAACACGAAAATGAGCACGATCATGATCATGAAGAAGCTGAATTGGATGAGCATGTATGGCTTTCCCTTAACAATGCAATTGCATCTTCAAACGAAATTGCCCGTGCCCTCATGGAAAGAGACGAGGCAAACGCTCAAATCTACATGGCAAATCTCGTAAGCTATGTTCAGGCACTTTCTTCCCTAAAAGAAGCCTATTCTAATGAATTCGCAGGCAAGACAATCATCGTCTGTGACCGCTTCCCCTTCCGCTATCTCACCGATGAATTCGCCATCAACTATTATGCGGCTTTTGCCGGTTGTTCTGCCGAAACTGAAGCTAGTTTTGAAACAATCGCTTTTCTGGCAAAGAAATGTCAGGAACTTGGCGCAAAGGCTGTCTTCGTCACCGAAAGCACTGACAAAAAAATTGCAAGGACGGTAATTTCAAGCGCAAAAATGGAAGACGCTCCAATCATCACTCTGGATTCCATGCAGTCTGTCACGCTGAAACAAGCCAAAAAAGGCGCCAACTACCTGGACATCATGCGCGCCAATCTTGAAGCATTAAAATAGTTCCCTCACAGAGGGCACGGAGAGCACAGAGGAATTTTCCTGATAAGAAATCTCTCTGTGAACTCCATGCCTACGCAACACAGTTGCTTCGGAGAATCGCTAAAATTGCTTTGCAATTTTTTAACGCTCCCTATCTGTGAGGAATTTAAGGAAATTCTATGTCACAGTTGACTTGTGAAAATCTTACCTTGGGCTATGACTCTAAGGTTATTGTTAAAAATCTCTCTTTTTCGGTGAATGCAGGCGATTATCTCTGCATTTTGGGTGAAAATGGCTCTGGAAAATCCACTCTCATGAAGACTATTCTTCACCTGATTAAGCCTCTGGACGGAAAAATCACCACGGGCGACGGACTCCTTGCGGACGAAATTGGCTATCTGCCCCAGCAGACCATGATTCAAAAAGATTTTCCTGCCAGCGTGCGTGAAATCGTGCTTTCCGGCTGCCAGTCCCGCTGTGGTAAGAGGCCTTTCTATATCAAAAGCGAACGGCTCCTTGCCGCCCGTGCCATGGCAAAAATGGGAATCACCGATCTTGCAAAAAAATGCTACCGGGAACTTTCAGGCGGTCAGCAGCAGCGGGTTTTACTGGCCAGAGCCTTGTGCGCCACACAGAAAATGCTTTTTTTAGACGAGCCTGTCTCAGCCCTTGACCCCGCTGCCCAGGAAGAAATGTACTCCCTTATCGAGAGCCTTAACAATGAGGGAATCACAATAATTATGATTAGCCATGATGTAGAAGCTGCCCTCCGCTACGCGACCCATGTCCTTCACATCGGTGAGAGTATTTTCTTCGGAACAAAGGCCGAGTTCATTCACAAAACCACCTGCCCGGACTGCAACGGCCAAATCAAAAAAATTATCGGAAGAGCGCCGGCATCATTGTCGGGCTTGCCCCGCTAATCTCGGAGGATGCATGTTACAAGATTTCATTACTTTCTTTCACTTCAATTTTCCCTTCGTGCAGAGGGCTTTTATCGTCGGTATTCTGGTGGCTCTCTGCTCTTCTTTGCTAGGCGTTACCCTTGTTCTCAAACGATTCAGCTTTATCGGCGACGGATTGAGTCATGTGGCTTTCGGAGCTATGTCTATTGCCGCCGTCGTAAATCTTTCAAACAATATGTATCTCGTGCTTCCGGTCACTGTGATTGCGGCCATTCTGCTTCTTCGCACGGGTAAAAATACCAAAATTCAGGGAGATGCCGCCGTGGCAATGATTTCCGTGGCTTCGCTTGCCCTTGGCTACCTGATAATGAACATTTTCAAGCCATCGAATAATCTCTCTGGGGATGTCTGTTCAACACTTTTCGGCTCGTATTCAATTCTCACGCTTACGAAAGGCGAAGTCTGGCTCTGTGCGGGTCTTTCACTAGCCGTAATCGCCGCATTCATCATCTTTTATAATAAAATTTTTGCCGTTACTTTTGACGAATCTTTTGCCCAGGCCGTGGGAACTCATGCCTCTGTCTACAATCTTGTTATCGCTATCATAATCGCCGTGATTATCGTCCTTGCAATGAACTTGGTTGGCTCACTTTTGATTTCAGCCCTGGTGATTTTTCCGGCTCTTTCGGCAATGCGGGTCTTCAAAAGTTTCAAGAGCGTAACAATTTGCTCTGTCATCATCAGCGTTACATGCGCTCTTACGGGGCTTTTGATTTCCGTACCCGCAGGCACCCCGGTCGGCTCAACAATAGTGGCCGCAGATTTGCTGGCCTTCATCATATTCTACATCGTGGGAAAAGTAAGGAGTTAGAAAATGAAAACGATAATTCGTGTTAATTTGTGTAATTCGTATCTTTTATTTCTTCTCATCTGTCTTGGATCTATCTCCTGCAAAGAAAAATCTCCTGTCGCGACCAGCTTTGCCATTCCTGAAAATGCACTTCCTGCCGAAGAAGCCGCTGTCGCCGCCAACAATGCAACTTCTGCCAGTGCCGCCACATCTTCTGGCGGCACAAAAATCGACTACGACCTTTCTTCAATGAACGCAAACATGGTTTATGCAGAGGTCTTTAACATGATGGCTGAACCTGAAATTTATGACGAAAAAACCGTCAGAATGAAAGGAAAATTTGCTGCGTATCCGAATTCACCCACTGCAAATGGTGGCACGGCTTATGCGGTAATAATTACGGATGCACTTGCCTGCTGCCAAACCGGAATCGAATTCAAATACGATTTTGGAGGAAAACTCCCGAAAGAAGGCGATGAAATCACCGTTACGGGAAGGTATGTCACTGCCTTTCTCTCTGGAGATATTGCCTACAATTATGTAAAAGCCGATTCTGTGGAAATGTAGGAATTTTCTGCCGATAATCATAGCATGAAGAAATTTGCCCTTATTATCGGAATAATCTCGCTTTTTCAGACAATTGCTTTTTCTCAGTCAAAAAACACAAAAATCACCTATTCTGGCGATTCAAGCTATAAAATGGTAGAAAGAACCAATCTGCGCCGTTATGTGAACGGTAAATATTCTGGTCTTACTAGCCGAGAAGTTCGTTCTTTTATTAGCCGGAGCGATGCACCTGTTGGAATCCGCTCTTCAAAAGCAGACCGCTGGTATGACGGCAATTTCTTTGTCATTGAAGAGACACTCCGTAATTCCCAGTCAACGATGGCCGGCATTCATGACGCTATTCCTTCTGTTTTTAAAATCTCTGCTGACGGAAAAATGACCATGATTTCCGATAACGGCTATCCCACATTCCGAAGTTTTCCTTCTTACACCACCGAGCAGCTAAAACCGGGCGATTCATGGAAAGGAGAAGGCGAGCGGGCTGTTGACCCCATGAACAAAGGCATTTTTACTCGTATTCCACTTTTGGTCCTTTACACTTTTGAAGGAGCTGAAGTCTACAAAGGTGAGAATGTATATAGAATAAAAGCGATTTGGCAGACGAATTACGGGTTTTCAAATTTTGACCGTGACCCAAAGGGAGATGAATCGCTCAGGCAGGCAAGAGGCGGTCACAAAGCGGACATAATCGTGCGGCAAAGCACTGGCGAAGCAATTCTTATCAGCGACAATGTTGACGAGACTTTCACCTACACCGACGGAACTAAAGTTAATCTCAAAGGAACGATTACCATGTTTACCGAATATCCGCCTGCAATCGACCGCGACAAGCTGATTTTTGCTCTTAACCGAATCGCAAAAGCCGATGACAAGCCGAAAGCAGGAAAAGACACGACAAGCACAAGTGGCACAGGTCTCGCCGGAGGAAATGGCTCTGGAAGCGGAACTTTCGGCTCATCAGGAAGCGGAGCGGCCGTCGCAAGCGCGAAAGGCACTTCTTCTGGTAAGGGTACGACGGGCACAGGCGGAAAATCGTCCGGCTCGACAAGCTCAAATAGCACAATTTCTGGATTTGGTGGCACTGGCTCAGGCACAGGCGGAAAATCTTCCCTCTCGGAAAAAATCGCCTCTTCAAAAGACAGAGGCACAAGCTCTAGTGGAAATTCTAAAAACAATATGGTCTTTGAGGAAACGCCCGCCGGTCTGCGTCTTTCCGTGCGTGACATAAAATTCAAGGCGGACAGCGATGAAGTTCTCGCCACGGAAAAATCCCGCCTTGATGAAATAGCAGAAGTCTTAAAACTGGCGCCAAATTCCCAGTTCTTGATTGAAGGACATACGGCGGCCGTGGGAAAACCCCAGGGCGAGCAGACACTTTCTGTTCAGCGCGCCCGCCGAATCGCCGCGGAATTGTCAAATCGGGGAATCGCCGCCGACCGCTTTATCTGCAAAGGTCACGGCGGCACAAAACCTGTTGCAAGCAACTCCACCGACGAAGGCCGCGCCCAGAACCGCCGCGTAGAAATTACGATTCTAGAGTAGCCCGACAATGCAAAAAAAAGACGGTCTCCCGTCGGCAACCTGCCCCAAACATCGCAGTGAGCAAAGCTCAGGCGATTTTGTGTCAGAACCCAAACGAGCACAACAACGCAAGTGCTCGCGACTCCGACCGTCTTTTTTTGTTTTATCCGTCTATTCTAGCTCTGCATACTTGTATTCTTAACAATAACATCATGGGCACCGCCTTCTGTGATTGAAACAGAAGAAACCAACGTGAGCTTGGCCTTTTCCTGCAATTCAGGAATTGAAAGGGCGCCACAGTTACACATTGTGTGAGTAACCTTGCGGAGGGTCATGCCAACGCCGTCGTGCAAGTGGCCGGCATAAGGAACATAAGAATCAACGCCTTCTTCAAAAGCCATTGATTTTTTGCCGCCGAGGTCATAGCGCTGCCAGTTGCGAGCCCTGTTGCTTCCTTCGCCCCAGTACTCTTTGACATAGTTGCCGTTTACGACCAGTTTGTTTGAAGGTGACTCATCGAAGCGGGCAAAGTAGCGGCCCAACATAACGAAGTCTGCTCCCATTGCAAGGGCAAGTGTGATGTGGTAGTCGTGAACGATGCCGCCGTCTGAACAGATTGGAATGTAAATGCCAGTCTTTTTGTAGTATTCGTCACGAGCTTTTGCGACTTCGATTGTAGCCGTAGCCTGACCGCGGCCAATGCCTTTCTGTTCGCGAGTGATACAGATTGAACCGCCACCGATACCGATTTTGATGAAGTCTGCGCCTGCTTCTGCGAGGAAGTTGAATCCGTCTGCATCGACAACATTACCGGCACCGACTTTTATATCCTTGCCGAATTTCTCGTGAATGTCTTTGAGAGCTTTTTCCTGCCAGTAAGAATAGCCTTCGCTTGAATCAAGAACGAAAACATCAGCTCCGGCTTCAAGCAATTTTGGAACTCGTTCCATATAATCGCGGGTGTTGATTCCTGCACCAACGATGTAGCGGTGCTGAGCATCGAGCAGTTCAAGAGGATTTGTTTCGTGAGTAGAGTAGTCTTTTCGGAAAATAAGAGAAACCAAATTGCCGTTTTTATCGACAACAGGGAGCTGATTGACCTTTTTGTCCCAGATGATTTCGTTTGCCTCGCTCAGAGTGATTCCTTCCTGACCTGTTACCATTTCAGAAAGGGGAGTCATATACTCAGAGACTTTTGCGCCTGGTTTGCAGTGAGAAATTCGGAAGTCCTTTGATGTGATGATTCCAACGAGCTTTCCGTGAGCGCTTCCGTCTTCTGTTACGGCACAAGTTGAGTGACCAGTCTTTTCGCTCAGTGCAATAACTTCTTCAAGAGTTTGATCCGGTCGAACATTTGAATCAGAAGTAACAAATCCCGCCTTATATGCCTTGACTCTGGCAATCATTGCGGCCTGATCTTCGATTGACTGGCTTCCATAAATAAAACTGATTCCACCTTCTTTTGCCAGAGCAATGGCCATCTTGTCATCAGAAACAGCCTGCATGACAGCAGAAACCATCGGAATATTCATGCTGATTGGAGATTCTTCCCCGGCCTTTTTATTGAATTTTACCAGCGGAGTACGCAAGCTGACATTATCAGGAATACATTCCGCACTAGAATAGCCCGGAACCAAAAGGTACTCACCAAAAGTGTGAGACGGCTCAGAAAAATAAAACGCCATGATTTTCTCCTAAATAAAATTAAAATAGTATATCAAAAACAAAGTCTGAAATTCAATAGAAAATTCCAGCGCAGTCAACCTCCAGCCGCTGTTCCGCTGTTCCCTAACGGTCAGCCGCTTCACTCACTCCTTTCATTCGTTCGCTCCAGTGGCCGCCTTCGGCGCAGCTCCATAGCGGGCGCAGCATTTACCGTCTAAAAAACAAAAGAGCCCACTACCACTTGAATTCCTGGCAAGAGCGGGCTCTTTGAATTCCAAACATAATTCTTAAAAATTTCCTCACAACCGTGTACGCACATTCGTATGCAAGATTTTTTCAGTTTTTTCAAAATCATTGCCGAAAACCAAGAAAATTTTCCAATTAATATACAGAGAATTTTGTAAGCTAAAATTTCTCGAATTTTATTTAATGAGAGGTGCTTTATGACAAAATCATCACAGAGCTGGGAAGAGCTGACATTCGCAAACAACTTTTTATTCTGTAAAATTATGGAATCCAACCCGGAGCTTTGCCGTCAGCTGCTGGAACTGCTTCTTCACATCAAAATTGACCATCTTGAAGTTCCGGAGGCCGAGCGGACGATGCAGGAATGGATTGACTCCAAGAGTGTTCGCTTTGATGTTTACGCAAAAGATAACAAGCGGATTTTCGACATCGAAATTCAGACGACAAACAACAAGAATCTTCCGAAGCGGGCGAGGTATTACCAAAGTGTCATCGATGTAGATAATCTCTCAAAAGGGGATAACTACACCAAACTCAAAGACACATACATCATCTTCCTCTGCCTCGAAAAACCATTCGAAAAGGACCTTCCGGTATATTTCTTCGAGAATATCTGTCGTCAAGACAAAGGAATTAAACTCAATGACAGGACTTTCAAAGTCTTTTTTAATGCGGGACGCTGTGATAAAATGAAGACAGACGAGGAGAAATCTTTCTTCAAGTTCCTCAAAGGTGAACAGGCCGATTCCGATTTCACGAGGAACATCGAGGAGAAAGTAGCTTGGGCGAAAGCCAACAAAGAATGGAGGCGACAGTACATGACATGGCAGCAGACGATAGATGAAGAAAAAGAAATAGCTAGAGAGGAAGGCTTTACCGAAGGAATCGTGCAGGGCGAAGCTCGTGGCGCACAACAGAACGCTATTGCAAACGCAAAAAATTTTCTTGCCATGAATATTCTTTCTCCTGAACAAATTGCGAATGGAACAGGCTTGCCCCTGGAACAAGTTCTTGCACTCAAAAACGAACTTTCCCAAACCTCTTGCTAAAGAATTCCGCCACCCCTTTCCGAAGTGACAAAATATCGGTATAGCAACAAAAATTGACAGAAATGGTTACACTTTTAACTGAAATTTACAAAAATTTCCGTTGACGATATTGATAACGAGTGATACATTTTTAAACAAAGGAAATTAATTTAACCGTTGGTTTAAAGTTTCCATATAAAAAAAGGAGGATTTTTTCTTATGAAAAAAATCGTAAGCGCAGCATTGGTTGCTTCTATGGTAGCCGGAGCTGCATTCGCAGTAGATGCAAAAATCTCATTGAACTATCGTACAAAGTTGGACGCATTTGCTTATACAAGCGCAAAAGCTGGCGACATCAAGACAATCACAAAAGAGTGGCTTGACTGGGAAGGCTATGATGGCGAAGGTAAACAGAAGGCAGCAAACGCTTCTGACACATTCAAATTCGTTTTGAATGGCGACCGTGCTGGTGCTACTTTCGCTGTTAATATCAACGAAAATAACAAAGATACAGGTAACCAGTCTGATGCATACACAAAAGGTGAAGGTCAGTTGTTTACTCTCAGCGAGTACTCAGCTTGGATGAACTGGGAGCTCGGACCTGGCGTTCTCAAAGTTGGTTCTGGTAACTGGAAAGACGGTTTCGCTGACGGCAACTACCGCGTAAAGAAAGATGTTGACGCACAGAACGCAGAAGGCATGGACTTCGAGCGATTCAAACTCGGCTCAATCCTCAAGGGAAGCAAAAAACTTGCTTTCGTTGACGACCTTGCTTCTGGAGCAAATAGCTCAGCACTTTTCAGCTATGCTGACTACGGCTTCAAGGCTGGAGACGCAGCAAAAGTCAATGTCTTGCTTGGTTCTGTTTATAACAAATTCGACAAAGTTGTAGATGGCGACACAACTACATACTACGATGCATTCTTCGTATCACGCGCTCAGCTTGCTATGGATGTTCTCAATGCTGAGTTGATTTTCAAAAAACCGGCTCTTCATGTAATGGACTTTGCAGCTTATGTAATGCCAAAAATTCTTGACAATCTCGCACTCAACATCGGTGGTGCTATCGAAAACGACAACCGCGATAAAGATGACGGCGGATACACAGACTGGGCATTCGACCTTCGTGCACGCTATCAGGCTACAGACGAGCTCTCAATCACATTCTACACAAACCTTTCTGGAACAAACCTCGACGCAGGACGTGTTATTTCTGCAGGTATCGCAGGACACAAAGGTGCTGAAGGCTTGGGAGGAACAACAATGGGTGGAGCCCAGCCAAAATTCAAAACAGCTATGTGGAACAACCTCTCAGCTCGCTACAAGATCAGCGACTCTCTCGCAGCTACTTTGAATGTTGGTCTCGTAACTCCACTTTCAAAAGCTAAAGACGATGAAAACAGCTACTCTCCAGAGTGGCGCGTAACTCCAGCTGTTCAGGTTTATGCTGGTTCAAACGCTTCAATCTGGGCTGGTGTTGCTTTGAGCGGTGCTTCAGCAACAGTTAAGGGTGCAACAGATGTTGACTACTCAGTATTCGCTGTTCAGGTTCCAGTTATCTTCCGTGTTAAGATGTAAGGAACTG
>CAMVJE010000008.1 GCA_947167745.1 uncultured Treponema sp.
CGTGCTGGTAAAGGCCAACGCCGATTGCCTTCGGGTCGATTTTTACAAGCTCTGCCAGAGGGTCCTGAAGGCGGCGGCCCATTGAGATTGCTCCACGGATTGTAAGGTCAAGCTCAGGGAATTCTTCGGTTGCGACAGGGCTTGCTGAGTAAACAGAAGCTCCCGATTCGTCAACGACTGTGTATTTTACATCGCTGTCAGCATAGTTCTCGCTGATAACTTTTGAAACCAAAGCCTGAACTTCCGGGCTTCCTGTTCCGTTACCAACTGCAACTACCTGAATGTCGTATTTGTCGATTGCTTCGTTGAGGAGATTGTAAGCCTCGTCTGCCTGCTGAACCTGATAGATTTTGAAGTAGCCCAGGTATTTGCCAGTCTCGTCCAAAGCGGCACATTTTGTACCTGTTCGGATACCAGGGTCGATTCCGAGAACACGGCTTCCCTTGATTGGCTGGGTCATCAGAAGGTTCTTGAGGTTCTCACTGAAAAGCTCGATTCCGTGGTCGTCCGCTTCGTCAGTCTCGTCACTTCGGATTTCGCGGACAACAGCCGGAGAAAGAAGACGAACAAGGCCGTCCTCGATTGCCTCAGAGTGATATTTGTTTGAGATTTTTACCCGCTTCTGAAGCATTGAAACCGCATCGTCCACAGGAACATCAATCGTAACGCTCAAAGCATTTTCCCGCTCGGCACGGTTGATTGCCAGAATGCGGTGGGGCTTAACCTGATTGAGCGGCTCTGAGTAATCCCAGTACATTTTGTAGGTAGAAGTGTTCTCGGCCACAGTCGCGTCCTGTCCTTCAGGAACGATTCCCTTTGTCTGGATTGTGCCTGAGCTCATGTAAAGGTCGTGAACTGCGGCGCGGTTGTCTGTATCCTGGCTTGTGCGCTCAGCGATGATGTCTTTTGCTCCGTCGATTGCGTCTTTTGCGCTCTCAACATTGAGGGCTGAGTCTTCGTTGTCTGTCTTGATGTATTTTTCTGCCTCAGCTTCAACTGCGGCGTCATCGTTCTCACCGATGATGAAATCAGCCAGTGGCTCAAGGCCCTTTTCGGCTGCAACCATGCCGCGGGTCTTCTTCTTCTTTTTGAATGGTGCCCACAAATCCTCAAGCTCTGTGAGTGTTTTTGCGTTCATTGCGGCATTGTAAAGGCTTTCTGTGAGTTTGCCCTGTGCAAAAATGCCCCGTACGATTTCGAGGCGGCGTTCTTCAAGATTTTTATATGATTTGAACAAGTGGTCGCAGTCTGTGACCTGGACTTCGTTCAAGTTGTCATGCTTTTCTTTGCGGTAACGAGAAATGAAAGGGATTGTACATCCTTCATTCACCAGACTGATAACTGCGCTGACCTGCTGAACACGAATATTAAGCTCGGCAGCGATTTTTTTCATGATTTCGACTTCGTTTACAACGAGAGCGTCGATTGATTCCTGTGTAAATTCCATAGTGAAAGTATTCTACTGAAAAAAGATTGTCGGGTCAAAGCCCGACAATGACAAATTCTTGAAGTCCGACAATGACAAAAGTTCAAAGCCCGACAATGACAAGAGTTCAAAGCCAGGCAATGACAATCAGGCACTCTGCTCAAGCAAAAATTAATCTACATCGTATTCTTTAAAGCCTGCTTCCCATAAATCATCATCTGACATATAGAGACGAAGATTCTTTCTGGCTTCTCCAAATTTGTAACGCATAAGACTTTTTGCCTTGTCACTGGTAATCTGATAAATTCTCTCAAGCAAACGAGGCTCAACATCGCTTTCAAGCCCCTGCTGCCCCAGGGAATTTGAAAAAATGAATACATTTAGCGTGACCCCGTTCTTAGGCCGCTGCATTACCAAAATCGCATCGCTGATAAAGTGAAGGCCGTTGATATTAATCAGCACTTTTGACACTTTTTCATAAAGTTTGAGATCCAAAGTTTTGTCGAATACACATGAAAAATGGCTGAGGCTCACATCAAGAATGCTTCCTTTTATCTGCCCATTTTTTGTAACAAAACTGATGCGACTGCGAGTGTCACAAATCGCCCGAATGTTCTTTCGCCGGCCACAGGCCTGATTGGCAAACATGACTTTATCGATAAGGGCGAAGTTTTTTGCCTTTTGATATTCAAGAGAAATGCATCCACACTGGATTCCGACATCGAACAAATAGTATTTTTCCAGCTTTTTTTTATCTTCTTCACTCTGACGCTTTGCATAAAGGACGCCAATCAAAATTCTGCCTGCATACTTTTGCTGCAATTCTTTAATGTATTTTTCCCATTTGATTCCGGGAACAGGCATATCGATGTAAAAGAAAAGTATTGAATCAGTAAAAGTTTCGATAATAACTTCAACCTTTGCCTTGAGCGGACAATAACGGTCATCACCTATGATGTAGGTTTCATATCCTCTGGCCATAAAATCTTCAAGGTAACTTTCTGGCAAAAGTGTAACATCCGGAACAATGAAAAATGTCTTTCGCCCCTCAATAATGTGTTCTCTTACTTCTTCATTCATTTTTACTACCCTCCCTAGGAAACTAAATCTTCGAGCCGCTTACCTGTGTAATTTAAAAGTAAAGCAATTGTTTTTGATGTTGTGAGCAGCACATCCATATCCGTGTATTGCAAAAGACGAGACTCCTCATTAGATCCAGTCATATCAACCCTAAGCATACCATATAATTTATCTCTATAAGAAATTTTACAAAAACAGGCCGATGTAATTTCCTGAGCTTCAAAATATTCATACAACTCAATCTGTTTTGTTTTTATGAGATTTTTAGTATCGCCAATATAAAGCACTTCCATCTGCTGATTCATATTCCTGATAATTAATTCATGAGGAATATATTCGTAATTTTTTGTCTTTGACATTTGATGTATTTTCTGGAAGAGAAGCTTTCCTTCCGACTGAATGCATACATGGTCAATTTGAAAGTAAGAACTTATAAAACCAAAAAGATTATTGATACCAGTTGCCAGATCATCTGTGCGGGTAAGGAACTTAAATACATTGGAATGAAGATTCAAGGCACCAAAAGCCCGCTGTTTTTCGTTTTTTGGAACGATACTGGCATGTTTTTCTGGAAGATAAATAATGAAACAGTTGCGACCTTTTGTTTTACCCCGATATAAGGCTTTTTCTGCACATGAAACCAATTCATCTGAATCTGTTGCGTTTTCTGGGTAGCAAGCAAGGCCTATCGTTACGGTAAGCGTTTGATTTCCAAGATCAGGCAGGTCTATTTCATTGATTTTGACAAGAATTGTGTGGCAGATATTCCAGATTTCGTCATAATCAACAATTTCTTTTAGTATGATTGAAAATTCATCACCATTGTTACGGGCAAGCGTACCCTTTCCGGCTATGACCTTATTGATAACTGCAGCCACATCATAGAGAACCTTGTTGCCACCTTCCTGGCCAAAAGCATCTGTAATATAAGTGAAATTATCTACATCAAGAATTGCATACGAAAAAGGAATTTTGTTTTGAATTAAATAACTAGCATAGGAAGAAATTGTGCTTTTTGAGTAAGCACCAGTCAATGAATCAGTTCTTATTTCATTTTGCGAAAAAAATGTATCCATAGATGTAAATTATACAATAGAATTTTCATTCTTCAAATAAAATTTACATCTATGGAGTAAAAAATCGGAATAGAAACCGATTATATTTTATTTGTCTCGTTTTCCAGAAATTGTGATTGTTGCAATTGTCGGAGCTTTGCCCTTAGCAATTGTTGTCTCACCGTTTCCGTCAAGACCATAGAGAATTACACGGACAGTAACATTCTCGCCCTTCTTAGCCTTGAATGAAACATCGTAGTTTTTCTTTACAGAACGAGCCTTGCGTGAATCATCTGTAACAAGATCTGTCTTCTTTGAACCAACAATAGCCTGCATCAAAACTGCAACATTGCCTGTTCCATGGTTTCCGAAAGCTGCCTGGATATCAGTGATTTCGATGTTATCAAGAGCTGTGAATGGGAAATCTACATAAACAGTGTTTTTTCCAGCGATAGGGTTACTGTATCCTGTATATGTGATGCCACCTTTAGCAAATGAAGAATTGATTTTGCTTCCGTTATAAACCCAATTTCCTGCTGAAGGAGCAGCTTTCTTAGAAACTGCAAGTTCATCGTTATCATCTGTACCCAGGAGTGAGTTGCTTGCCTCAAGGTCATTGAGCCAGGTTACGGCAAATGAATTTGGATCAGGCTTAAGAATCTTGAGCTTGAATTCACCAGCGGCAGCCTTTGTATCTCTAGAAGTAGCCTTAACGACAATTTCTTTTTCTTCAGTTACATTTGCAGCCTTGAGCAAGCCCTCTGGAGAGATTGAAGCTGCAGACGGGTCAGAAACAGTCCATTCGTAATCAGCATTTGTAGGTCGGGCCGGCTCCAATGCAACGAAGAACTGGAGGCTCTTTTTGCCAGGAAGCTCAATAACATTTTCTTCGCTGGTAACAGTTATATTCTTAACAGGAACAAATGAAGCTTTTTTGTCAGTTTCAACAACAAGTTTTGCAATGTATGTCTTTGAATCAGCTTTGATTGTAACATCAGCGCCTTTTTCATAAACGACATAAGCCTTCTCTGTCTTTTTAGCGACTGAACCGGTTGCGAAGTTGTAAACTCCAGCTCCCTGTTTTGAAGCAGAAATTGTACCTACACCAGAGCTTGAGCCTACAGCGTAAACAACTGCCTTGTCTTTAAGTTTAAGACTGATTGTGCTTCCTGCCTCTCCAACATACTGTCCTGAAGCTGCATCATAAGCAAAACCTTCAATTTTGAGGTCAGCATAGTTAGCTGCAGCATCGAAAACATACTCTGTACGGCTTTCTTTCTTTTCACCACCAAGAAGAGACTTAGACTTGTCTTTTGATACAGCCCAGCCGTGAGCTTTTACGAAAGATTCAAGATCCCAGTATGTTTCCAAATCTTTTTTGTATTTGAGAGTTGTAAGATCATACTGTCGGTTGATGATTGACTCACGACCAGAGAATTCGTTTTTGACATCTTTTTTATCAAGAACACATTTTTGTCCTTCTTTAGAAATCTCGAGTTTAAGATTCTTTACTGATGCTTCGTCGATTTTCCAGCCAATAACAGTATCAGGGATTCCATTTGCTGTAAGAGCTTTTCCCTTCCATACATCATAATCAATTACACCTTCAAGAGTGTTGTTTATGAATGCAACCTGATTGTAGTAGCCTGAATTCCATGGAGTTCGTGCGAGATATGTTGTTTCGCCTTCCTGTGTTTTGATAACAGAATTGAAGATAACAAGACCTTTTCCTGCAGAATTTCCGCATGCCATTCGTGGAGCTGCAATATATGAGGTCGGATCAGTGTGGAATTCATCATAAAGCGATACAATTTCACATTCTTCAAAAAGCGCAACCTTTCCTGTTTCTTCCATCCAGATAAAGTCTGTGTCCCCTTCAACATAGCACTTATAGAACCATGATTTTCCGGTCATACGAAGAGTATCCTGATAAGACTTGAATGAACAGTTGTAAGCAGCGAGATTGCCTGTTGAGTCGAAGCCGATTGTCTCAGCCTGGCCGTTAGCAACTTTTGCTGCGCTTCGGCGGAAAGTATTGTGGAAAGTAATGTTTTCCACAGTGAGGTTTCCCGTGCCTTCAAATTCAAAAAGACAGCGGTTTTTCTGAGCGTTTGATGCCCGGTTCATGCGGAGCAAATCGCCGTTATTGTCTTTTGCAATAATGACATCTGCGCCGTATTTTTCTGTCGTGCATCCGCTCAATGTGATGTCAGCAGGACCGTTGTAGTAAAGAACTTCTGAGTAAGTTCCCTTTGGCAATTCGATTTTATACTGACCTTCTTTAGAGCCGATGGAATCAAGTGCTTCCTGGATTGTTCCGAAAGTTTTTGATTCGATCCCGTTTCCAGAAAGAGTGATTCCAGAAACTTCACTAGCCATTGCATAGCTGAAAACTGTGCATGCCGTTAAGATAGCAGCAACTATTTTTTTCATTAAACAATCCTCCATTTTTAATGAATAAAATATTTTATCATAAGAATTCATATTTTACGATATTTTTTTTATAACTATACCGCCCATAAAGTGTCATTCCATGTTAAAATAGGAATATGAATCATGGAATTTCAAAGCGCAGAGCCTTCTTAGCATCAAGGAAAAATCAAGGCCATCGGGTGACTTTCGGATTCGCAGGAATCGCTGATTTCCGCTCTTTTATCGGGCAGGAATACATAGCAGGAATGCTGAAAGCCGCCACAGACTATGACTTGAATTTCATAAACTTTGCCGGAGCGATAAAATACTCCTTCTTTGAAGATATTGATTTTATCTCTCATTATTTCAAAACTTTCAGATTCATGAAGGAACCGCTTGTGGACGGTCTTGTAACCTGGGCCTCTTCCCTTTGCGAGCTCACCGACGATGAGACAGTCCGGCGAACATTTTCAGCCTTAAAGCCTCTTCCTATGGTTGATATCGGCTACCTCGATATTCCAGGCATTCCGTCAATCCGCATTGACAATTTCTATTCCATTTCGGTTCTGATGGAGCATCTTATAAAAGTCCATAAATATACAAAATTCGCATTCATCGGCTGTCAGACTTCATCACCTCACATAGATCGCATGAACTGTTTCAAAAATGAACTTGAAAAACATGGTCTCCCTCTGCTTCCAGATTCAATTTTTCTCACAAAAACCATGAACAGCGTGGATATTGCAAATGCCATCGAAAAACTATCTCAAGTCCATAAGCTGGCAAACAAGCAGGATATAGAATGTATCGTTACTCCCAGTGATTTAATTGCCTCTGCTGTCATCGAAGAACTTGATAAAATCGGAGTTTCAGTGCCAAAAGATGTTGCCATCACCGGCTTCAATAATCAGTACAGCGGAGTTTCTGCCCGCTCCCCGGTTACAACAATGAACCTTGAGTATTTTAAAAGGGGCTATGCTTCTGTAGAACTTCTGATTGACAGGATTATGAATCCAGATACAGTCTTTGAGACACGACTGCTTCCAACATCAATAGTAGTGCGACAATCCTGTGGTTGCTTCGAAAAAAGCGTTATACAATCAGAATTAGATATTGATAATTCCGATTCGATATCTTTTGATAACAAATCAGAAGGCGAACTGAGGGAAAGTCTGTATTTTAAAGTCCGGTCAATTTTCTCACGCCAGGAAGAAAAAGAACTGAATGAACTCGTTGATGCAATTTTTTTTGATATTTATGAACAAACCACCCCGAGTAAAATGCTCCGCTGGTTCCAGAATTTACTGCAAAATACACGAAAAGATTCTCATATCATAAACAGTGAATTTCAGCAAAAAATCACTTCGCTTCGAAGAATTATTCTTTCACTTACAAAAGATGATGAAGAACAGAGTCACCATGTTGAGAATATTTTTCATCAGCTTCGCGCTTTAGTTTCAGTTTTTATCGAATACGATACGATTGCCCCACGAGAAGACACATATTTAATGAATAATCTGTCTCAAATTGCAATTAATTTTGCTTCTGCAACCAGCGGTAAGCAGATTCAGGATGTTTTGCGTTATCAGTTGAGCGAAATGGGTATTCCGGGAATCATTCTGGCTCTCAGTGAAAATATGACCAGTGATTTAGGAGCAACAAATCTTGAACTTGTACTTCCTGAGCCGCCTGCTGACATTCAGGAAAAAATTCCGTGCAAAATCAACGACCCTGCATGCATTCCCAAAATATTTTTCCCCCAGGGGAGACGCTATTCGTTTATCGTAGAAATTTTACACTACGGTGACAAATATTTTGGATTTACACTTCTTGAAATGGGAAGCACAAATATCTCAATTTATGATACTGTGCGCAATCTTCTGTCCAATGCACTGAATGCAGTCTATATAAAAGAGGGGCGAACAAAAGAACGCTCCATGCTTTTATCCAACGAACAGCTGATTGGTATTCTTGATTTACCTTCTGAGGAGCCAAATGAAATTAAGGCAGGAATAAAAGCCAGTCAAATTACAAATTATCTCTACGAGCATATTGATGAAATGACCGACCTCGACAAAATGGCAAATGAACTTTCGGTCAGCAAAAGTCATTTAGTCCGAAGAGCAAAAGAACTTACCGGATTTACAATTCAGGCTCTGCACGAAAAACTCAAAATTGAACAGGCAAAAAATCTTCTGCAGGTTAACTCACTCAAACTCAGCGAAATTGCTGGCAGACTTGGCTTTCAAAATCAAAATTATTTTTCCAGTGTATTCAAAAAAAATACAGGGATGTCTCCCCGCGCATGGGCAAAACGCAACCTGCATTAGCCTGTGCTGAACACCATTTAGTGCTGATTGAATAAAAATCTACAATTCTCTAAAATAATTTTAATATGAACGATTTAATAAAAAATTTTATAGAAAAAAATACCATAGATTCATTGGAGACTTTACTTACCTCTTCCGATTCTTCCCAAATTCAAAAAGCATCAGCCGTTGTCGCATCTCAATTCGGAAACGGTTTTAATATTTCTACAGACGAAAGCGTCAAAAAACTGATTAATTCTTTCAAAAAAAACCTTACACTTCTTATTCAGAAAACCTGGGTCGACAGTGCGGATGTTTCCCTCAAAGAAGAAATCTTGGTCAAACTCGAAAAATACTGCACTTCTGTCGCAACAGATAACTGGTCAGATGTATACACCTCTTTTGCTGCAATCGTAAACGATGTAATTTACCTTATGTTCGGTGAAATGGCAAAAAGCGATGATTTTGGCGAGTATGCCCTTCGTATCGATCCCGAATTCGGCATTTTCTGGTGGTATGTAAAAAGCCTGCCTGCTAAAAATGACTGGTCAAACGAAAAAAACAAGGCGGTTATGTTAATCGCTATGTTCTTCCTTGCAAATTATTAGGTTTTTTATGGATATATCTGCAATTTCTAGCAAACTTCGCGCGGGAAGTGACACTCTTGCACTTCAAACCGCTTCACAAAAAAACATAGCTCTTTCTGCCGTAATCTCTTCTATCGAAAAGAACCGTTCTGCTATTCTTGCGGCAAATGCTGAAGATGTAGCCCTCGCCCGCTCAAAGGGCATGACAGAAAGTCTCGTCGACCGCCTTTCTCTCAACGACAAAAGAATCGACGGTCTTATCGATTCAATCAAAATTATCATCTCCCAGACAGACCCGATTGGTGAGGAAGTTGCCGGCTGGAAGACTCCTCTCGGCATGTCAATCAGGCAGGTTCGAGTTCCGCTGGGAGTTGTTGCCCTTATCTACGAAAGTCGCCCCAACGTCACAGTTGACGCATTTGCCCTCGCCTACAAAAGCGGCAATGCAATTTTGCTCCGTGGCTCATCTTCTGCCCTTAAATCAAATAAAGCAATCGTCGCTGCTATAAAAGAAGGCCTTGTTTCAAGCGAAGCTCAGGGATTCGGTGTCGCTGATTCAATCGAACTTGCTCCCTGCGAAAGCCATGATGAAGTCGAAGAAATTCTTACCGCTGTAGGCAAAATCGATGTAGCTCTTCCGCGAGGCAGTGCAAAACTGATTAACATGGTTGTTCAGACAGCAAAAGTTCCAGTGATTGAAACCGGGGCCGGAATCTGCCACATTTATGTAGACGAAAGTGGCGACCTTGAAATGGCCGAAAACATTGCATGGAACGCAAAGACCCAGCGACCAGGCGTTTGCAATGCAATCGAGTGCATTCTTGTTCACGAAAAAGTGGCTCAGGAATTCCTTCCGCGACTGGCAAAACGCTTTGCCGGCAAAGTTGAACTTCGCTGCGATCAAAAATCTTATGAAATCTGTGCAAATCTGTGCAAATCTGTGGATTGTAAAATTGTTCCGGCAGAAGAAGCCGATTTTGATACAGAATTCCTTGATTTAATCTGCGCAGTCAAAGTCGTGAGCGATGTAAACGAAGCAATTGCCTTCATTAACACTCACAACACAAAGCACTCAGAAAGCATCATCACCGAAAGCCGTGAAAATGCCCGTCTCTTCCAGGCAAAAATCGATGCGGCATGTGTCTATGTAAACTGCTCGACCCGCTTCACAGACGGCGGAGAATTCGGTTTCGGTGCGGAGCTTGGAATCTCAACCCAAAAACTCCATGCCCGCGGTCCAATGGGAATCAAAGCCCTCACCACCACTAAATATTTAATCGATGGCGACGGCCAGATAAGATAATCTTTGCAGCCTCTTTTACAGGAGGCTTGCAATCTCTTTTACATTCTCAGAGGATACTGAAATATTTGATGTGTTCTGTGAGAAGTTTTCGATACCAAGTGCAATCTGTCGCAGAGTAATGAAAATCTGTTCGCTTGAACTCGTAAGCTGGCTGACATAATCAAGGATTTCGTGAGAACTGTCTGCCGTATCATTCGAAGACTTCATGATGCTTGAAAAATCGCTCTCAAGAAGCCGGGCATTATTGCATTCTTCATCAATTTGTCTTGACCCCTTTTCACTATCCAAAATAAGCCTGTCAGCGGCCTGCTGAATCTGATTTATGATTTCCCGGATATCCTTAATACTGTCAAGAATGTTGTCAGAAAGGCGACGGATTTCTGTTGCAACAATATGGAAGTTTTTACCAGCCTCACCACAGCTTGAAGCCTCCAACTCGGCGTTAAATGCAATGATTTTCGTCTGATCAGCAACATTATTGATAATCGAAACGATGTCCCAAATTCCGCTGATTTTTGAGTTAAGATCTTTAATTCCTTCGATAGTCAGATTGTTGGTATTCTTAATGTTCAGGAGTTCTTTAACATTATTTTGCAGAGCCTCGCTTCCTGAAATAACTGCATTTCTTGATTGCTCTGCAAGATTTGTTACCTGCTTGATTTTTTCACCAATGTTGCCGGCAAGTTCTGTAGAATCCTGCATTGTGGCTACAATTTCCTTTACAGCCGCGCTCTGATCATGACTGGTTTTTGCACTTTCTTTTGTTGCATCAGCCAAAGTTTGGGTTTCGCACAAAAGATTTGCACTCACGGCCCGTGAATTCTTCTGAATCTTTCGAATTATCAAAGAATATGTTATAAAGCAAACAAAAAGATCTGCAGCAGCACCGATTGCACTGTATATCAGAAATTTTGAAAAACTGTTTTCTGACGGATTCTTAATAAGGTTGATTGGAACTGTGATCATATTCATGATGGAAATATAAAGCGATGTTATGAAAGCAATGTTTAAATTTACCGAAAGATTGTCACTGATTTTTATGCCGATTTCACGCATTTGCTTTGTCATAAGAATTCGTTTTATAAGGAAGACATTGAGCGTGTAGCACAAGAAGCCTACACCGACAGACTGCAATTCAATAATGATGAATATAACAGGATTGAATTCTACGACACCCTTAATAGATTCGATGATTGCGGTTGAGCCGGCTCCAAGCAAAAATCCCACAGCATCACCAATAGCAATGGCTATGTCAAATCTTTTGTAACACTTCCAGCAATCAGCAATGTCTTTTTCGGTGAGGGACTCTTTGCTCTTTCTGCCTTTCTCTATGATTTTTTCAAATTTTTTAAGAATCGGTTTTTCAACAATTGCACAAGCCAAAATCAAAAAGAAAGAAATTGAGACAGTTGGAATACATTGGGTAATAATATCCAGTGGGCGTTCATAAATAAAGCCGTAGTGGAAGATTCGAAGAAAGAAGATTCCAAGATAGGTTGTAGAAAAAATTAATACTAAAAAATGTGAAAAAATACTCATGCTATATATTATAAAACGATATTTGCAATAATTAAAACAAATTCTTCTTCATATTAAGAAAAATTTAAAGAAAGTCCGAAAAAACGCCTGAATTTTATGCAAAATCCAGACTCTTAAAACTGATTTCCCTGACAACTCCCCAATTTTACTAATTTTCCCCTTTCTTAACACAAATCAATAAATCTGCTACAATTCAGCGACAGGAAGATTTACTATGACAATTTCTCAATCGCTGAATGAATCGCGTAAAATCGTAATCAAAATTGGCTCAAACACACTCGCAAAAGCAGACGGAACTCAAAACACTGAATTCATGGCTTCATTTGCCCGCCAATGCAAGAATTTAATCTCAAAAGGCAAACAAATCGTCGTCGTTTCTTCGGGCGCACAGGTTTCTGGTGTTTCAACCCTCAAGGAATGGTCACGCAAAAAGGATGTTCACTTTAGGCAGGCACTTTGTGCAATTGGTCAGGTGGAACTTATGGCTCAGTGGCGAAAGGCCTTTGCCGAACAGGAACTTCACATAGGTCAGCTTTTATTCACCAAAGAAGATTTTGAAGACAATCACCGCTCACTTAATATCCGGAATACGCTCTTCACTCTGGTTGATGAGGGTGTCGTTCCAATCATCAACGAAAATGACTCCGTTTCAACCGATGAATTTGCCATCGGCGACAATGACAATCTTTCTGCAATCACGGCCATTCTCTGGAGTGCAGATTTACTCATTCTTTTCAGCGACATCGACGGAATCTACACCGACAATCCAAAAACGAATCCAAAGGCCGAACTGGTTGAACAGGTTGCTTCAATTGATGATCTACGCAAAAAAATCACCATAGGTGAGACAAATGCCTTCGGTACCGGCGGAATCGAAACAAAAATCCAGGCCGCAAGCAAAAGCACAAAATACGGCATTCCCATGATTCTTGCCAATGGCGGTAAAGCTGACATTCTGGACAAACTGGCCGATGGCAGCGCAAAGGGAACACTTTTTCTGGCAGAGTAATTTAAGGAGTTAATTATGACAATTTCTTGTATTGGAACAGGTGCAATGGGTGGCGCAATCATGCGGGCCGTTTGCAAAAATTTTGACCTATCACAAATCAAAGTGACAGACAAAAATACCGAAATGGGCAAAAAATTCGCCTCGGAGAACGGTTGTACATTTGTCGCTTCAAACAAAGAAGTTCTTTCTTCAAAATACATTTTCCTGGCTGTAAAGCCTCAGTTTTTAGGCGATGTTTTTGCCGAAATCAAAGACGACATTAATTCTGATTCAGTTATTATTTCAATGGCAGCAGGAGTCAAACTTGAAAAACTGGAAGCCTTTGCTCCGAAAGCCCGCTTTGTACGCATGATGCCAAATGTCTGTGCTCAGATTGGCGAGGCAATGACAGCCATTACAAAAAGCCCTTCTGTCTCTGACGAAGAATTTGAAGATGTAAAAAAGATTCTTTCGGCAGCAGGAAAGGTTGAAGTCGTGCCAGAAAAACTCATGGACTGCGTTACGGCTGTAAGCGGATCTGGCCCGGCTTTTGTCTTTATGTTCATCGAAGCTATGGCAGATGCCGCAGTCCGTTGTGGAATGCCCCGCAGTCAGGCCTACACTTACGCAGCCCAGACAGTCTACGGCTCAGCGGGAATGGTCTTGCAGAGCGGAAGTCACCCGGCAGTGCTAAAAGACATGGTTTGCTCACCGGCTGGAACTACGATTGAAGGTGTCGCTGCCCTTGAAAAGAATAATTTCCGGAATGCAGTGATTGAGGCTGTAAGTGCCGCTTGTGACCGCTCAATCGCTTTGGGGAAATAAAAAAAGCCCCGTTCTGAAGAACTTCATTTTGAAGTGTACTCAGATACGGGACCTTTTGTTTAATTAGCGCAAGTAATTAGTTCTTAGCAGAAACCTTTACGATTCGTGAACCATTTACGAGAACGCGGTACTCTCCTGCAGGAGCATTAGCCAGTTTAATTACAACTGGTGCAGCATCACCATCAAGATTGTCAGCTGAGAGAAGCTGCTGGTCGCCAGATTTTACTACAACAATTCGGCTTGGTGATGCAGAACCGTTTCCTGCAATCGTAAGTTCGATTGTTGCTGCATCATCGATTTTAATAGCATATTCAGCTTTTTTTGTTTTTTCGATGTTTTCGAGTGTTGCACTGTCTTTGTTTCCGTGATAGAGAGCTGTATAGCTTTCTGTCTTGAATTTAACTGTTCCAGAAACAATTTTGAAAGTAGCACCCTTTGAGCCTTTTACAGCAGGAATTTCGTAAGCTTTGCTTGGAGCAAATGTGGTATCAGATTCTCCGATTTTTCCACCTGGATAGCCATTCCATTCCCAAGTTGCATTTACGCTTCCTGGTTTTTTAGCTTTGGCACCTTTATCTGCATTTGACTGTGCAAATACCATTGAACCAATAAGCAATGCTGCGACTGCGATTCCAACTTTTCTTAACATTTTATAAATCCTCCTTTTAAAAATGTCATTTTTATTATATCACATTAATATTCAGAATGTTGCAGTTTTTTTACAATTTTCCGTACTTTTTGACAGTTTACGATTTTTCTAATAAGGATATTTTATTCTATTTTCAGTTTCTCCCTTTTGATTTATAGTATTAGTATGGATTTCTTTGAGTTAAATGCCTTTCTTAACCTTTCCCAAACCCTTCATTTTGCCCATACGGCAGAAAAAGTGAATCTAAGCCCGTCTGCTTTGAGTCGCCTGATTTCCCGGCTTGAAGACGAGGCCGGTACAAATCTTCTTGAACGCAACAACAGGGAAGTAAAACTCACACCAGCTGGAGCAGATTTTGCTCAGTTCGCAAAAAAATGTCTGGAAGAGCAAGAAGACATTCTTAATTCCTTCCGCACGACAGGTGACGAAATTTCGGGTACGCTCCATGTCTATGCTTCGGTTACGGCATGCTACTCAATTATGCCCCCTTTCTTAAAATCCCTTTCCGAAAAATATCCTAAAATACATCTTGAAATCGAAACAGGAGACCCTGCAGGAGCTGTAAACGCGGTCAAAGAAGGTCGTGCGGAGCTTGCCGTGGCCGCCATACCGGAGACAGGACTTTCAGGATTTGACACACTGCCCATCCGCCACACACCTTTGGTTTTTGCAGCAAGCACTGGCGGCCCCTGGGAACACGAAGCAGGAAGCCCTCAGGACATTGTTTCGTCTGTACCGCTGATTCTGCCCAAAACAGGACTGGCCCGGGAACGCTTTGACACATGGATTCAGAGCCGAAATGTAAAACCAGTGATTGCTGCCGAAACAGAAGGAAACGAGGCAATCATGGCTTTAGTTCAGCTCGGAATCGGTATCGGACTTATCCCCCACATCGTTCTGACAAACGGCCCATATAATACTGGTTTTACATGTCTTTCAGCTGGAAATGCCCTGGGCTACTACGAAGTCGGATTCATACAGAAAAAAGAAATTTCTGGCAGCGAATCAGTCAAACGAATCCGCAAGGCAGTAAACGAAATCCTGAACACAATGCGATAAATGTCGCGCAAAAATTTTAATTTTTTTTAATTTTTTTAGCCTTTTTCAAAACTCCTTCGTATAAATATATGTAAGCGCAAATGAAACGCGGTGGTTGAGCATAGACGAAACCACAAACAAAACTAAAATCAAATGCCGGAAAAACGGCAGGTCATACAAGGAGAATAAAATTATGACAAACGAAGAAATGAAAAAAATTCTGGTTAAAGGTGGTGCAAGTGTTGCAGATGTCGAGAAGGCTCAGGAAAGATTCGATGCTGACAAAATCACAGAAATCGTAGAAGCTGCGAACAGCCCGGAAGAGGCTTTTGAAAACCTTCACACTTTTTACCCGGAACTTGAAGTTAAAAAATTGCAGGAACAGTGCGACTTCATCATGGAGCAGGTCGAAGCATCTTTTAAGGAACAGAAACAGGCCGAGCCTATGGAACTTACAGAAGATGAACTTGAGAATGTAGCCGGCGGCGGATTCTGGGGCAGCGTTGGTAACTGGTTCAAGAAGAACTGGAAGACTGTTGCAATCGTAGCCGCAGGTGTCGTAATTGGAGCATTAACTTGTGGAGCAGGTGGTGCAGTCATAGCGGCTATGGATGTTGCGACAACTACAGCTCTGCAAGTTGGCTGTGCTGTTGGACTTGGAATTACAGGAGGCATTGCTGGCGGTATTATCGGTCACAAGATAGCAGAAAACAATAAGTAAAAACAACCCAAACTGACGGCAGAAATGCCGTCTTTTTTTTTCATAAAAATTACACTATAATTCACCCCATGACCACAGACATTTCGATTACCGTTAAACCGAATGACGAGAAAAATCAAGCTCTTCTCAACGCGGAAATTTTTAAAGCCCTCGACAAAAAGGGAATTACTTTCAAAAAGGAAGAAGTCACAAGCGTTTTCGTTAAAAAATCAATTGACGCACGGCACGGACAGATAAAAATCCTTTTACGATACAAAGTTTACATCGGCGAAAAGCCCAACGGAGACGGCGAAACACTCCCGGTCTGGAAAAAGGCGGACGGAAAACACACAGTCATAATCGTTGGCTCAGGCCCTGCGGGCTTGTATGCGGCTTTCAGGCTTCTGGAAGACGGAATCAAACCTGTGATTATCGAGCGGGGAAGCTGCACTGACGAGCGGAAAAATGATGTTGAGGAGCTTGAATCACAGGGAAAACTCAATGCCGAGTCAAATTTCTGCTTTGGTGAGGGCGGAGCCGGCACTTTCTCAGACGGAAAACTCTACACACGGAGCAACAAACGGGGCGATATCGGAAAAATCTACCGCATCTTCGTCGAATTCGGTGCGAGCGAAAAGATTTTAACGGACGCCCATCCCCACATAGGAACTGACAAGCTGCCTGAAATCATCAGCGGAATGCGTAAAAAAATCATCGCACTTGGCGGCGAATTTTACTTCGACACTCTCTGTACGAATTTAATCACCGAAAAGATTTCCGGGTCAAGCCCGAAAATGACATGCGACTCAAGCCCGAAAATGACATGCGGGGCAAGCCCGGCAATAACTGTTCGTGGCGTTAAAATTAAAAATCTCCGCACAAACGAAGAATTTTCACTTACCGGAGAAGCAGTAATCCTTGCGACAGGCCATTCTGCAGTTGACATCTACAAAATGATTGCAAAAATCTCCCCCTCTTCCCTGGAAGCAAAAACTTTCGCTGTGGGAGTGCGGGTTGAGCATCCGAGGGCACTCATTGACTCGATTCAGTTTCACGGAAAGCCGATGCCACAGGCTGCAGAATACAGACTCACCACACAGGTCGATGGCCGCGGCGTTTACAGCTTCTGCATGTGCCCTGGCGGATACATCGTTCCCTGTGCCACGGCAGAAAATCAAATCGTAATTAACGGAATGTCAGCTTCCGGGCGAAACAGCCGGTGGAGCGACGCCGCAATCGTAGTTGAAAGGCGGCCTGAAGACATTCCTGAGGAATATCGCAAAAAAGCAGAAGATGACGGCTGCCCGGCCCTCTCAGGACTTTACTGGCGAACGGCCCTCGAAGAAGAAACTTCCCGGCAAGGGAAGGGTCAGTTTGCGCCGGCACAAAAACTCACGGATTTTTTGGGTCACAAAGATTCAACGGCCCTGCCCGAAACCAGCTACAAGCCGGGTGTGGTCATAAGCCGGCTGGACAAGTGGCTTCCTTCCGAAATCAGCTCCCGGCTCGAACAGGCATTCAGGGATTTTGACAAAAATATGCACGGTTTTATAAGCGAAGAGGCGATTTTGATTGCAAGCGAAACCCGAACAAGCACTCCAGTGAGAATCACCCGCAACAAAGAGACTCTCGAGTGTGAGGGAATCGCAAATCTTTATCCGGCTGGCGAAGGCTCAGGCTATTCAGGCGGAATCGGAAGCTCAGCAATGGACGGGGAAAAGGTCGCGACAAAGATAAGTGAAAAGCTGAAAGAGGAAAACTGAAAACGGAAAGTTGAAAGATTGGCGCTCCCTGCCTTACGGCAGGTCAGGCTTTGCGTGGTTTCACTCACGCTCGAGCACTTTCGTTGTTGTGCTCGTTTACATTGCTATGCGCCCTTTGGTCGCTTCGCAACTTCGGGGCTACACGCCCTAGCGCAGGGTTTTTACTGGAGATTTTATGACAAAAGATGATTTGATTTTTCTTATCAATACAAAAAAGGAATTTGAATTCACCTACAACGGAAAGAATTACAATCTCACCTACGACCGGGACGACAAGGGAAACGATTTGATTGTCTTTGGTGAACGCTTTATGGGCAAAAAATACGCCTCCTTCGGGGAATTTATGAACGAGGCAAGAATCGAAAATCACTATTTCAGGGAAATGATCGACATTTTGTAGTGAGAGAAAGTATTTAGCCTAAATGTCGAGTTTTGTAAATGCACCGTCATTCCCGCGCTTGACGCAGATTTTGATTCTCCCGTCATTCCCGCGCCTGACGCGGGAATCTGTTAGTAAAATTCGCAAAAGATTATCGGGTCAAGCCCGACAATGACAACTTTTTTGTTAAAATTCACTGGAAATTAAAAATTCGAAATTAAGGCTATTTAGTCTTTCTTCAGCACATCCACCGTGTGGGAACTTGCACCTAGCAAATCTGGCCGCTCCGCCACTGCCATCTGATATTCAATAAAGTGCTGGAAACTTTCTTCGTCCAGGGCGTTGAGTTCCCGCCGCATGTAGTCGGCCGCTCCGTCGGGGGCGAAAGTCTTAACCCGCTTTAAGCCTGCTTTTTCGTTTAGGCGGTCCATATCTTCAATTCTGGTGTAGCTGTACAGGTCATCATTGATGTTGGTAATCGTGTGAAAGTCGGCCGTTAAAGTGCCTTTTGCCAGCACATCCTTGATTTTCCCTTCACGGAAACAGTAGCTTAAAACTGCATACTCATTCATCAGGTATGCCACAAGGATAAATCCGCCCTTTTTTGTGACTCGTTTTGCTTCGTTTAGTGCCTGAAGCCTGTCTTCGTCAGAGTGCAGGTGATACATGGGGCCAAAAAGGAGTGTGATGTCAAAGCTTTCATCGGGCAAAAAGTGCAGATCTCGGGCATCACCCTGCCAGGATTTTACATTTTCGTGCTTGTTCCGTAAGATTTCCAGATTGTGGGCCACAAGCTCCACCGCAGTAACATCAAAACCTTCTTTAGAGAGTGCCACTGAATATCGCCCAGTTCCCGCCCCAATGTCGAGAATTTTGATTTCAGAATTTTCCCGCCGGTCATTGAGCGAAGACGAAGACGAAGCCCGCACAAGTTCCACAAAATCATGGATGTATTTCATCGAGACCGTGAATTCCACGATTCCGTGCCGGGTGGTGAGTCTGTGTTCTTCCTTGAATTTATTGTAATACTTTTCTAAGGGTGTCATTTACTTTACTCCCACGACATCCCGCATCATCTCGTTCATGTCGTATTCTATGTGAATGTTGCGGAAGCCTGCTTCTTTGAAAAGCTCCGCTGTCGCCTCAGCATTGTACTCGCCGGTTTCCATAATCAAAACTCCGTTCCGGTTCAAGTGCTCATAGCACTGGGGCACAAGGCGGCGGATTAAGGCAAGACCGTCGTCGCTCCCGCTGGACTCCCCTCTTTCATTCACATCGCCGTCAAGGGCCAGAAGAGGCTCGCTTCGGCCATCCTTCAAAAGCTCCACCGACTCAGAATGAGGCACATAAGGCGGATTCGTGACGATTAGGTCAAAAGCCGGCAAAACATTCTCGAAAAGATTGGACTGAATAAGATGAAAGTTGAAAGTTGAAAGTTGAAAGTTACGCTTCGGGACATTGCTTCGCTCGTCCAGTTTCAGCAATCGCTCTGCATTTTTTTTCGCAATATCGAGAGCCTTTTCACTTATGTCGACTAAGGTCAAACTTAAGCTGCGGGAATCTGTGTAATCTGTGGTTTCTTTTTTCTCACTTGCCTTGTCTGAAAGTGTCTTCGCTATCGAAAGTCCCACGCAGCCGCTTCCTGTGCACATGTCGCAGACTGTGGGGATTGCTTCAGGCTTTGCGCGGAATTTGTCTTCCAGGGCATCAAGGGCCAGCTCAACTAAAAGCTCCGTGTCCGGCTTTGGAATCAGGACATCGGGAGTGACAAAAAAATCCAGCCCGAAAAATTCTTTGTGGCCTGTAATGTAGGCTACGGGAAGCCCCGTCTTTCGCTTTTCGATAGAAGAAAGAAAGACGGCTTTCTGCTCAGCCGTCAAGGCAAAGTCACGGTTCAAGAGCAAATGCGTTTTGTCAAAGCCTGTGATATGCTGCAAAAGCACCGCCGTATCAAGCTCTGGTGTTGGAGAGGAGATAAGTTCGCTTTTTCCGTGAATTTTTGCTTCCTGAATGGTCATTTTTTTTGGGGGGCGTTGTAATCGAGTTTGCTACGCAAACATCGCAGGGGTGCGGTTCAGGCACAGTCTTCACCGAGACTCGACTAAAAACTTGCCTCGCAAGTTTTTTCGCCTACGGCGACCGTCTCCCTACCCCGCAGAGGGGGTAGGCGAAAATGGCGAAGCCATTGTAGCCGAGGGGGAGACTTCCCCCCTTTGCAGCTTAATTAGTATCCAGTGCCTTAAATTCTTCCTCTTTGGCGTAGACATTGAGAGCATCCAGCATTTCGTCCATGTTGCCCATCATAAAGCTTGGAAGGTTGTGGAGCGAAAGGTTGATCCTGTGGTCAGTTACCCGGTCCTGAGGATAGTTGTAAGTACGGATTTTCTCTGAGCGGTCGCCGTTTCCGACCATGCTTTTTCGTGCAGAAGATCGCTCTGCATCCAGTTTGCTCTGCTCAAAATCAAAGAGTCGGGCTCGCAAAACTTCCCAGGCTTTTTCCTTGTTCTTAATCTGAGATTTCTGATCCTGCTGGATAACGACGATTCCCGTTGGAATGTGGGTAAGACGAACAGCCGAGTCCGTGGTGTTTACACACTGACCGCCCGGCCCTCCCGCACGCATTACATCGACACGGACATCGCCCGGATTGATTTTAATGTCGGCTTCCTCAGCTTCTGGCAGAACTGCAACCGTGACTGTAGAAGTCTGTAAGCGGCCCTGGCTTTCTGTAGCCGGCACCCGCTGAACCCGGTGAACGCCAGATTCCCAGCGAAGGGTTCCGTAAACGAATTTTCCTGTAATCTGAGTGACGATTTTGTTAAAGCCGCCCACCTCAGTTTCCTGAGCCTCGACATTCTCGTACTTCCAGCCCTTGCGCTCGCAAAGGTGAATGTACATTTCCCACATGTCGCGAACGAACAAACTAGCCTCGTCACCGCCCGCAGCCGAACGGATTTCAAGGATAATGTTCTTTTCATCGAGAGGATCAGGCGGAATAAGCTTGAGCTTAATCTGCTCTTCAAGCTGAGGAACCTTTTCTTCAAGTTCTTTGAGCTCCTCGCGGGCCATTTCTTTCATTTCGGCGTCATCTTCGGCCGTAATCATCATTTTGGCATCTTCAATGCCCTGCAAACACTTTCGGTATTCGTTTCCGACTTCAAGTACTGCCGTCAAGTGACCGTGTTCACGCATCACGTCTTTGTATTTTTTCTGGTCTTTGACTAAATCCGGGTCCTGAACCATCTCGCTGACTTCAAGAAAACGGGCGTCCAATTCTGTAAGTTTCTTCAATAAATCCATAACGAGTTATTTTAGCAAATTTCCCAAGTGTTGACAAATCCCTACTGTCATAATAAACTAATGATAGTTAGTCTTATAGAATAAAAAGTTCATGGGTGGGAAAATGGCTAAATCAGACAAAGTTACTCGCGAGAAGATTATCCTCGCATTTTTGGATTCTTGCTTTGCAAAAAATGCTGGCGGAACTTCACTTTCAGATGTCTCTGACCGTCTGGGCATCAAAAAAGCTTCACTTTACAATCACTACGAAAGCCGCGATGCAATGGTTGAGGACTGTATCCGCTGGTGTGGCGATTATTTCCGAAAAACATATTTCATTCCGACTGACATCGATTCTATTTCTCAGCGATATCCAGCCGAAAATGTGATGAAGGCAATAGTAAACCGCTGGTTCAAAATGAACGAAAAAGAGCCTTTGATTCAGATTTATTCTTTTATTGAAAGCGAAAAATATATTTCATCTGCCGCAGCAAAAATTGCTCAGGAAACACGGGAAAAACTTGTCGTTCAGACAAAACAAGCACTCCGTAGCCTTGCAAATGCAAAAAAAATCATCGACCTTGAAGAAAATGACCTTGAATCTCTGGCAAAAATGTTCGCAGCTATCACAGTCACAAGCCTTGACTCTTACATCGTTGCCAAAAAGATTGAAATCCGCTCAAATCCCGAAAGCGGCGAAGGCTCCCTTTTTGAAAGCAGGAGCGAATCAGATTACAGCGAAATTGACTCACTGGTCACAACTTTCTGCTCATTATTAAAGTAGTCATGAATCAGTAATGTGCAATTAGTAATTTTTCTATTTTAATTGCTAATTTCTCATTTCTAATTTATAATTAAATGATGTCGACCTTATACATCGTTGGAACGCCGATTGGTAATCTCGGTGATATTACATTCAGGGCTGTCGAAACTTTCAAATCTGTAGATGTGGTTGCCGCCGAAGATACCCGGCACACGTTGCAGCTTTTGAATCATCTCGAAATAAAAAAGCCCCTCGTTTCCTGTCGTTCTCAAAATGAAGAGCAGGCAAGCGAAAAAATCATCAGGATGCTGGACGAAGGTCAAACGGTGGCTTATGCAAGCGATGCGGGAACTCCGGGTATTTCCGATCCTGGGGCAATTCTTGCGGGCTTGGCTCGAAAGGCAGGGCATACAGTAGTTCCAATTCCCGGGGCAAGTGCTTTTGCTTCACTGGTGAGTGTTGCAGGAGCAGGCGGTAAAACTCTGGTCTTTGAAGGCTTTCTTTCCCCCAAACCAGGGCGTCGCCGAAGCCGTCTTAGGGAACTCATGGAAATGGAAGCGGCAATAGTTCTGTACGAATCTCCGTTCAGAATTGTTAAACTTTTAACTGATATTGCCGATATTGATAGTGAACGGCGTGTGGTCGTCGGGCGAGAGCTCACGAAGTTACACGAAGAGATAGTAGAGGGGACTGCTCAAGAAATACTCGAGGATTTTGCGTCAAGGAGCAAGATTCAGGGTGAATTTGCAGTATTTATCTCAAAATCTTCTGATAAATTTACGAAAAATTCTAAAGAATTTTCAGAAGATGCCGATAATTAAAGAGTAAAAGGCAGGTTAGCTATGATGATTGGAAGAATTGACAATGTAAATCCTCTTAACAATGTTCAGAATACTCGTCGCACTACAGCTAAGGAAAATACATACTCTACAGCAGATCAGGTCAGCGTTTCTGACGAAGCAAAAGCAGCGGCAGAAGCTTACTACCTGAATCAGGTTGCGGCAGAAACTCCGGACATTCGTCAGGATCTCGTTGCCGCCATCAAAGAAAAGATTAAGGATCCAAACTACTTGAATCAGGCTGTTATTGCTTCAACAGCTGACAGAATTCTTGCAAGTTATGGGCTTTAAACTTTCGGCAACGGTGTCGCTTACAGAAAGACGGAATTTTTCCGTCTTTTTTTATTGCTAGTCATCATTCAAAGGATTCAAAAATGGCAGATTTTTCATTCAAAGTTTCACCAAATATTCTTTTAGGTTCTTATGCAGCGAGCAGAATCGGCTCTTCAGTTCTTTCCTGGGGGTCAAAATTTATGCTCATTGCAGATCCGATTCTTAGGGAAAATGGTGCAATTCAAAAAGTAACAAAAGCTTTGGATGACAAAAAAGTTAATTATTTCATTTTTGATGAAATTGCCGACAGCGGGGATTCTGAAATTTTGGGCAGAGTTCTTAAGCTGGCAAGGGAAGCCCATGTTCACGGCGTTATTGCTTTAGGAGGCGGAAAAGCAATAAGCATTTCTCGTGCGCTCTGTGCTTTGTTTAATGAAATTCACGATTTTTATGACTATATTGACGGTTCAATTCCAACAACAGCGCCACTTCCTTTAATCTGTCTTCCAAGTACCATCCGCGATGCATTCATTTTTACAGACACTATTCCTCTCGTTGATGCACGAAGTTCAACTCTCAAACTGATTAAAGCGCAGTCAGGAATTTGCAAACTAGTCCTCTTCGATCCTACCCTTACGGGAACACTTTCAGAGAATCAAGTTGACTCAATGGCACTTGAAACACTCTGTCTTGCTACAGAAAGCTATCTTTCCCAGAAAGAAAATTTTTTCAGCGATATGATTGCTGAAAAAGCCGTAGAAATTTTCGGGTATGCACTTGAAGGCTCTCAAACACTCACTGTAACAAAACCAAAAGAGGAACTTCTTTCTGAAGGCGGTTGCATGGCTTCGCTTTCTGCCGCAACTTCTTCTGTTGGAATTGCATCTCTTTTATCTATGTGTATTAACGCAAGATATAAAATTTCACGCTCCCTTGTTACAACGATTCTTTTCCCATATATGATAGAAGAATGTGCAAAGTTCAAAGCTGACAGAATCGCCCTTCTTGCCAAAAAAATGGGAATTGCCACCCCAGAACAAAATCCAGAAGACGCATCCAAAGCATTCGCTGACTACATACGACAGAAAATCGCAAAAGCAAACCTTCCAGCCCGTCTTAAAGAGCTCTCAATTTCTCTTGAACAGCTTGCCCTTGCTGCAGAAGACGCTGGCCAGCTGGACATCGTTAATATGCTTCCGCGCAGCATGAACAGCGATGATTTGTTCAGTTTGATAAAGACAGCATTCTAGGCACACGGATGATTGAACCTCATAAATTAAATCAACTCCAGCCAGGGCAAAAACGACGCAAGCTGGCCCTTACATTCGGGGCATTGGAGCGCGATGTTGACGGAATCCCCGAAAAAGGAAATGAATATAATTTCAAATCCCTGCCCCGCGCTGAATATATAAAAAAACTCATTGAAATTGTCATTCAAGATCCGGAACTTCCTCATGAAAGCAAAAATCAGCTTGAAGAAGTTTTAACCACTCTTCCATTCAATGAAAAACGAGCCTGCAATCTGGCACGAAATAATCTTCTTGCAATTATCGGAACATTTCCTGCTGAATGGGATTTAATCATCGCACCACACGCTTCCCCACTGAATGAAGAGGGGCTTGTAAAAGAGCGGGATTTTTATCCAGATGTATATGTCTATGCAGAAGATATCCGCTCGCCTTTTAATTGTGGCTCAATTTTCAGAACAGCCGAAGCGATGGGAGCCGAAAAAGTTCTTGTTTCTCCAATGTGCATTGATCCAAATCATCCAAAAGCAATAAGAAGTGGCATGGGTTGTATCGAAACAATTGGATTTGAACGGAAAAGTCTTGATGAGCTTGAAGAATTCGCAAAAGAAAGGGAACTGCCGATTTTTGTACTGGAGACTGGCGGAACACCTATCGAAGAATTTAAATTTCCCAAAAAAGGAATTTGCATTATTGGCTCAGAAGAATTAGGAGTCAGTCCGCAGGCACTATCTAAAGCAAGTTATGGCCGTGTCACGATACCGATGAAAGGTCTAAAAGCGTCGCTCAATGTGGGAGTCGCTTACGGAATCTTAATGCAGGCATGGGTTGAAAGTCTGGAAAGGAAAGTGACTAGTCAACCTTAAAGGCTTTGACGAGTTTTTCGGATATCTTTTTAAGTTGTGCTTCGCTGCCAATTTTGAATAGCTTAAGGACATCCAGGTCGAACTGATAGTAATCAACCTCGTTAGTTTCGTAATGACTCAGCATATCAGCAAGATAAACAATAGAAGTAAGTTTTTTTGTGACCGTTGGAGCCATATCCGGCTCGTGATGATGGCGGATTACAGAAATAATTACTTCCGGGAAATTCCATTTTTCGGCGATGAGGGCACCTACCTCGCTGTGGTTAACGCCCGCAATCAGTTTTTCAAATACATCAGCAGAAATATTCCTGAAAGAGCAGACTTCCTTCATGTTGGTAAGGAAATCAGGGTGTGCTGTAGCAAAAACAAGTTTGCCCATATCGTGAAGAAGGCCGCAAACATATGAATCGTCGATTATCTCTTTTTCGGAAGCGCAGAAATTCCTTGCAAGATTATAGGCATAGAAAGCGACCCGATTTGCGTGGATCCAAAGAACTTTTTGTGACTGCGAGCCTAATCCCTCAAGCTGCTTCATAGAGCCGACAGAAAGCAGCATGTTTTTAATTCCGCGGATTCCGACAAGCTTAACAGCATCGGCAATGCTTCGGCAGGGAGATGCAAGGGCAAAAGTGACAGAATTAACTAATCTCAGCAAATCTGCAGTCAGGGAAACATCGCTAGAAATCGCCAGAGCAATTTCACTCATTTTTGAGTTTTCATTGTTGATAAGGCGGTTGATTCTTAAAATGCTCTCCGGGAACTGAGGAATGTCATCAATTATCTTAATAAATTCGTGAGAAGCATTATTTAGTTCGCGCTGAGTTTTTTCGTTGATAGGAAGGATGATTCGTGTAATTGTTTCGCCGTTCTCGCAAAGTATCTGGAAATTTTCTTCGGTGAGGCCGATTTTTTCGAGCATAAGAATCATAATGATAATTCCTAAGCCGGCACCTTCTGAAAGATCTACGACCTGACTCATAGCCTGATCGACCGAAGTGTATTGCTGGGCACGACTCAGTTTATCGTGCATTCGCTTGTATTCTCGGAAGGTTAGTTCAGAATTATTGCGAACTTCGATTTTGATTTTGTTGTTGCGTGTCTGAAGAATCAGTTTTACATAAAGACCGCCTGATTTTTGAAGCCCCAGATAGTAACGGATATTATTGAGCGTGTCTTCCTTGAAAGTCCGCATTCCCAGTTCGTAGTCTTTATCATCAAAAAGGTTTAGATTCTTTTCTTTGAAGTAGATTCGCTTTGTATTTGCCTTTTTGGCATTGGTAACCAGCTCATTGAGACAGTATTTGAGGTAGGTGCCCATGTGCTGCTGGCCTAATTCTGCAAGGAAAGACATAAGCACATTTTCCATATACTCAGACATTTCGCGGGGAAGTGTATATGTTGTAATTGAAAGAGGAATGCCGGCACGAATTGCCATTTTGATTTTTGAATTATCTAGAGTGACTTTCTGAGTTTTCTGCCCTTCCTGCATATTTCATGATTATACCACATCATAGCGATTTTGGAAATATCAAAAGCCGGCTTTCAATAGTTGAGTAAAATCCGGGATTAAGGCAAAATATAAGTATGTTTGACTGTTTTCTTGCACAGAGTTTAGTGCTTGTCCTTCTTTTTTTCTGCTCGGTAAGAATTTTTTTTCTTAAACATTCCCGCATAGACTGTTTCGCAGCCTTTTCCCCTGCAGCTCTTATAATATCCCTTTTCACCCTATTCTGCTTTGGTTTTTCAGTAATTAATCTGGGAATCTTTACCCTCTCCCTGTTAGTTTTTTTTACGAATTTCCGTTCAATTCTCCGCCTGTCAGCAAAACTTATCGTTGACAGCTACAGTCCTATATTCATAATCTTTTCTACAATTTTTCTTGTATGCACAATTGTGCTTGCTGTTTTTGTAATCTATTTCCGCCCGATAAAATACAATATCAAAGATTTTAATGCATCAAGGACTGAATATACACTTACGGGGAATCTTTCAAACCTTAGAATCAGACAGTCACCTTTTTCGGGAGAAAAATTCAGCGGAAGTCTGTTCATCTACGAACCTGTCAGCAATGATGAAATCACAAATAAGTTCTATTCTGAAAATCCTGTGCTTATCTTCTCTCCTGGAATTCGCGCATCAGTAATTAATTACGAACCTTATTTTCTTCTACTTGCACAAAAAGGCTACAAAATCATAGCAGCTGATATTTACACTGATGAATTAAATTTGCTTGCAAAATCTATGGATGACTCTTTCAAAAAAACAATACTCGGAAGCAAATTTTTCAGAAGATTTGCCGCATTACACTACGAAAAAAGGCTGGCAGAAAAAGCCGAAAATATTTTCCTTGCTGAGCAAAATTATGCGACAAAAAAATATTCTGCACTCACAAAACTTGCCCTGGAAATCTTCGGAGATGAAACAAAGATCTTTTACGTCGTTGACGGAGTCGATTTTGATTCAATCTATTCAGTCATAGATGAATTCAACACTGAACCTTATTCAAACGCAAAAGGATTTTTCTCCATGAACCGAGTTGATGAATACAAGACCAGCGGATACGGCTTTATCGAGCAGACAGATGTCCTTCTTGCCCACACAAAAGACATTGAAAGAGAAAATAAATTCTTTATTCCACGCTATGTAGCCAACAAAACAATAAAAGCAATTGAAGAGCAAAAACAGGAGCAAAAATGACACTCACAGAACTCAACCGGTATTTCAATTCATTCCTGCACAAAGAAGACTACGACTCGGATATTTCCATCAACGGAATTCAAATTTCAAACTCTGCCCCAGACGAAAAACAAATCACAAAAGTCGCCTTTGCCGTTGATGCCTGTGAAGCAACAGCCCTTAAAGCGGCAGAAGCAGGCGCCCAGGTACTTTTCGTTCATCACGGCCTTTTTTGGGGGCATTGCCAGACGATTACAGGCAGTCACTACAAACGGGTTGCAGCTTTCATCAAAAACGATATTGCACTTATAGCCTATCACATTCCTCTGGATGCAAATGAATTCGTAGGAAATAATTTCGGTCTAGCCAAGCGAATCGGTCTTGAAAAAGTGCGGCCTTTCGGAAAATGGCGGGGCATGACTTTAGGGGCAGTTGGTGAACTTCCTTCAGAATGTACAATTGAAGAACTTTCAAAAAAACTCTTCCCAAACGGCGAAAATGTTGCTCACATCCTTCCTTTCGGCAAGAAACTCATTAAAAAAGTGGCAATAATTTCTGGTGGCGCAGGAGACGATTTTGACCAAGCCGTTAAAATCGGTGCAGATGCCTACATTACCGGCGAAGTTGGCCACGAAGAATTTCACGCAATCGAAGAGTCAGGAATAAATGTAATCGCTGGCGGCCACTACAACACGGAAACAGTTGGCGTTCAGCTGGTACAAAAACGGCTTGAAGATGACAAAGGACTTAAGACTGTTTTTATCGACATCCCCACTGGATTATGATAAGATAATTTGCATTAAAAATTAGGATTAAAAAATGTCTGACAATACAATCGAGGTTTCTTTTAAACCAAAATATTTTATAGCAAAAAAAATGCTTCCTCTCCTGCTTGCGCTTATTGTGATTATACTTGATCAGGTTACTAAAGTGCTTGTAACCCAAAATATACCACTTTATGGATTCGGAACATCTCTTTTTGGCGATTTTCTGCGCATCATTCATGTAAATAACCCGGGAATTGCTTTCAGTATCGGCCAGGGCTGGAGTATCGCCGTCAGAAGCATTCTTTTCCGTGCAATTCCACTTATCGTTATTCTTATTGTGCTTGGCGTATATATGCGTAATGATGATTTTTCACCACTTCAGCGATGGAGCATTTCGGGAATCATCGGTGGCGGATTGGGTAACCTTATCGACCGCTTCTTTCGCGATGAAGGTGTCGTAGATTTTATTGATGTAAAATGGTTCGATATTCATAATGCTCCGCTTAAATTTTTGCGCTGGGAACGATGGCCTACTTTCAATGTTGCGGATATGGCTGTTGTTATATGTGGACTTCTCTTGATTCTGTCTTTTATTATTGCAATGAAAAAATCTAAAAATTCGGGGGCCAGTGAATAATGACTACAAAAGAACGAACACTTGTTTTTAATCTCTGCGTTATCATTTTTAATATTTTCGTAGGTTTGTTTGTTGAAGCCGTACTTTTAATTTCCCTGCTTTTCTTTATTAATGATAACCCAAATCTGGGTGAAAGCGTTCCAATGCAGGTTGTTCTTCCACTCTTGCTTTTAGTCGGCCTTATCGTGGCAATGTCAATTTCGGTCCGAACCGTAAGTTGGGCCATCAAAAAATTCCATCTTGAAGACAAACTCGACCCAAAAGTAGTTTCCCGCTATCAGAAGAAACTGTAAGCCAAAAAATCCTCACAGAGAACACAGAGAGTTTTCTTACTATGAAATAAAAAAATGCCCCACAGGATGTGGGGTGAAAGACAAGAGAGAAAATTCTGTTTGCCTTTAGGTGAACAGAATTTTCTCGTTAAAATAAAAAATACATGGATGTATTTTTTATTTTTTTTATGCTTGCAATGCAGTTACTGCTACTGTATCGACGATTTCGTCTACATTGCAGCCTCGTGAAAGATCATTGAGAGGCTTTGCGAATCCCTGGCAAACAGGACCGATTGCCTTCCAGCCACCCATGCGAGCTGCGATTTTGTAACCGATGTTACCAGCATTGATGTTAGGGAAGATGAATGTGTTTGCATGACCAGCGACTTTGCTGCCCGGAGCTTTGAGCTCGCCAACTTCTGGAGCGATTGCGGCATCGAACTGGAATTCGCCGTCCAAAGCCAAGTCAGGAGCTTTTTCGTGAGCGATGTTAGTTGCGTGAACGACCTTTTCGACAGTGTTTCCGTCTTTTGGGTCAGCTCCAGAACCTTTTGTTGAGAATGAGAGCATTGCGACTCTTGGCTCGATTCCTGCGATTGCCTTTGCTGTTCCAGCAGATGCGATTGCGATGTCAGCCAGCTGATTCTCGTCTGGGTTGATGTTGATTGCACAGTCACCGAAAACTGCGATTCCCTCTGAGAGATATTTGTTTCCGCCCTCTGGAGCGACCATGATGAAGCATGAAGAAACAGTGCTGCATCCAGGAGCTGTTTTGATAACCTGAAGTCCCGGGCGGAGAGTGTTTGCTGTTGAGTGGCAAGCACCAGAAACGAAACCGTCAGCGTCTCCTGCCTTCAAAATCAAAGCACCGTACATTGTGTAATCTTTGAGAGCGGCAGCTTTTGCGGCAGCTACATCAGCGTATTCAGGAAGACCAGTCTTTTTGTTGAGTTTGCCTTCGCGGGCTTTGTACAAGATTTCTGCGTATTTGTCTGCGTTTGAATCTTTTGTCGGGTCAACGATGTCAACGCCAGTCATATCAAAGCCGAATTTTTTGATATCAGCTTCATTTCCAAGAAGGGTGATTTTTGCAATTCCTTCCTTAACGATGACAGAAGCGGCCTCTACAACTCGCTTGTCTTCACCTTCACAGAGAACGATTCTTTTGCCGGCAGCCTTAGCTTTGGCACGAAGTTCTTTTACAAAATCCATAATTTTGCCTCGTATATATAAATTTTTTGGTTCAAAAAATGAATCCTAATTAAAAACACGAATCAGCACTAATTAAGCGAATTAACACGAAGTGAATAAAATTAATCCGCCTTTTATATTTTAATAACCGTCACTCATTGCGCGGTTCAGATCACGCTGATAAAGCTCGGCGTAAACAGGGCTTCGCATTTTGAGGTCGTCTTTTTTGGCCTGATTGAAAGGAACAAAACGCCAGAAAACTGCGCGCAACTCTTTGTCCATTCGCTGAATACCATCCACTTCTTTTGTCATCCACAAAACATAGTCGGCGATGAAGTAAGATTTAAGGTCACCCTTGAGCTTCTGCCGTTCAATCCACTGGTAATACTGACCTGTAAGGCCTTCTTCCATCCAGTAGTAACTTGCCTTTTCTTTTGCAACCTGCCAGCGCAAATCAGCCACTGCCATGAGAATTGCGATTTTAAGGTCACGCGGATACATAGGAATGACGATTCGGCCACGACTAGTGACACGATTATAGCGGTCGAATGGTTCCCAACAGAAACCAAAATCACCATAAGTCGGAAGGCAGAGAACATAAGGAACGATGCGGTTCTTCATGTTCTTGTGAACTCGGATAAAGCACTCCGGGTCATTGTCCTCAACCCACTTGAGAATATTGAGAACATTTTCTCGGAAACCTGTAAGTCGCGGTACACAATGGAAAAATTCGCGGGTAAAAATAGGGAACTGGTTTCCCTGGCGACCACAAGTCATTTTTGCCATCTGTCGGACTGTCTGGAATTCTATCATAATGTCGCCAGTGCTGACTTCCATTGCCTCTGGCTGTGCGCTCATCTTGTCTTCGAGGGAAGAGCCGATTGCCTTTGCTTCTTCGAATTCCTTGATGTAACCAACAAGCTCTTTGTCAAGTTTTTGCAATGCACGCAATTTTTCTTGAATTTCACCAAACAAATGCTTTTGACCTTCGGTATAGGTCTGCTTGTGCGGTTCAAGGCCAATCATCGGGCTATGCTCGCAGAGTGAATCAACTCTGTTTTTAAGCTCGTTTTCAAGCATCTGGCGTTCGCTTTCTTTAGAATTGAGCAAACTCTCGGCATTTTGCAATTTACCATCGTTTTTGCTTTTGAGCTGCTGAATACGCTGGGCTTCGGCATTAGGATCATTTTTTCGCGGGGCACGAGCCTCGTCTGTAGCAGAAAGAGTTAAGCGCCCTGATGCGATTTCTTTGAACCATTCGTCCATATAATAGACAGGTTCTCCGGTATTGTTTTCAAGAATTACTTTAGAAAAAAGCTGTTTCTGTTCAGGCGTAAAAAGAGAAGGAAGTACAACACCAAAACGAAGAAGCATTCTTTTTGGTTTTTCGAGAGAACTGTCTCCTGCTTTTGTACACATAACACGGATAAGTTCCCACCATGAAGTAACAATCTGCTGACGATAGACAGTGCGGTCTTTTGGATCTTGACAGGTAAGATATTTTGAAAGAATTTTATGAACCCGCTGAGCCTGCTCTCCTTCGCCTCCAAGAGCCGTTTTGTAATAAGCAGGATCATCAAAATAGTGATTTGACTCGTCTTCGTAGAATTTAGTGATTTCCTTAAAGCCCTGCTGTGACAAATCAACTTTATGGGCAACTTCAGAAGCTTTATCTTCTACGGGTTTTGACTGATTGTCCGAAATATCTTTGAAGGAAGGTAAATCATCACTTGGGCCAGAATCAGCTTCGGTTTCTGCAAGCAAAGCTGCAATCGTGGGGTCTAAATCCATATCTGTCATCTATGTGCATCCTCGAAAAATTTAGTCAAAATTCATTTTAATTATAACACATCTCTGATTTTTTTTCATCATAAAATCAGAGAAATTATACAAAGTCATAGCTGTGCAGACTCACTTCCCCGGAACTCAATTCCCTCAGTTCTCCATTTTCTGTTTCGACTAAAAGTTTTATTTCGGGAGTAATTCCCCTGACTGTAGCTCCGTAACTTTCAAAATTGCTCCCGGCCACAGGATTGACGGTCACTTTTTTGCCAATTAGCATTGAATCCTTGCGATATTCGGCAATCATTTCTTCTTTAAGGGCTTCATTGTCATTTTCAAAAGAATCATAAATTAGAATCAGATTTTTTATGACTTCTGCAATTACGCGATTTTTTGTAACGTCGGGCATTTCTTTATTCTCAGCAAGTTTTGCTTCTTCAATACTACCCGCAATTTTCGTTATTTCGCCGGAAAGGGCAGGATTTTTTCGAAGATTGATACCAATTCCAACTACAGCTGCGTCAATGATTCCTGTCTCAAAATTCGCAATTCCTTCGACCAGGATTCCAGAAACTTTTTTACCGGCGAGAAAAATGTCGTTTACCCACTTAATCGAAGGATTTTCACCGAAAAGATTTTTAATCGCCCTAGAGACAGCAACAGCCGCCGCTGCCGTATAAAGGGCAGGACTTTTTACACCATTTTTTGGAGAATATAAAAGCGAAAAGTAAACGCCCGCATCAGCCGGAGAAAGGAAAGTACGCCCAAGACGCCCCTTTCCACCTGTCTGACATTCCGCCGCATATAGTGAAAGATGAGAAGCAGCTCCCTTTTCAGTGAGATTTCCTGCAACATCACGAAAAGCACCGGTATCAATAGCACGCCGCTTTGCCTCAGAATTTGTAGAATCAATCGTATCAAAAGTAAATACATGCAGAGGACTTGAAGTGCAGTTTTTAAGCAGGCGGGAAAGTTCATCCGCATTCAGTCTGTCCGGGCTTGAAATAATTCTGTAGCCTCGGTTTGTGACCGCCTCAATTTTATAGCCGTCGTCTGAAAGTGAGCGGATTGCCTTCCAGACTGCCGTGCGTGAAACCTGACAGGATGCAGCTAATTCCTCGCCTGAGAGAAATTCACTATTTTTAAGAGAAGAAAGAGCCTGAAGAACATTGTTTTTTGTTGACATTATTTTTTCTTTCCAAGGAGTGAAAAATCCTCAACAGGAGAAGAAAAAGCGATTCCCATACCAGGCTCTTTAAGACATTTTACTTCCCTGATTGCAGAAAGAACGGCTTCTTTTTGCCCGTGCTCTACAACGATAACCAGCATATCCTTTTCGGGCACAATGTGCATTCCGAAGAATTTGGCATCGTCTTCGCGGGCTGTTCCTCGGGCATTAATGACAGTTCCGCCAGTCGCGCCTGCTTTTCGGGCTGCGAACATCACATCATCGGCATAGCCCTTGTTTACTATGACCGTAATCATATCGCTGGATTTAACATTTTCATTCATTTTTTCTTCTCCTTCTAAACTGCAGGCTCCTGATTTTTCTGGAAGCGCACCGGCTTTTAGCATAGAATCAACGGCCAGGGTAAAAAGGCATCCGAAATCAGCTTTTTCAATTTTTGCCGAATCAAGAATTGCCTTCATAATCGCCGGCTTTTTTTCTGAATTAACGACCATGTAAATCAAGTCTTTTGTAGTTTCACCACTTCCTAAAATCGCACCAAAATTTGATTTTGCAAGTCCTCTCCCCATAAGGACAGTTCCGCCACCACAACCAGACTCAACGGCCGCTTTGGTGAGTTTTTCGCCCTTGTCATGGGGAACGATGCTAATAATCAGTGAAAATGCACTCATTCTGAAGCCTCCCTTGAATGACTGTTTTTTGCACGATTCGATTTTATCTTAAAAATGATTCCCAAAATCTGAATTGCAATCAATGGTGTCATGGCGACCAAAGCAATTACACCAAAAGCATCTACAGCAGGATTTCCGCCACTTGCTTCTGAAGCCCCCAGTGTAAATGAAAGAATAAAAGTGCTGGTCATAGGGCCACTCGCAACGCCACCTGAGTCAAAGGCAATTCCAGTGAATAATTTTGGACAGATGAATGAAAGAATCAAAGCCAGAGCATAACCCGGAATCAAAATATACCAGATGGAAAAACCATAAAGTACACGAAGCATAGAAATTCCAATTGAAATTGCAACACCGGCGCTCAAAGCTACAAGCATGACCTTACGCTTGATTGTGCCACCCGAAATTGACTCAACCTGATCTGTCAAAACCCAAACCGCAGGCTCGGCACAAACGACGATTGCTCCAAAAACCAGTCCGACAGCAACAAGAAGCACCGTCCAGAAAACACCTGTCTGACTTGCAGCACCTAGAACTTTTCCAAGCTCTGCACCAGCCGGCATGAAACCACCCTGAGCGCCAGTTAGAAATAAAATCAAACCGATAAAACTCATTACAAAGCCACGAACCATTCGCACAACTTGCATGGGAGGCATTTTAAGCAGGAAGATCTGAAAAAAAATGGCCATTCCAGCCAGAGGAGCAAGAGCGCCAGAAACTTCTTTAAAAATCGATGGCAGAAGGTTAAAAAAAACCGCAATTCCGCGAGCTGTAAGACCATGTCCGCCCTCAGCAAGAGAACCTGAAGAAGAAGTTCCACCTGACAAAATAATACCGTAAATGATGACTGCAAGAACCGGGCCGATTGAGGCAATCCCCGTCAAGCCAAATGAATCATCACTTGAAGATTTAAGTTTACCGTTTTTGTCTGACTTTGCACGAACCGCCGCAACGCCAACACCTAAAGCCATGATGAAGGGAACTGTCATTGGGCCGGTAGTGGCTCCACCTGAGTCAAAGGCAACTCCCTGAAATGTGGGGGGAGTCAGAAAGGCCAGGGCAAAGACAAAAATATACGAAATAGTAAGGAGAATGTTCAGGGGGATTGAAAGAACCGTGCGTAAAATACCCAGGGAAACAAAAAAGCCCACGCCCACGGCAATCATAAAAATCAAACCCCACTTGCTCACATTTGGTGCAATTCCCCGCACCTGGTCTGCAAGCACCTGAACATCCGGTTCGGCAACTGTAACGATAAAACCGATTAAAAAGGCCGCTCCCAATAAGAGAGGAAGGTTTCGCTTTGCAGTAAGAGCCGCTCCGCTCCGCTCACCGATTGGCAGGATTCCAATGTCAACGCCCAGCAAAAAAATCGTGAGCCCGAAAATAACGAGGATTCCGCCAAGCACAAAGCGGCTCATGGTTCCAAAAGACATGGGAGCAATGGTAAGCCCCAAAAGCAGAACCATGACCATAATGGGCAGCACTGAAGAGACAGTTTCTTTAAATTTTGCGAAGATGTTCATTTATTATGCGTCCGCAAAAACTTTTCCGTCATCAAGAGTGACTTTGAGTTTTGTATATTCACAGTGAAAGTCATTTTTGAGGCGGTCAAGGTAGCGTGCACATTCCCACTTGCACATCGGAAGATCGTGAAGAAGGTAATTTCCGCAAGCTTCCGGCCGGGTTGCAGGAACTTCATTTTGTGTAAGAATCCATTCAAGGCACTCGATTGTAAGAGAGCGCATATCCTGAACGGTATAAGAACCTGTCATTATGATGTACATGCCTGTAAGACAACCCATAGGACCTACATAAACCACATCGTCCTTAACACGAGAGTTGCGGAACCAAGTCGCCATGAGATGCTCAATGCTGTGAATGGCAGAAGGAGCAATTGCCGGCTCTTTGTTCGGCTCAGTGATTCTTAAATCGTAAGTAGTAAAACCTTTATCTTCGCGAGAAACATAAATTCCCGGCTTCAAATGAGTGTGATCAATAGTAAAACTCTGAATAACTTCCATAATAATGCCTCGCTGGTAAGTATATACATTATAAAAATATCCGACAATATCAGAATCGACCTGCTAGTCCGCAAAAGTTGAAATCATTTTCTCAACAACACGGGCGCTCAGTTCTGCGGCAAGTCCCTCGTTGAAATCGTAGCCGTTTGAGCTTAAATCATCTGCCATGTCACTCATACAGCGCAAAATAACGAAGGGAACTTTGTTGAGGTAACAGGAATGTGCAATCGCAGCACCTTCCATTTCGACACAGGCAGGCTCAAATTCTTCAGCGATGCGAGTTTTTACATTTTTTTCACTGATGAACTGGTCGCCTGTGGCAATCCGGCCTTCAATCATCTTGTGGCCTTTTGAAAGCTCAGATTCAGAAAAGGCTTTTTTTGCAGCCTCAATCATTTTTTTGTCGGCCTCGAAAGAAAATACCTGCATCTGGGGAACCTGTCCCTTTTTGTAACCAAAGCCGGTGGCATCCACATCATGATAGACAGCGTCTGTTGAAACAACAAAATCCATTACGCCCAGTCCGTGAGCCATTGCCCCCGCAATTCCAGTGTTGATAATATTCGTACAGCCAAACTGCAGGACAAGTCTCTGCGCACAAAGAGCAGCATTCACTTTTCCAACACCTGACCGGGAAAGCACAACATCAACTCCATGGATTTTTCCTTCTTCAAAGACAATTGAACCGGCTTCAGTTTTCTTAATAGAACCGCCCATCAAATTGCGAAGGAAGTTTACCTCTACTTCCATAGCACCGATAATTCCAATTTTTTTCATTTTATGTTACTCCTTGCGAAAATCTGCATAATTTTCTGTTATTTTCATAGAAAACCGCAAAATTTTCAATAATTTTCATAAAAAAGTATTGATTAAAATCTCTAAAAACTCTAATATATACTCAGCAGCAAGAAAAGAGCAACTAAAAGTTGCACGACACTTCCGTTGGAAGTTTGTCACCCAAAACCCCCGCCGTTTCTCCTCCTTTAAGCGGGGGTTTTGCTTTTTAAAGCACTTCTATAATATAATAAATTCATGATTCACGAAACAATAAAGCTTTCAGATTCAGGCAGTTCTTCTGCAAGTCTTACAACTTATATCCTACAAAATTATCCAAATTTCTCTGCCGAAAGAATCCGCCCCCTCATTCTAGTCATTCCAGGTGGCGGCTATAGTCATTACGGTCAGCGGGAACAGGAATCCATCGCCATCAAAATGAATTCACTTGGCTTTCATGCAGCCATTTTGCACTACACACTTGCTCCCATGCGCTTTCCTCAGGCTCTTTGTGACGCGGCAAATGCGGTCGCCCTTATCCGAAAAAATGCAGAAAACTGGCATGTTGATTCTAACAAAATCATTCTGGCTGGCTTTTCTGCCGGCGGCCACCTTTCTTCCCTTCTAGGCTGTTTCTGGAATTCAAAATTCCTTAAAAAATATATTTCCCACACAAGTCAGGAAATCCGGCCGAATTTTCTCTGCTTATGCTACCCTGTAGTTACTGCAGAAGAAAAATTCTGTCATGCAGGCTCGATTCAAAACATCATAGGCTCAATTCCAGAAAAAGAAGCAGCTGAAATCTCTAACTCACTTGGGAAAAGCTCGATGAGGGAAGTCGTCTCAATCGAAAAAAATATTTCTGCAGACTTCCCGCCAACATTTATCTGGCACACGCTTCAGGACGAAGCCGTTCCCGCAAAAAACACGATTTTACTTGCCAATGCCCTCTATGAAAAAGGAATCAATTGTGAATATCATTTATTCAACAGAGGAAAGCACGCTTTGGCCCTCGCTTCAGCAGAAACTGCAAATCCCGACGGAAGCAATGCAGAGAGGGAATGCAGCGTCTGGCCGGAACTGTTCATGAACTGGTTTGAAGGGCTGTCTGATTCTTAAGGAGTATAAAAATGTCAATTTTTCAGTCAATTATTCTTGGTGTCTTGCAGGGAATAGCGGAATTTTTGCCGATTTCTTCAAGCGGTCATCTTAAAGTGGCTCAGGAGCTTTTTGGCCTCAGCGAAGTTCCTCTTTTGTTCGATATTATGTTGCATTTGGCCACGCTCGCGGCGGTTATTTTGTACTTCCGAAAGAAAATCGCACGGCTTTTCGTGATTTTGTTCAGATGGATTTTCAGGAAGGGGGAGGTCTCCCCCTGCGCCTCATCTAAAGAATCGGCTACCCCTTCTCCTAGGGGCATAGCCCCTAAGACCCCAGAAGCCGACCTTCTCACAGGCACGGACGAGCTTGGCCGAAAGACAATTCTCGCTGTGATTGTCGCAACTATCGTAACTGGTGCGATTGGCGTAGTTACGAGCAAGCTTATTCCGGAGCTTCCGATTAAAGTCACTTGCGCGGGCTTTATCGTTACGGCTTGTCTTTTGATTTTTTCTTCGCTTTGGGCAAAAAAGCATGATTCAAAAAACCTGGAAGAAGCCAAGGGCATTTCCATTCTTCAGGCACTTTTTATCGGCTTCATGCAGGGAGTCGGAACTTTGCCAGGTGTCAGCCGCTCCGGCTCAACTATTGCGGGAGCACAGCTTGCGGGCGTAAACCGGGCAGCGGCAGGCGAATTTTCGTTCATCGTCTCGATTCCGGCGATTCTGGGCGCATTTGTGCTTGAAGCAAAAGATTTGGGTGAAGTCGGAAGCCAGATTGGTGTTCTTCCAGTATTCTGCGGCTGTCTTGCGGCATTCGCGTGGGGCTATCTCTCCCTTTCAATTTTGATGAAATTGATTCGCCGCGGAAAGCTTGAATGGTTCGCCTGCTACTTGATTCCTTTGGGAATTTTAGGACTAATTTTCTTCTAATTTTATCACGGCGGAGTTTTTTATGATTTCATTTGAAAGTGATTATATTGAAGGTGCTCACCCGCTTATTCTGGAAGCACTGGCAAAATCAAATATGGAAAGTCTTTCTGGCTACGGAAGCGATAAATACACAGAGCGCGCAAAAGAAAAAATCGCCGCCGCCTGTGCTTTGCCAGAAGCACAGGTCTTTTTTCTCACAGGCGGCACTCAGACAAATCAGATTGTAATCGACACAATGCTTGCCCAATATGAGGGCGTTCTTTCGGCTCAGACCGGGCACGTGAGCGTTCACGAAGCCGGCGCAATCGAATACACAGGCCGAAAAGTCCTTACGCTTCCAGCCCATAACGGCAAAATAGATGCAAGCGAGCTTGATTCCTTTATCAAAGATTTTTACGGGGATGGAAACCACGAGCACATGGTTTTTCCGGGACTGTGCTACATTTCCCATCCGACGGAATACGGAACCCTTTATTCAAAAGAAGAGCTTTCTCAAATCAGCGAAGTCTGCCATAAGCACGGAATCCCGCTTTTTATGGACGGAGCAAGGCTTGGCTATGGCCTGGCAAGCAGGCATACAGATGTAACCTTGCAGGATGTCGCCCGCCTGTGCGATGTTTTTTATATCGGCGGAACAAAAGTCGGTGCTCTCTGCGGGGAGGCCGTCGTATTCACAAAGAAAAATATGCCGGCCCACTTCGACCATCTTGTTAAAAAACACGGCGCGCTTCTTGCAAAGGGGCGGCTTCTCGGAGTTCAGTTCGACACACTCTTCACCGATGACCTTTATTTCAAAATCAGCAAAAACGCAATTGACCGTGCCGAAGAGCTCAAATCAGCCTTCAGCGAAAAAGGCTACAAATTCTTCATCGACTCGCCGACAAACCAGCAGTTCGTGATTCTTGAAAACTCAAAAATGCCGGAATTGCAGAAAAGCGTAAAATTCTCTTTCTGGGAAAAATACAATGAAAGCCACACCGTCGTAAGATTCGCGACAAGCTGGGCTACTACAAGCGAAAAAATTTCAGAACTTAGGAGTTTCTTATGAGCAATAATATTCCCCGCTGGAACTTGGATTCCATTTTTCCTTCTATAAAAAGTGCTGAATATAAAGCTGCCCTTTCTGACTTTGAAAGCGGCATGGAAAACCTCGGCTCCCTTTTGGAGTCGGCAGATACTTTCATTAAAAATGCCAGCGAGAATTTTGATTTTCCTGTCTGGCTCAAAGGCTTTCTGGAAGCGGACGACAAAGTTTCGGCCCTTTGCGGCTCGCTCAACGCCTATGCCTACATAATTTACTCGGTTGACACCACGAACACGGATTATCTCAACAATATCACAAAAATTGACAATCTCACGCTCCGTTACAGGCAGCTTGATTTGTCTTTCAAGTCTGTTCTGCTTGCGAATTCTGGCCGCCTCGAAGATTTTTACAAGCGATTCCCGGAATTTGAAGGATACCGCTACATTCTGAATGAGACTCTAGAAGAAACCAGACATCAGATGAGCCCGGCCGAAGAAAAACTTGCAGGCGAATTGCAGCAGACCGGAGGCGACGCATGGGACAGGCTTCACGAGCAGCTGATTTCAAATCTCAAAGATACAGAGACAGGCAAAACTTTCAACGAATTACGAAATGATGCCTACTCAGCTGATGCCAAAGTGAGAAAATCTTCCTATGAAAAAGAAATTTCACTTCTCAAACAGAACGAAATTGCATTTGCGGCCTGCCTCAACAATCTCAAAGGCGAAACCCTCTCGCTAAACCGCCACCGAAAATGGCAGAATCCCCTCGACCGCTCCCTTTCCTCTGCCCGACTTTCACAAAAAACGCTCGACGCGCTGATCAGTTCAATCGAAGAAAGCCTTCCTCTCTGGCGGGAATATTTCAATTTAAAGGCAGATTTTTTGCACAGGCACAACCTTACGGTCTCACAGGACAAAAAGGGGCTGGCCTTCTACGATTTGTTCGCGCCTATGGCAACAGATTCCCGAGTCGAGCTCGGGAATGACAGCGACACCCTGTCATTGTCGGGTGAGTGCGTGTCATTGTCGGGCTTGACCCGACAATCTCTCCTCTCAAAAACCTGGACTTTCGACGAAGCCCGCGATTACATCATCGAGCGATATTCTTCTTTCAGTGCGGAAATGGGCGAGTTTGCCAAAAAAGCCTTCGCCGAAAACTGGATTGATGCCGAAGTCAGAGCTGGAAAGGTAGGCGGAGCCTACGATGAGGATTTTGCCCTGGGTCACCAGAGCCGAATCATGACAAACTTCACTGGCGCATTCAGCGACATAATCACTCTGGCTCACGAACTTGGCCACGCATATCATTTTTCTTGTATGAAGGGAAAGCCCGCGGCATTTTTCAGCTACCCCATGACGCTTGCAGAAACGGCCTCAACTTTTGCCGAGACAATCGTAAAGCAGGATATGATTTCAAAATGCAGCGATGCCGAAAAAAACCAGATTCTTGACCTGGACTTGCAGGACGTGAGCCAGGTTCTGGTGGACATTCTCTGCCGCTTCTACTTTGAAAAGAGCGTCTTTGATGAGCGTGAAAAGGGCGAGCTTAACGCAGATGATTTCTGCCGCTTGATGAAGGAAGCCCAGGAAAAATCCTACGGAAGCGGCTTGAACACAGAACGGCATGAATACATGTGGGCGGTAAAATCACACTATTATTCAACAGGACTGGACTTTTACAACTTCCCTTACGCTTTCGGACAGCTTTTCGCAGCCGGTCTTTACGCCCGCTACCAGAAAGAAGGAAAAGATTTCGCCAAAACCTACGCAGAACTGCTCTCCAACACGGGCAACATGTCTTGCGAGGATTTATGCAAAAAGGCAGGATTTGACATCACGCAAAAAGACTTCTGGAAAAGCGGAATCGAGATGTATGCGAAGGAAGTGTCTGAGCTAAAATCAATTTGCGGATAAAAACAGGCCGTGATATAATTTTTGCAATGACTGTTATAAACGGCAAGTTTGAATGGGATTCAGAAAAAGACGAAATCAATAAAATAAAGCATGGTTTTTCTTTTTCTGAAATTCTTGATGTGTTCGATGACCCTTTTTTCATAGAGCGATATGATATTGAACATTCTTCGCTTGAAGAAGAACGCTACATCGGACTTGGAGAATCAGGCGGAGCGGTTATCGTAATGACCGCTTACACCGAACGAGAACGAACACGATTAATTTCTGCTCGTTTCGCTACAGAATCAGAAAGGAAATTATACTATGACTCAAGAAAGAATAGCTGAATTACAGAATAAACCAATTGATTTATCAGACATTCCCGAAGTGACTCCAGAGCAAGCGAAAGAATTCTACCCACGAAGTTTACGAAAAGCATTTCAACTAATTTATAATCTTTTCGACAAGGAAAATCTCATTTGGCTTGAAAAAAACGGCCTGACAAATCGTGTTTCTATAAATGCCGCGCTCGAAAAATTGCGAAAAGAATCTTTGAAACTCGCATAAGTTTCACCGCCCTAGCCTGCCAGAGCTTCCACCGGGTCTAGTTTGCTGGCTTTCATGGCGGGGGAAAGTCCGAAGAAAATCCCCACGAAGACGCTGAAAACGAAGGAAATCACGCAGGCGGAAAACTTTATCGAATAAGGAAGCTCGGTCGCCACATATTCAATGGCAAGGCTGATGGCGATTCCAAGTCCGATTCCCAAAATGCCCCCCAAAAGGGTAATGCTTGCGCTCTCAACCAAAAACTGACGGCAAATCGCAAAGGGGCTGGCTCCCAAAGCTTTTCTGATTCCGATTTCCTGCTTCCGTTCCGTTACCGTGACAATCATAATATTCATGATTCCGATTCCGCCTACCAAAAGAGAAATAGCCGCAATTCCTGAAAGCATAAGACTCACCGTTCCCATGACGCTTTTGACCTGCTCAATCATGGTCTGCATGGAAGAAATGTTCACGCTGCCTTCCGTGCCGGATTTTTCGTTCATGTAAGCCGTTAAATCCGTGACCAGCTGAGAGCAATAATCAGTGTCAGTTGCCTGAACCATAATCGTGTCCGCTGTAGGATTCGGTTTGATTTTTTTTGAGTAAAAGCCCCTGGGAATGTAAATGCCTGTGGTGGTGGATTCCATGCCGCTGGACTGCTCTTTAAGCACGCCAGCCACAGTAAAGGCAAATGGCACTTTTGAAGAGACCACAATCACGCCCTTCCCGACAGCATCTCCGTCAGGAAAAAGGGAAGAAGCCACTTCGCTTCCGATAATCATTTTCTGCGCGCCCGAAACATCGTCGGTAACAGTAAAATAATCGCCAGAATCCAACTCCAGCTGATACATTTCAAGGTAGCCCGGCTCAATGGCCGTGGCGTTGGAAGTGACCGTGGTTTCGCCGTAAGAGACCGCAAAACTCACCGAATTTTTATACCAGACTTTTTTTATATTGCGCACGCTGTCAAACAAATCGCTGCGCAAGGCTTCGTCGAATTTCAGACTGACCGCATCCCGGTTCCGCCGCATAAATCCGCCCGCGCTCACGCTCACCAAATCCAAGCCCGAAGAGCCGAACTGATTCTGAATCTGCTTGGCGGAACTGGAGCCAATGCTGGTAATGATAATAACGCTGGCCACACCGATAATCACGCCAAGCAGCGAAAGCACCGTGCGGGTCTTTGAGCGAGAAAAGTTCCTTAATGAGTCGATAAAGTCTTCAAACATATCAACCTCATAAATCTGCGTCTATCTGCGTTAATCCGCGTCTAAATTTCACTGCCTTTCATCCCCCTGTATCATTCCGTCCAGAATGCGGATGCAGCGTTTTGTGGAGGCACCGATTCCCGGGTCGTGGGTGACTATTACGATTGTCGTTCCCGTGGCGTTGATTTCGCCGAAAAGTTCCAGGACGGCCCGGCCTGTCGTGCTGTCTAGGGCTCCAGTGGGCTCGTCAGCGAGGATTATCGCAGGCTTTGTGACCGTTGCCCGGGCGATTGCGACACGCTGCTTTTGTCCGCCCGAAAGCTCGTTGGGAAGATGATTGATTCTGTCGCCTAAACCGACCTTTTCAAGGGCGGCCAGTGCCATGTCCCGGCGGAGAGGCCGCTCGATTCCCTGATAGCGGAGGGGAACCATGACATTCTCAAGCACCGTCATCGTGGGCAGAAGATGATACTGCTGGAAGACAAAGCCGATTGTTTTGTTGCGGAGGACGGCAAGCTCTTTTTCGCTCATTTTAGCCGTCTCCCGGCCGCCGATTTTAACTATTCCGCTTGTGGGCCGGTCAAGGCAGCCAATCATGTTCATGCAGGTGGATTTTCCCGAGCCTGAAGGCCCCATTATGGACATGAATTCCCCCTGCTCCACGGAAAAAGAAATTCCCCGCAAAGCATGGACTTCCTGCTCCCCCATCGAGTAAATCTTACGAACATCTTCCATTAGTATAACTGGCTCTGACATAAATCTCCTAAAAGCAGGCGTTGCGGGCGGCGTTTGAGCCCGCAGAGAGGGTAGCGGCCAACGAAGTGGACGCGCAGGGGGAGACTTCCCCCTTAGAACGGAGGCATTCCGCCCATGGGTGGCTGTTGCTGCTGATTCTTGTTGTTTTTCTGTGCCTTCTGGCCTTTTTTGCTCACACTCATCCTGCCGCTCTTTGAGGCATTACTCTGGGCTTTGAGCATTTCCCCGCCTTCAAGCCCCGAAAGGACATTCACATATTCGAGACCGTAAGGTTCAACTTCCACTGCGACTTTCGTGGTCTTTCCGTCACGCCCCAAAATCTCCGCAAAAGCCGTTCCCTTGTCCCGGCCGATTGCATAACGCTCAACAACAAGTTTTGTCTCAGGCTCAGTAATCTGGATTTTCCCGGTAAAACTGAAATTCGGCAGAACTCCGTCCGGAACATCATCAATACGAACCTTGGCATTTACGATTGTAGCTCCTCGGCTTGTCACTTCGCCAATGGCCGGATAAGAGACAAGATAGCCTTCCACACTTCCATTGTAGGCCGGGAAAGTAAAGTCAACCTTCTGTCCCACTTTAAGTTTTGCCACATCGGTTTCGGCAATTTCCACATCAGCGGTGAGATAATCCGTATTCACCAGAGTTCCGATTGAATCCTTCGCCTCAAGATAATCGCCGGTCGCCACATCCAAATCAGCGATTACACCGTCAAAAGTCGCTACAATCTTACGGTTTTCAACTTTACGCACTAGAGAAATGCGCTGAGTTTCCATAAGTTTGAGTTTTCCAGCCGTCTGATTCTGCCTTGCAACAGAAATTTCGTAATCAAGATTCGCAAGATTATACTGCTGCTCGGTGTCGTCCAACTGAACGATTAAATCCCCCGCCTTCACACGGTCGCCTTCTTTTTTATAAACACCGACCACAGTTCCGTCATTAAGGGACTTAAGTGTCTGAGATTTTGCCGCCGCCACTGTTCCCGCAATCTGAATTACATTTTCGTAAGTTTCCTTGCGGACAATATATGTTGTCTGAGATGAAGCTGCCTTCTTTTCCATAATTCCGCGGGAAACTTTCAAAATCACGACAAGAACAAGAATGGAGAGAAAAGCCCCAAGAATTATTTTCTGTTTTTTAGTCAATCGAATATTCACTTTCTTCATATTTTTACTCTCAACTTTCAATTTTCCACTTTCAGTTTTCAGTTTTCTTTTTTCACGAACATCATCTTAACATTGTTATTGTAGATAATTTTTTCCACTGCGTTAATCAGAATATTCACCTGCGCCTTGTCCCGGTTGTTGGCCGCGTCAAGATAATCGCTCTTTGTCACGCTACCCTGCGAAAGCCATCTGTCCATATCATATTCAAGCTGAGAATACATGTCATACTCATCTGAATAAGATTTTTCTGACCATCGCAAATCACTTCGCTCAGACAGTTTTTCAAGCATGGCTGTTTCATAATCTCCGCCTGCAGACTCTACTGTTATATCATCAATTTTTGAATTCAATTCGTCCTGCTTTTTATCGATTTTTGCCTGCCGCCAGGTATTAGGATTTAAAGCGAATGAAAAAATGTAAACCGGAGCCGTGGATGGCGTCCCCGAAGAAGAAGATTTTAAAGGAAAAATATTTTTGCCTGTAGGAATGGAAACACCGGCACTTGCCGTAATTCCCCGCCAGTCAAAGGTCACGCCGCCGTCTACAGTATCATATTTGGAAGTTGATTCGTTAAAAGTATAGCCTCCGTAAAGACCAAGTTCCATTCTATAATCAGTTTTGCGCTTTAAGTCGTTGAGATATTTTGCCCATTCCGCACTTTCATTTTTTGTGTACAGAGAAGCGTCATAAGAAAGCACATCTTCCATTTCAACGCTGGGAATTTCCATGGGAAGAAAAGCCATTACCGCAGCAAGTGCCTTTTCCTCAAGTTCTTTTCCATTTTCACCGTCAAAATTCTCTGTACTCAAAATCTGAGCATATTCGGAACCGCATTTTACCGCAAAAATTGCTGTTTCCCGCTCCAGTTTTCGGAGATTTTCAACAACATTTCGTCTGTCGCTCTGACATTCCAGATTTTTTTTGCGGTAGGAAGCACTTGTTTTACTATATCCCTGAACTTCAAGAACCCGCAAATCAAGTTCATCATCATACAAATCATTTTTTGCCGTCAGGACTTTCTGTACATAGGAATAAAGATTTTTCAGATTCGTATAAAACGCATTTTCGACCGTAAGAGCCTGATTTTGAGCCGCACGAACTGCCTCTGTATATGCCCGCTCTGCTTCTAAAAGAGAAATTTTTCGTTTTAATGGAGTAACAGTAAGAATACCTGTAGAAAGTTTGAGTGTGCCGTTATCGAGGTAATTTCCGTTTTCATTTGTATTCGTATAGCCGGATTTTTGGGTGACAGGCAGAGATGCCGTAAGCTTCGTTCCATTCAGCTCAGGTATGCTCAAACTTGCATTCGGAGTAAATGTATATTTTGTTCCCGAAGCCGATGTCTGGATTTTTACAGTTCCTGTTGAAAGAGTGAATTCAATTCCGTTTTGAATTTTTGCAGAATCGTATGACAGAGCCTTGCTCTCTACAGTAAGAGCACTTTTTTGAAGAGTTAAATCATTTTTTAAGTAGCCGAACAGTAATTCAGGTAAATTTGATTCCGCTGATGCAAGACTTGGAAAAAGCACAAAAAGAACCGGAATGATTTTTCTGAAGCTTATTTTCTTCATGCCTACATTTTATCCATACTTTCTTAAGGATTCCTTAACGGAAAATTAAGATTCTGTTATATAAAGAAAAATTATTTTCCGAACAGGCTTTTAAAGAAAGAAACTACACTGACAACGATTGAAGAGCCGCCTACGAAAGTTCCGATTGAGCTTCCCAAACTAGAAAGGAAGAAAACGAGAAGCACCCGAAGCAGACGATTTTTGTAGAATCCCTTTACGCTTGAAACATCGTCCATCACGCTTTCCATATCGCGCACTTTCGGTTTGCAAATTACAGCCTGAACGATTCCAGCGAACATGCCAACGCCCACCAGAGGACAAAGAGATGTAAAAGGAGCACCAAAAGCTGCCATCAGAACAGTCAAAGGATGGCCGCCGGCAATAAGAGCACCGATTCCTGCCAGAAGGGCATTCCAGACTACCCAGGCCCCTAGTAAATCTGCACCCTTTGTCATGCCTCCGTAAACAAAGCCTGACACAATCATGGCGATGATTAAAAGCGGAATCATCCAACCGATGATTTTTGCACCAATCTTCTTTTTGGGAAGTGAGCAAATTTCGCTCGTGTCAGTGTTTTCGGCACCGGCAGCAATTTTTTCAAGATGAGTCTGCACACCCGGCAAATGTCCTGCACCGAGCACGGCAATCACGCTCTTTCGCTGCTCTTTCTGAACGGCTTCCCAAATATGAGCCGCCAGATAAAAATCACGCTCATCAATCAAAACTTCTTTTACGCCCGGCATAAATTCAGAAAGTTCATTCATCATGCCGTCCATTTCGCTCTTATCCTTGAGGTTTTCGATTTCCTCACCTGAAACTTCCTCTTTTGAAGCCGCACTGGCAAGCAGGGCTGAAAGCAGTTTAATTTTTCCATAGCCGGAATTTTTTGCCCAGGCACGGCGCAATGTCGTCTGAATCGGGCGGTCAACCATTTCTGCAGGAATTCCGAGTTCCTTTGCCGCATTTATTCCGGAGCGCATTTCATCCCCCGGTTTTACCCCAACATTTGCCCCCATCCGCTTCTGAAAACTTGAAAGCACAAGGTTTGCAAGCAACAAAAAACCCTTCTTTTCCTTGAGGACTTTGATAATGTCGAGATTTTTCCAGGATTCGCTGTCGTTAAGTGAAGCAAATCTCTGTTCATCAAGCTCAATGGCAACAACATCAGGCTTTTTTTCGATAATAGCAGCCTTTACCTCATCGCAACTTGCCTGAGAAACATGAGCTGTTCCCAAAAGAATGATTTCTTTTCCACCAAGATTAAGATTTACCTGTGACATATTTATTTCCCGCCCATAGCCCATTCAGCAAGCCGGAATTCGAAAAAATCCGCGCCCTTAATTTCAGTGATTTCTGCATAATACTTGCTGGCAATATTCGCATTATTCTTTAATTCCCAGAAAAGTGCCAGATAGTAAAGATATTTTCCCTTTTTCTTTTTGCTTTCCTCGTTCTGGATTTTGAGTGTAAGCGTTGATTCACCCACCATGTCGTGAAGAAGTCGAAGAGAGAGATATTCATAAGAATTCCTGTCCAAGCCCTTCATTGCCTTTTCGGTGAATTTTTTACATTCCTGGGCTTTCTTTTCTTTTTGATAACAGGCGGCTACCATCAACGCATAAGAAACATTATTCGGATTAGAATTATATGCCGCTTCAAAGGCCTTTCTCGCCTGTGCATAATTCTCTTTTTTCCATGCCAGCATACCGATTGATTCATAGGCATAGTAATAATTTGGATTCTTCTGAACTACCTTGATATAATTATCGTAGGCCTGATCATATTTGCACTGTTCATCATAGAGGCCGGCCAGATAAGCATAGCCAAGAAAATATTCAGGATCAAGTTTGACCGCTTTCTTCCAGGCTGTTTCTGCCTCAGCATATTTTCCACTTTCACGATAAAAATTTCCCAAATCAAAATAATAATCGCTGTTATCCGGTTCAATCGCTATAGCACTGGAAAGATAGTCAATTGCTTTTTTATAATGACGAGATTCTGCCTCAAATTTTGCCAGATAAGAAAGAGTCGGGGCATTGTTCGGATCAAGCTCAAGAATTTTGTTGAAACTTTTTTTAGAATCATCATCACGCTGAAGGTAATAAGACATTTTTCCGTGTCCGAAAAGGGCCTCAATATTATTTGGATCCCCACGCAATGCCTTAAGATACAAATCCCTCGCATTTCGGTAATTTCTTTTTACAGCCTGCTCATTTGCCAGTTCTATGTTTGCGTCAGGATTGTAAGGCTGAATTGCGAGTATCTGCTTAAGATATTGATTTTTCTTAGTGTTGTTCTTCTTTTGCTTAGCAACCATGGCATTAATAAGAAGCACATCAATATTTTTGGGTTCCTTTGCAAGAAGACTTGAAGCAATTTTTTCTGCCTCATTGGTTTTTCCTGCCGAAAGAAGCAAAGATGACTCAAGAATCAATAAATCACTATCATCCTGAAGTTCCGCTGGTATAGTATCAAAAAGTGCAATAGCTTCTGCAAGACTCCCTTTTGCAAGCACGGAATTTAATTTTTCTACAAATGCTGTTTCTCCTTTTGACTGAGAAAATGCTGACAGTGAAAAGCAGGCTGCAATAATCAATACAATCAATGATTTGAAAATCGGTGTTTTTTTTGTAAATTTCATCTTTTTTCCTTATATTGGGGCAAAATTTTACTGCCCTCTTTTAACTTTCCGCTCGGTTTGATAAACTGAATAAAATGTACAGACATCCTATCAGAAAATCACTCGGGCTTTTCGTCCTCTATTCTATTATAATTATCGGAATTTTCGTCCTTCAATTTAGAAATGAATCAGTTATTTCTAAAAGTATCGGATTACTTTCTATATCCATGGCTCAATCGCAATCTCCTGAAGGCGAGTTCTCCCTTAAGAATTCTCTCCAGGTATCTTTTAAGGGTATTACCTTTACAGCCGACGAAGTGACTCCCGCCCGCGTCGTACTCCACACTCAGCAGGGGCCGGTTGTCGAAAATCTTACCCTGCTTTCATACGAACAAAGATCACCTCTATCATGCACCTTTAATTTCACGAATTCTGTTTCCCTTACATTTTCGGTTTCAGGGAACGACTTGGGCGCGGCCCTTTCAATAAATGCCGAACTTCCGCTTTCAGCAAACGGACTCTACTTAAATTACAAACCAAATTCAGGCTTCTCCGTTACAGATAAAACAAAAACAAAACTTTTATTCAATTCAAAAAATCTAACTTATGCATTTACGGCATCACAGATTTCTGACAAAGAAATATTCCTTTCTGCACGAAACCTTAATGCCTATTATGTTGCCTATGACCCCTCAATCGAATTTAGTTTTGCAACACTTGATTCGGACTTGATTATAGCACAAAAAGAAACTTACGAAACAAACCTCAAATTATTCCGTGCGAACCTTTTAAGTTCTGTTGACCAGTCAATCAAGTCGTCTCAGACACTTTCAGAAAAAATTGTCGTTGCTTATGTGGCCGAGCTGGCTTCACAGGGCAAATATACCGAAGCAATCCAAAAAATTCCTGACTCTTTCAAAAAAGGAAATAAAAGAACTTATATCTCAGCACCTTACTTTAACACACTTGAGGCAATGCTCCCAACTCTTGAAATGCACAAAGGCAACATGGATGAAATGATTTCGAATGCCCTTGCAAATAATTCACTCTCTATTTTCACTACCGATGACCTTGCAGAATACATTAACATCCTGCCCGAAAATCAGGAAATCAGAAACCTTCTGACCCTGCCTGCAACAATTCTTTCAAATGAATCTGATCAGGAGCAGATAAAACTCTCTCAGGTAATTGGAATTCTCGGCACCTACTTAAAGCTTTCATCACTTCATTCCCCGCTCGCCGAAATTCTTTATCCTGCAGCCGGCACCTGTCTGTCAATCATTGAGTCAAATTGTGCCTTTAATGAATCTATTCTTACACTCAGCGAAAAAGAAGTTCCCGTATCCGATTATCTTGCTCTTTCTGCGGGTAACGCCCTCATTCAGTGGGGAGAATTCAATAACGCGCCGGAGTATTCAAGGGCCGGTTATGCAATCGTCAATTCAATTCTATCTGTAAACACACTTGACACAATTACAGTCGCCGACATTTACCCGGTTTTGATAAACAACATTTATTATCCACATTTCAAACTCCTTTCAAAAAGTGAATCAAATACTGTCTGGACATGGACTTGCTGTCCTTCAGTCACTTATTCACAGCCGGCAAATATGGCTACAATTGCATTCAGCTTCCCAAAAGGCGCTGTCCACCACGCTTACATTTGCGGAATCAAGCCTTTCTCAGAAATCGAAATCTATGGTCTTTCATTCCATTCAGATCCGCGCTTTGAATCATACAATTCGTCAGGATTTATCTACAACGAAGGCAAAAGCATTCTCCTGCTAAAATCCAGACATAAAAACGAAACCGAATTGGTTCGACTTACATATAAATAAAATCTCAATTTTTTCTAAATTTCTGCGCAAATTTTTAAAAAATGTGATATACTATTGTGACTATGCTTCAAAATAAATCTTTAACCGTAAATTTTGAAGCGCTGGAGTTTTTGTGAGCAAGAAAGATTTTCCTAAAATTCATTTTTACGATCAGGATTTTGTCGACATTTATGACAAAACATGGAACTGGCTTTCCGACTCCTGGATCGACCCAAAAACAAGTGAAATTTCTCCCGACGGCTTTTTTATCCACCCCAACGAGTCCCAGCTTGCAATAGATCAGGCTGAGTCGATTTTTTCGACTTTCTTTTTGGTATATTCAAACAAAAATTACACTGCAGAAACAAATCTCGACTATTTCTATAAAAAACAAGAGTCTAACGGTGCAATCCGCTGGAAGTACGATCTTAAAACCGGTGCATCTATTGTAGACAGTGAAAACCCAGAAGGCGTTGGTCTGCCACTTTTTGCCTGGGCCGAATTTAACCTTTACCACAAACTCGCAAATAAACGCCGCATCAAGGAAGTCATGCCGGTTCTGCAAAAATACATGGACTGGATTAACGAAAATTTTAAACAGGAAAACGGACTCTACGCTGTTCCTGCAAAGGCTTGTGGTCTGGAGAATTCTCCGCGCTCAGGCACAGTTTATCCTGTTGATTTCAATGCATGTATGGCAATCAATGCTCTCAATATGAGTTCTCTTGGCGACATACTTAATGACAAAGAATTAAGTTTCCAATATAAACGCATGTATTTCAGCCTTAAAACCAGAATCAATTCCCACATGTGGAATGAAGAATCAGGTTTCTATAACGATTTAGGCGAAGATCTTCAGAAGCTGCCTCAAAAAACAATTGCAGGCTTCTGGCCTCTCCTCGCAGAAATTCCAAATGCTGACAAAGCAGACGCTCTCATTGCTCATTTATCAAATCCTCAAACTTTTGGTACAGAGCATCCATTCCCAACCCTCAGCGCAGACGATCCTGAATTCAGCGAAAATGGCGAGGCTTTCCGTGGCTCAGTTTATCCCACATACAATTTCATGATAATTAAAGGCCTCGAAAAATACCAGCGCTATGACCTGGCTCGAGAATGTGCAATTCGCCACCTTTATTTCGTTCTCGAAGGCCTTCAGCCGGCAGACGGAAGCAAAGGCGACTTATACGAAGCATACATGCCCTGCAAGGAAGGTCCTGCTCTCAAATCAGATTCGCCAAATTTCCCGCGGAAACATTACATGATTACAATCGGTCTTTCTACAATCGCTCTTATGATTGAGAATGTTATTGGTCTTTCAATCTCGCTACCACGCAAAACCGTTGACTGGATTATTCCAAACCTCGAAATCATGGGTATCGAAAAACTTTCCCTCAAACGAAATCTCATCACGATTCTTAGTCATAAAACACCGCGCGGCTGGGGAATCCAAATGGAAAGCGAAAAGCTCTACTACTTTACAATTAATATTCTTGACCAAAAAAAGAAGACGCTCCCAATTCCGTCGGGCAAATGTTCAATGCTTATCGACAAACTGTAAACAGTTTTTAAACAAAAGGGGCTGTCCGCACCGGACAGCCCTTTTGCTTTATTTAGCAGCCTTTTCGTTTGCCCTTTTCTCTTCTTCTTCTGCATTTCGCTTCATGTGCTCAATGACAGACTGAATATTGTTGACCATGAGAATAGGCTGACCTGTAGCGTCAAGAGCATCGCGCCAAAGAGCACCTTCCGGATCAACCATATTACGCTTGCGGGTAACCATCTCTGTTGGAATTATGACATATTTGTCATGTACAAGACCAACAACACATTTTGTTTTACCTGCCATCGCTGCATGAACTGCATTGTTTCCAAGTCGCTCACAGTAAATTGAGTCATTTGCTGTAGTAACGGCTGAGCGAACCTGATAGCTTGGGTCAACATATTTAAGATTAACATGAATATTCTTTTGAGCAAAATACTCGTTTATTCTGTTACAAAGAAATACACCAATGTCAGAAAGGCGTTTGTTTCCAGAGGCGTCTTTTTCGTTTGTAGCCTGCATGTGCTCCTGGCCTGCACCTTCCGCAACGATAACGACCGCATGACCACGTTTTTCAAGACGGCGCTCAAGATGAGAGAGGAAGCCGTTTGGGCCATCCATATCGAAAGGAACTTCCGGGATAAGGCAGAAGTTTGTTTCGTGACTTGCAAGAGCCGTAGAAGTTGCGATAAAGCCAGACTCGCGTCCCATGAGTTTTACGACACCAATGCCGTTTACCTGCGACTCAGCTTCCATATGAATTGCATCGACTGCCTTTCGAGCTGTTTCGACTGCCGTCTCAAAGCCAAATGAGCGGTCAATGAAAAGCAAGTCGTTGTCTACAGTTTTTGGAATGCCGACAACAGCGACTTTAAGACCCCGCTTTTCTATTTCGCGGGCAACATCAAGAGCACCACGCTGAGTACCATCACCACCAACGATAAAAAGCATGTTAAGGCTGAGGGACTCAACGCAATCAACAATATCAGTAACACGGTTGCCACCACCACGACTAGTGCCCAAAAATGAACCGCCGTTTTTGTGAATATCATCAACTACTTTTGGAGTGAGTTCGATTGTATCGTATCCAGAATCTGCAAAGAATCCCTTAAATCCATAGCGGAATCCGCGGATTCGTTTGACTCCATATCGATACCAAAGGCAGCGTACGACAGCACGAATAACATCGTTTAAGCCCGGACAAAGACCGCCACAAGTACAAATACCCGCATTTACATGGGCAGGATTAAAATAAATGAATTCACGAGGGCCTGCTTTCTGCATGAGGTTACCCTTAGTGCGTTCATTTTCAGTCGAATTAACATCAAAAACATTTACCTTGTAACGGACAAAAGATGAATCCCGTACATAATTTGCCCGGAATTCACCATGCTCTTTTGAAAGCTCAATCGGTGACGGAACTTTGCACTCACCAAGCTGTTCTACTGTGAAATCAAATTTTTCTTCCATGTTAGCTCCTTATAAAAGCATTGCTTTCGCACTATATCCTATTATTTTAAGCCTATTTCTATGTTTTTTCAATAAAAAATGTAATGTAATAAAACGCAACAAATGCATCAAACCGCAACGGAAAAGTACAAAGGGTAATTTTTCAATTTCTCTATGAAATTTAATCCTTGGTTTAAAGTTTCCATTAAAAAAAGGAGGAATTTTTCCTATGAAAAAAATTGTAGCCGCAGCTTCACTTGCAACAATGCTTGCTGGCGCTGCATTTGCTGCTGATGTAAGTTTTTCTTATATAGGCAGAAACTATTTCGAGTCTAAAGGTGATGACAATATCAGTTATGATAGTGGTAGCCGTGAAGACTGCATGGCATTGGGAATTAAAAATGACTATGCTGGTGCGGTTGTTGATTTTGATATCATAAAGGGCAGCCTTGAGCTTGATGAATACTATGCCTGGATGAATTTCGCAGACATCAGCACACAGTTTACTGCAGGTCGCTGGAACAGCCGCTATGTAAACCGTGTTATCACTGATAAAGGTGAACTTGACAAAAAAGATTTCGAACTCTTCAAACCAGGTGTTCTTAAACTGGAAGAAGTTGACGAAACTACAAATAACAAGAATAACAGCGTTGCTATCGACTCTGACAATCTCACAGACGGTACACTTGCAATGGCTGCTGCCTACACAAACGCTGACTCTCTCCCTGGAAAACTCATGATCAAGGGTGTTTTAGTTAATAACACTTGGGATTCTTACTCTAAAGTTGATGGAAGCACAACAACTACTCGTACAAACAAATTTGGCTTTGCCGGAGAAGTTGGTTACCGACAGGAAAATGCTTTCGATGTTAACCTTGCAATCAAATCTGCAAAACATGTCGGACAGTATTCATTCGGTCTCTTCTTCAGCCCACTTATGGTTGAAAAACTCCAGGCAACAGTTGGCCTCACATTGGGTCTCGATACATGGACTTTGAGCGAGAGAAACGGCAATGCTTCTAACGAAACAGGTACAGAGTTTGCTGCTGATTTGCGCTTGCGATATGCAGTTACAGACAAATTCTCTGTAACAACAATGCATAACTTCTCAAGCTACCTTGCAGGTAAAAAAGCAGACGATGCTACAAAATGGGCAGACAACAAAAAAGCTATGTGGAACATGCTTAACGTTACATATGCTTTCCTTGACAACATGAAGTTCGGCCTTACATTGAACCATGTTATCGCTGATTTTGATGCTGTGCATGGCTCAAAGAACTCTTCACTCCTCATCGTTTCTCCATCTGTAGCAATTCAGGCAACAGAGCGCGCTTCTGTTACAGTTGCTGCCCGAGGAACATTTGATAAGCTTGCTCTTAATCAGTACAACGAGTTCACTTTCAAAATCCCTGTAATCTTCAAATATGCATTCTAATTTGAAAGTACAGAACGTATTAAAAAAATTCTTGGAGGAATCTAAATGAAAAAGATAATAAGTGCGCTCGCAGTAAGTGCATTGGTACTTGGTTCAGCAGCTGCAAAAACATCTGTTAACCTCAACTATAGAAATGGTGCATATCTTTATAACTATTTTAATGATGGAGAAGATCCTAAAAGCACAAGTCATACATTTGGTGGATTGAATGATTACAATGGTGGTCAGGATACATTGTCTCTCAAGGCATCTGGTGACATCATTGATGTTCAGGCTGATATCCAGCCAACCACAAAAGGTGACAAAGGTGATAACCGCTTGAATGTCATCAAATTTGGTGCAAAATGGGGTGCTTTCCATGTACAGGCTGGTTGGAACGGTGACGGTATCAACGGTGGCTATCGTGTTACAAACGATGCAGGAAACCATGAAGGAATCTTCTTTGAGACATTCAAACTCGGTTCTCTCTTCAACTCATATTCTAACTATGCAGACAATCAGATAAGCATCAACAAGGCTTTTGAAGACCGAGAAATGTTTGCTCAGGCTGATTACACAATCAAGGCTGATGACCTCAGCATCAAACTTATCGGTACAGCAATTTCTGACCGCGCTTGGAAAAAATCTAATACCGACAACTATAACAACACTAAAAACAATGGTTTTTCAGTATTTGTTGATGTTGCAAAAGCAAAAGCATTCAAAGTTGAGGCTTTTGTAAAAGGTGCTAAAACAATTGCAAAAGTAAAAAATGTTGCAGCAACTGAAGAAAAGATGCTTCTCGTTCCTGGCCTTTACTTCCAGGGCACAATGGTTGACGGCCTCATCTTCACAGTTGGTGGTGCCGCTACAATGTACGATGGAAAGCTTTCAGACTGGAGTGCTGACCTTCGCGGACGCTATGCAATTGATGACCAGCTTTCTGTAACATACTTCGGAAAACTTTCTTCTTGGTCAGAAGATGATTGTGCAGCAAAAAGCGATTATAAAATTGCTAAAAATGTCGGTCTTGCTGGCGCTAAGAGCCTAGCTTTTGCAACAAAAACAGCTATGTGGAACTTTGTAAACGTTCGTTATGCAATGAGCCCAGTTGTAATTCTTTCTGCATCAGTTGGCGCTCTTACAGATTTGGCACAGTTCGAAAATGGTGTTAAACAGGGAACTGCAATTTCTATTCACCCGAACGCTGAGTTTGTAGCTGGTAAAGGTGCTTCTATCACAGTTGGTGCTGCACTTGGATTTGGCGGCCTCGGTGCTGATGAAACAAGCGTATATGGAAAGAAAATGGACATTGGTTTTGCAATCCCAGTTCTTTTCCGTGTAAAGATGTAAGTTGATTCTGACTTTGGTTAGATTCACAGTGTCATAAAATTACACAAAAACCGCTTCTATTTTGAAGCGGTTTTTTTTGCTTTCTATAATTCGAGGGGAATATGAAATTTTCAAAATTATTGATATCAGTTCTTTCGGCAACTATCATTTTTATTGGTTGTTCGTCAAATAAAATCCCAATTACAGAATACAACTCAATTGCCGTTGTTGGCGTCACTGGTAACAAAAATTTATCAGAGCAGGTTGATACAGTTCAAAAAAATAGTGATGTAGAAGATGTCGATGATACAAGCCTTCTTTCGACCCTTGTAGATAAATTCCTTCATGGAGAAAATCCCGAGCTTTTGACCGGTCAGGACAGAATCGACTATGCAGAAGAGTATTTCAGGCAAGCACTTGAAGAAATCGCTGGCTTAAAAGTTGCTTCTAAAGATCAAGTTATTTCAAGCGAGGAATACAAAAAGTCAAACATCAGCCCCTTAAGTTTTGTTGAAACCTGGACTAGTGCAACCGGATTTGAAAAAAATCTTTATTCAATTGGAGCAAAAAAAGCCCGACTTTTAATGAAAGAGCTTGGAACTAATAGCCTTGTAACTGCCGAATTCCGTTTTAATAAACTTTTTGATGATGATTCAAAAGTCAAAACAAATGTTCGTGCTCAAGTTATGATGGATGTGATTTTTTATGATTCAAACGGTTCAAAGTGTTATTATGAACATTTCGAATCAACCTCTTTAGAAAAAATTCCGGTCCGAAAGTTTGACTACGATAAAGAGGCTTTAATTGCGCAATATCCTTCAGTTATCGAAAATGTCATAAATCTCTTTATCTTAAAACACATGTAATTTTTTGATAATATCCTCCCTTGCATTCTGTGAATTTTAAGCAGAATGTACAGGAGGTTTTTTATGACATACGGTTATATCCGTGTATCGACAGCACATCAAAATTTGGAAAATCAGCAGCTTGAAATTCAAAAATTTGCTGAAAATAACGGTATCAAAATCGACAGGTGGATTGAGGAAAAAATCAGCGGTACAAAAAATCCTGAATCCAGAAAATTAGGAAAGGTTTTGATGCAAGAATGTCGCCCGGGAGATTTAATTATCTGCACTGAAATATCCCGTTTTGGCCGTTCTTTAATAATGATTATGAATGTCCTTCAATTTTTTTTGGAAAGGAATATAAAAGTCTGGACGATAAAAGACGGTTACCGATTAGGTGATGATATTCAATCGAAAGTTCTTGCCTTTGCCTTCGGTTTATCAGCAGAAATTGAACGACAGCTTATTTCTGAGCGGACAAAACAGGGCCTGCACCGTGCTAAACTCGAAGGAAAACACCTTGGGCGAAAAACAGGTAGAAAATCTGACTATTATAAACTCACTCCCCACGATGACTATATACGGCAGGAACTGATAAACGGCAGAAGTAAAAGATCGCTTGCAAAGGAACTAGGTGTATCTTGGGCAACATTGAATAAGCACCTGACACGAATATTGTTTAAGTAGTTTTTTCACTTTTCGCATCTGAACCGGCTGTAATTTTAAGCAGCCGGCTCTGATATCTGAGTCTACTCAGCTTTTGCCGGTTCAGCAGGAGATTCTGTGGCAGGAGCTGATTCTTCAGCACCTGATTCTGACCGTGCAGGAAGAGCTATAGCCTGACCTTTTGCCTCGCTTACCTCTTCTGTTGCGGTTGAATTATCAACAAATTCGAGCGCAAACATACGGATTGCGCTATCGATACCTTCTTTCAATGTATTTACAAAAGCATCTTTATCATATTTATGATTTGAAATTTTTGTTCTTTCAGTTGTCTGTGCTACATATGTTTTGTTCAAAAGCTCTTTTCCCCGTTCATTGAGCAGTTTTGCCTTCATAGTTACGAGACCACACAATTCTCCATTCCATTTATTGCCTTTAAGCAATTTTTTTTGGAAAGTGAAATTGAGGACAAGCGCTGATTTTGCACCAATCTTGTTCATAGCAATCCGAGCATTTTTTGAACCAACTGTGGTCAAATCCTTATAACCAGTCGCCGTCTTGGTTGAAGCCAAAAGATTGAAATAGCTTGGTTTTAATTCGTCATACCCCTCAGACGAGAGTACAACATTCTTTTCAAGAACTTCGCAACCCGTAATTTCTGGCAAAATATGATGGATAGAATCATCTGCATAGTCCAGTCTGTCAAGAGCAGTTACAATTTCAGGATTTTGGCCGTCAATCAATTTATTTACCATGCTGCTCAAAACTCCGTCTGCATCGGCTTCATCGGGATCATTTGGATCATCAGCAAGCCAAGGAACCTGAGAATTTCCAACAATTGAGAAAACCGCAACTGGGGAATGTTCTTGAATTGCAATTTTTGTAGAACCACAACTTGCAAGCAAAATAGAAGCAGAGGCTGCAAGTGCGACAAAAACAACATTTTTTTTCATATATACCAACTTTTTGTTAGCAAGTGCTAATGCTATGATAAAAAAAATGAGATACTTTCGTACCGAATATTCACAAAAATAAAGTCTGCCCCACAAAAGTGAAGCAGACTTGTTGTTATGCTTGTTTTAGATAAACAGTTCCTTACATCTTAACACGGAAGATAACTGGAACCTGAACAGCGAATACTGA
>CAMVJE010000009.1 GCA_947167745.1 uncultured Treponema sp.
TACGAGAATTTTCAGTTTGAAAATTCTCTCTTTGCTTATCCCCTGCATCCGTGCAGGGCAAATATTGTCAAACAAGCGATAAAATGCGCGAGGAGAAATAATTATGACAAACGAAGAGATGAAAATGGCATTGGCAAAAGGCGGAGTCACAGCCGCGGACATCGAGAAGGTTTCTGAGAAATTCGACGCTGAGAAAATCACCGAAATCGTGGAAGCTGCAAGCACACCAAAAGAGGCAATGGAAGCGCTTCACGCATTCTACCCGGAGCTTGAAGTTGAAGCGTTGCAGAAGCAGTGCGACTTTGTGATGGAGCAGGTTGAGGCGGCGATGAAGGGGCAGGAAAATGCCGAGCCTATGGAACTGACCGAAGAGGAGCTTGACATGGTTTCAGGCGGAGGAATTGGCGACTGGTTCAAGAAGAACTGGAAGAAAGTAGCAATCGGCGCGGCAATCGTTGTGGGTGCGGCTTTGATTTGCACAGGCGTGGGCGCAGGAATCGGTTCAACTATAGTTGCTGGAACGGTAAATATTGTTCATACTACGGCAACTGCAATAATTACGGAAATTGGAGTTGATGTTATGGCAACAGGAATCGGTGCGGCTATTGGAGCAGGGGTCGGAACTGCGGTAGGCGGGGCTGTTGTCGGAGGTCTTGCAGGAACGGACAATCTTCCTGGCTGAAATTAGCCTTATGCACTGAAATCGTGGAAGCTGCAAGCACACCAAAAGAGGCGGAGGACTTGGATTGACCATTGATACGGCAAAGTAAATAATGAATTCCTAGTCTTCCTATTCGACGAGCTGGGCTGAGTAATATTTGAATTCGAGGATTGCCTGCAAATAATTTGTAAGCACTTGATAATATGAAAGCTCAGCCGCAATGTATTTCTGGTCTTGGTTTAGAAGGTTATCCACCGTGATAAGCCCCGAATTGAATCTCTTTTTTTCGTTTTCGTAGAGATTTTTTTGCAAGGAAAGTACTGTGTCGGCGTCTGATACGAGATTTTTGTAAATCTCAAGTTTTTCAGCTGCATTTTGAATTTGAAGGACCAGGGTGTTTTTTACTTTGTTGTAATCTGTAAGAGCCATTTCATATTCTGCCTGAGCCTGCTCATAAACTCCCTTTTTGGCATTATTCCCAAGTTTTGCGCTTACGCTGAGAGTTCCGTTTATGTTCACCCCTTTTATATTTGTAAAGCCAGATGAAACTGTTTTTTCAAAGCTGTCAGAATAAGACGCCCCGCTTGCGCCTATTCCGAAATTGAGATTTGCGTCAGGGCGTTTATCTACCTGTGACATGTGCACTTTTTTTGCCGCTGAATCAACTTTCTTTTTTAAAGCCTTCAAGTCAGTGCGGTTTTCTTCGATTTTTGCAAAAAAATCTTCGTTTAAATTTTCTGGAAGGGGCACTTCAATTGATTTTAGTTCCAGCTCTGAAAAAAAATCTTCTGGCTCACCGATGTTATTCGTGTCCTGAATACCGAGGCTTGTCAGAAGCTCCATTTTTGCCTGATTGCATTTTATTTTTGCATTCTGGAGTGTTCGGCGGTTTTCATTTACATTGACTTGAAGGGCCAGCATGTCATTTTTGGAACGAACGCCAGCCCTGATAAGAGAGTCCATGTTTGCGTTCCGCTCTTCTAGTTGTTGTTGCATGATTTCCACTTGTTCGGAATTCTTGAATGAAAGAAGATAATTCCAATACTGAGTGGAGACGCTTAAGATGGTTCTTGAAATTGTGTCGTTCAGCGCGTATTCCATTTGCTCAAGGTAATCTTTTGCCGCCTCAAGCTGAAGGCCTGTCAGGGAATCCTTGAATGATTTGAAAAGAGGCAGGCTGAGCTCAAGGGCAATTTCGCCGGAATTTCGGGCATTTTCGCCTTCGTATTTTTTGCCTGAATATTTATCGCTGTAAGTGTATTCTGGAGTGATTTTTGCTCTTTTGACTGTGTAGGAAAGTTTTGTCTCAAGGCCGAAACAGAAGAGTTTTTTGAGGAAGATGCTTCCGCCAGTCTGCTGACTCAGCGTATTGTCTGAATAAATGCCTGATTCAATGGGGGAGAGCCAGGAATATCCGTATTTGTAATTAGGGTCGTCTTTGTCAACTGGATTTTGCTTGTATGAGTATTGAGCTTGCGCTCCCGCTTCAATGTCCAGAGTGCCTTTTGCCTGACGGTACTGGGCGCGGGCAGAGGCCAGTGCGTACCTTTGTTTTTGAATTTCGTAATTATTTTCGAGAGCCGTATCAATTGCGTTTTGAAGTGAAAATTTATTTTTTTCTTGTGTGAAACAGAAGGTTGAACAAAAAATTAATAAAACAAGGCTGTTCAATATTTTCATGATTCTATTCTTTCATTTTTTTTGAAAAAATGCTATATTTTTTTAGCCCTTTCGTATTTAGCTTCGTATAAATAAATACAACGAAAATAACTATAGAGAGGTACAATTATGAAAGACACACGATTAAAGCAATTGTTCGATTTTCAGAAATTCGCAGGAAATTCCGCAATGGGATTTGCAATTCAAAGCGCCCACAGCTATATCGATTCTTTACAGGCTCGCGGATTTGAAGAGCTTTCAGAAGATGAACTTGATATGGTGAATGCGGCTGGCGTTGATGGCGGGAACATCAAGAAGAACTCTCGAATTCCCGCTGTGGACTCAAAAATTTAAGGAAAAACAGTGACACAGCAGGAAAAGGACAGGGTTTATAAGGAATACAACAAAAAAGTATTCTGTTATTTAAGGAGTAAAGGCTTGAACGAAGACGATGCCGAGGATTTGTGCGCCAATGTCTTCGTTAAGTTTTATGATAACGCTGAGAATTTTGATTCGAGCAGGGCTTCTCCGTCAACGCTGATTTATAGAATCGCTCACAATACGCTGATTGATTTCTATCGCACAAAAAAGCAGCATTCAGAGCTTGACGAGGAGATTGCCTACAAGGATGAAACACTTGACAATATTCTCACCGAAGAAACGCTCACGGAACTAGGGCAGGCACTTATGCGTCTCGAAGACCGTGAGCGTGCCCTTGTCGTGCTTGTCTACTATGACAACAAAACCCTCAAAGAAGCTGCCGAAATCTTAAAAATGAGCTATAGCAATTCTAAACTTGTAATGAAAAAAGCTCTGGCAGAACTCAAAGACTTTCTGGAATAATTTTACCTGACCTAAGCATGTAATTTAATTGGGGAAAAATGAGAAAAAATCTTTTTGTACTTGTATTTGTATCGTGTGTCCTTTTCTTGATTTCTGCTTGTTCCTCAACTTCAGGTCTTGCTGAATCAAAAAAACAGTACGATTTAAGAGATGCCGAAACAATTCTTTCCCAGATGAGCCTTGAAGAAAAAGTTGCCCAGCTTTTTGTAATTATTCCTGAGGAGCTGGATCAAAAGGCGCTTCATAAAGTTTCGTCAAAATTTGTAAAGAATCTTGCAAAATATCCGGTGGGTGGCTTCATTCTTTTTGCCCGCCATATCGAAAATCCCAGACAGTTGCGGAATTTTACGGCCGGGCTAAAAGAAGTGAGTCCGATTCCTCCAATTATTGCAATTGATGAAGAAGGTGGCCGAGTTGCCCGCCTTGCACGACATGAAGAATTTTTCCTTCCAAAATTTGCAAATATGGATGCGGTTGGAAAAAGCGGAGATGTTGAGAATGCAAGGGGAGCCGGTCAGATAATCGGTTCTTATCTTTATTCATTTGGTTTCAATATGGATTTTGCCCCGGTAGCAGATGTAAACACTAACCCAGAGAATATAGTCATTGGTGCGCGTGCTTTTGGTTCTGACCCGTATCTTGTTTCTAAAATGGACGCGGCTTTTTTAAGCGGTTTGCACTCAACTGGTGTCAAAGGTTGCATTAAGCACTTCCCCGGTCATGGTGATACAAAAGGCGATACTCATGCCGAATATGTAGCGGTTACAAAAACCTGGGATGAGATAAAAAAAGTCGAGCTGATTCCTTTTATTGAGAATTTCAAGAATGCAGATTGTGTGATGGTGGCCCATGTCACTTTTATGGATGTTGATTCAGAATATCCTGCATCCCTTTCAAAAAAATTAATCAGCGAAAAATTGAGGGGTGAGTTAGGTTATGACGGTCTTGTTTTAACTGATGCCCTTGATATGGGCGCAATCGAGAAAAATTACGGTTCAGGCGAGGCCAGCGTTCTTGCCTTTGAGGCAGGAAATGACATCCTCCTTATGCCCCAAAATTTTAATGAAGCCTATGAGGGAATGATTTCAGCAGTAAAATCTGGTAGAATCAGTGAAGAGCGCTTGAATGAAAGCGTTTTGAGAATTCTTAGACTCAAAGGATTTTAAAATGCAGTCCGTCCAGAAACTTCTAAAAGAGCAGATTACCAATCAGAACTCCGTATTCGTTTTTCCGACGGATGTTGCCTGTCAGAAGTGGGCGGACTGGGCCATTAAAAATACAGACTGTAAAGCCGTTGCCATGGAGAGGTTTCTTGCCTGGGATAAATTCAAGGGCGAGTGCATACGCGCTAAGGCAGAGAATCTTCGTACCGTGCCTTCCCTCATGCGAAAAATTTTTGCCGCTTACTTAATCCAAAAAAATGCGAAAGAGCATTTCTTTAAAAATCTTATCAATCAAAAATACGCCGCAGAGGCTTCATCTTTTGCCGACTGGATTTCCTCAATGCTTCCTTCATTGCAAATGTGGAAAAATCTCCGCGACAGGCAGGCGGACGAGCTTTCCTCTGCCGGTGAAATTTCCTTTGATGACGAAAATCTCAAATCCTTTTATGAAAAATACAAGTCATCAGGATTTACCGATGATGAAGACAGGGATTTTCAGATTCTTTATGACGAGTACAAAGCCTTTCTATCGGAACATTCTCTTTTTGATCCGGCCTGGATTGAGCCTGATTTTTCTGGAGACGGCCTTGAATATTATTTGATTTGCCCGGAGACCCTTGAAGACTGGGAGCAGTACCGTTTCAAGCTTTCCGGCATTAAGAGCCTTCATTTTGTCAGCGTTCCCGAAAGTGAAGGGGAGTATGAGTCTTACTTTTTTGAAAATTCTGGTCAGGAAGTTCGCGATGTGACTCTTTTTTTGAGGGAAATGCACGATGAAAAGGGTATTGAATGGAGCGATATGGCTGTTAATGTTCCCAATATGGACAATTTCGGCTCTTACCTTGACCGTTCTTTTTCGCTGTATGAAATTCCTCATACAATGCGCTACAGCCGTCCGCTTTCTTCTTACGGTGCGGGCTCACTTTTTGGTCAGATTCAGGAATGTGTCGAAAATCATTTTTCATATGAAAGCCTCAAAAATCTTCTTTTGAATGAGGATATTCCCTGGGAAAACAAAGGAACCATAGACAATCTCCTTCTTTTCGGTCGCATAAACAATTGTATCTGTAGTGCAGGCGGTCTTACTTTTGAAAATGGCAGGGCACTTACAGTCTGGGACGAGGCTTTTAAAAATCCAAAGGACGATAATGGTAAGGACATCAACAAGGACGAGCTTATCAGGAGTCTTTACCGTAATTTGGTTGATTTGATTCTTCCAATGGTGCAGGCTAAAACTTTTGCACAAATACGTTCTGCCTATGAAGCCTTCCGCGAGATGTTCTTTGATATGGCAGCTTTCCAGAATCTTCCTCTGAGCAACAATGTTTTGAGCCGCTGTATCTCTTCTTTAAACGAAATTGTGGATTTGGAAAGTGATTTTCCTGATTATTCAGTAGCTTCTCCTTTCTCATTTTTTGTATCGCATCTTTCGACTGTGCAGTATCTGTCTCAGGGCGAAAACAGGTCAGTTCAGGTTTATCCTTACCGGAGTGCGGCTCTTGCTCCCTACAATGTGCAGGTTGTACTCGATGCAACTCAAGATTCTCTTTCTGTAGTTGAATCTTTTAAGCCTTTGGACTTTATGAATGAAAACAAAAGACGGATTTTTATGAAGATGGGCGAATTTGACCCTGCTATAGGCTTTTCTGATTCTGACCCTTCCTTTGATTTTGTAAAACTCTACCAGCATTCTGCTCAAGAAAAGGCCTATTTTACGGCTTCCCGTCATGCTTACAACGGAGAATATGGTTTCGTATACGGAAAAATGTCCCGTACTGACGAAAATATTTCTCCCAAAGAGAGAAGAGATGCCTTCGCAGAAGAGAAAAACTGGCTTTTGTCTGCCTCTTCTCGCCCGACCAGGCTCTATGCGCGGCAGGCATCGGGGCTTGCTTTATGGAAAAAGATTCATACTCAGGACAAAAAAGATTCAGGGCTGTTTGAGAAAAACGAAAAACTCACAAGCCTGATTCAAAAGCGTCTGTCTTATTTAAAAAGGGAGAGCATTAAAGTCACCCAGACTACACTCAAAAATTACTTCAAATGTCCCCGCCGCTGGCTTTTTAAGAATGTACTTCGCCTTGACCCGCCAGACAATGAAGCGCTTCTTATCGATGAATTTATTACGGGAACGGTGAATCATAAAATTCTGGAGCTTTTCTTTGCTTCCATCAAAAACAAAAAATGGTCTCTAGCGGCCAGTGAAAATGACGAAAGCAAACTTGGTCCTGAATACCGAAAGCTTTTGGTTTCCGTGATAAACGAGGCGGTGGATTCTCAAAGTAAGAATTCTGCCTTTAAGGAGCTGTACGGTGAATCTGGAGAAAAACTCTGTGCAAGTCCAACTACCATAAAAGTCATTTCTTCCCAGTATAAAATCGAAAATGAAGAAAATGCTGATGAAAACGGAATTTTTAGAATTCTTGAAAAGTCAATCGCAAAAATCTGCTCCACCTTCCGGGGATTTTCTGTCTACGCTGTCGAAAAATCACTTAAGGCTCTTCCTACGGACGAAAATGGCGAGGCAATGAAGGGATATTATTTCGACGGAAAAATTGACTGCATTCTTTCAGGTCCCAATCAGAGCAAATTCGTAATTATCGACTATAAAACTTCAACTATTCCTGGCAATCTTAAAGTTAAGGAAGAGGATGCTGGAAAGGCCGAAAATTTTATTGATTTTCAGATGCCCATGTATATCTATCTTCTTGAACACAATGAGAATGAAAGTGAGCGGGTTAAAGTATCAGCGGCCGTTTTTTGTTCAATCAAAAAATCAGAACTGAAATTTTTCCTTGGTGGAGAAAACTATCTGCCTCCAGGAAGCAGGGTAAAGCCAATTACGGAAGAGGAAGCGGCTCTGGCAGAAAAAGAATTCCTCAAATGTGCAAGAAGATTCTATAAAGAAGTCACGGAAGAAAACTTTGCAGTAAATGCCCTGAATCAAAGCCGGGCTGTCTGTGCAGCAAAAGATCAGTTTCAAAATTGTATTGATTATCAATCTCTCTGCCGTCGCTATTTTACTGTCAGCGGGGAATAATCCTGGCTCTTTGCTCACCGCGCTGTAAAAAGCCTGCCTTACACTTCCAGACCTATTTCTTTTGCGGCGATGATTGCCTCGCTCTTTGTTTTTGCTCCCAGCTTTTTGTAATTTTGCTTGATGTGGTAGCGCACATTTTCAAAGCTGATTCCCGTAATTTCGGAAATTTTTGTGGCTGAAAGCCCTTCCATCTGCAGATGAAGGATTGTGAGGGCGTTTTCGGAGAATTCGATGTGATTTTTGACATTTTGTGTGCAGTATTCGGGATAAATGCGACTCATCCTTTCGGCAAGGCGGGAAACATGATTGAGCCATTTCTGTTCTTCTGTCTGCGGAGGCGCGGTAAAAGTCCTTCCTTCTCTTTTTGCTTTTTCTCTGGCGGCTTTTTCTTTCTGCTCGTAGTCCTTTTGCAGTTCAGCTAGCAGGGGGTGAATGGCACTTCCCTCCTGACTTATGATTCTTGAAAACGAGAAGTACCGAGTCTTTTCCAGGGCTGATTTTATTTCTTTCTGCCATTTTTTATCATTTTGCTTAAAAAGTACGATTGCCCGCAAAAGCTGACATTCCATGTCGAGATATGTTCTTTCGTAGACCTTTGCATACCAGCTCATTTTTTCAATCAGAGAAAAGGCTTCGATAAACTTGCCCATGCTGATATAACAGCGGATTTTTGTAAGGTACTGATAACGGAAGAGTGCGATAAGTTCTGTTTTTTCATCGGGAGCATATTTTTCAAGCCAGACCTGTATGGCATTTTTGTTGGCAGAAAGTAAATCCATGCGGCAGCGAAGGGCGCGCAAATTCGGGTAGAGTTTGAAGGCTTTTTGTTCGGCACAGGCTCTTTCAAAAGAAGTGTACTGAAGTTCTGCGGTTTCTGTCTGCCCGCTTGAAAGATAAAAGCGAATCAGAAGCCCGGCTGCGACAAATTCCATTTCGATATTGCCTTCAAGTTCGGCTTCAAGCTGGCCTTTACTCAAAAAAGAAAGCATTTCAGGATCATTTTCATTTTTTTCGTAAAAACTTTCGGCCAGGGCAAGATTTACCAGACATTTTCCATTGTGTCCCAAAATTTTGGACAGAAGGGAACCGTATTTTCTTGCGATAGCCCGGTCTTTCAGCGACCAGTTGCAGAAATCTTTTCCGCCGTTCATTATGGAAGGAAGATTACTTGTGACGCTGAATTCCGGGAGTTCGAGTCCTTTTGTACTGATGAGGGTTCCCATACTTTTCATGATTTTTAATACACTGCCACTTCCCCGGTGAGGGAGGGCTATGTCGAGATAGGCAATTCTGCGACGGGCTTCGTTTTTTTCGGCACCTTTAAGGCTGGACTCGCATTCCTTGATTTTGTTGTACCATTTTTCGCTTTCTTCGATTTTGAAACACATTGAACAGGTCATGCTCATGCCGCTCATCAAAATGACTGAATTTTCGATTTCTTTGTCGCTGAGAGTGAAATAGTATTTTGTAAGACCGGCATAATGACCGTTGCTGGGGTTTTGTGCCGAATTTTTCATCAGAATGTTTTTTACGCCTTCAATGTCTCCGTTTTCTGAATAAAGGGAAATGGCTTTTTCAAGTTCATCTTCTTTTTCGTAATATAGGGCTACCCTCTGTCGTAATACGGCCACTTCCTCGTTGCTCAAAAGCTTATTTGCCTGATTGCGCCAGCCTGCAAGGGGAATTGGCCGGATTTTGTAGGAATCTCCCTCCTTGATGAGAAAATTCCCGATATTGCGGGCTTGATTTATAATTTTGCGGGCATTGGAATCCTGAGTTATGGCGATTGCAAGTTCTTCGTTAAAGGAATCAACCACCGATATCTTTATGAAAAAATTTCGTAAATTCTCGCTCCAGAACTTAGTGACATTGTACTGCATGAACTGAGAGAAAATTTCTGAGAGGCGGGAAATGAGTGTGCTGGTATCAGGATTTTCGTGCAGTGTTCTGGCTGCAAGGCGCATGGCATAGGGGTTACCGTCGATAAAATTCTGCAGGTTACGGATTACGGGTAGCGACAGGTGAATCCCTTCAGAAATAAAAAAATCGTTTAGCTGGGCATCGTCTAGGGCAAGTTCTTTTTCGCCGATTGAAATGATTTCGTGTTTGGTGCAGAAGGGAATGAGCCAGTCGAGCATTTCTGAGCGGGAAATAAAAATCGGCCATACATCCTTGCGAGAAGCAATCCATATAACTTTAGTCCGGTTTTCTTCATCAGAATAAAATTGGGTGTCATCAAAAACAACGGGTAGGGGGATTTTGCGCTTGAGGTCAATGTGTTTTTCAAAGTCAGCGAGTTTATCGGAATCCGGGGATTGCGTAGTATAATAGAAGAAAGTCTTTCCATGGAGAAAACGCTGAATCAGTTCGGTTTTTCCGTAACTGGACATACCCGTTATGTAGACTGGGGTAGAATTCAGCATGGCTTTAGAAAGTTTTTCCCAGGCAGCTTTTGGCTGAATGTAAGAATTTTCACTTTGACTCATATTATTATTATAAGAGAATTTTAAGTGATTTTCTAGTTAAAACTACCCAAAATGGGGAGTGGATTTTTTTTTTTAACGGGTTATAATTATAGAGTTGCGAAAACTATGAAAAAAAGTGAAGTGAATAAAGTACGGCAATTCCCTTTGGGAGTTAAGCTTGCCATCATCATCGGGTGTATCGTGCTAATCTCGCTTGGTACGGTTACATTCCTCAACAGTTATTTTGTCTCAAGAGATGTTCGTGTTACTGCCGAAGAAAACAATCTTACGATAAACACGCGATCCGCTTCCACTGTGCAGGGTGAACTTAACTCTGTACGGTCAAATGTACTCCAGCTTTTGGATTTAATCAATGCGGCGAGCGGTGGCAAAAGTTCTGCCCTTGCAAAACAGGCGGAAGGATTCTTCTTTGAACGTAATCAGAATGTAGCTGAAATAATTGTCCTTACCCAATATCAGTTTACAAAAAATCTGGTCATCCATACTCGCTTAAAAAACAACCGTTTCTACACTTCAAACGAAATCGACCTTAATGCTTCGGATTCATTACTTTCGCAAATCGACAAACAGCTTTTGCGCTCATGCAAAGGTGAAACTATTGCGCTGAATGCATCTCCTTTCTTCAGAAATGCAATGCTTGCCCTTCTCCTTCCTTATCGTGAGAGCGGTCTTGAGCAGTGCTGTCTCATTCTTTTCAGCCTAGAAGACATTTCATCCATTTTGGGAACAGGCGCAACAAATGAAACATTTATGATTAACGACAGCGATGAGCTTTTGTGCCACCCGGAGAATGACCGCATCCTTTCCGGCCAGAGCATGAAAAATCATCCCCTCGTCAGACTGATGCGGGATGCAAACCAGAATAACGAAGAAAGCCGTCAGGTTATGTTCGATTATGTAAACGAAAATGGAAAGCCTGCAAAGTTTATCGGAGCCTATCAGAAACTCGGCATCGCAGATATCAGCATTTTTACATCGGTTGCACTGAGCACAGTTCTTGAAGGTGTCCGCACCACAAGGCAGAATAACATCTACCTCATGGCAATCGTCTTTTTCATTTCGATTGTCTTCATTCTTACATTCAGTCGCTTTGCAATTTCACGGCACTTGCGTCGCCTTACTGCTGCTGCCGAAGAAATCCAGAAAGGTAACTTCAACACTGCTATTATTTCTACGCTTAACACCCGCCGCCGGGACGAAATCGGTATCCTTAACAAGTCTACTCAGGACGAACAGGAATTCCTTAACACATTTGCACGATTTACAAACCGGGGAGTTGCAAAGGCCATCGCCCGAAAGGAAATCGACTTTGAGCCTCACTTGAAGGATGTTACGATTTTCTTCTCAGATATCCGAGGTTTTACGGCAATTTCTGACGGATTTAAAAACCGCTTCGGTGAGGAAAGCCCGCGGGAAATCATCGGCTTCTTGAATGACTACATGAGCCGCATGGTCAACTGTGTTACAATTTCCGGCGGTACAATCGATAAATTCGAGGGAGACGCAATCATGGCTGTATGGGGAATCTTGCGGGATGACAGCCTTGATTTTGAAAATCTTCCTGACAGCGATCCCAAAAAGAAGGAACTTGAAAAGGTTCATGCCCAGCATGTTATGTCGGATGCAGTGAGTGCAATCCGCGGAACAATTGCAATGCGCTATGCCCTCATGCAGTACAACAAGGATGCAGAAGCCTTTACAAAGGCCCACGAACACGAGGCAAAGGCAAAATACAAGCCCCACATCAGAATTGGTTGCGGTATCAATACAGGTCGTGCTACCTGCGGTATCATGGGTAGCGAAGACAAAATGGAATACACTGCCATCGGCGACAGCGTAAACTTTGCAAGCCGAACCGAAAGCTCAAACAAGCCTTGTGGCACAGATATCCTTATCACTCAGGACACTTACAATCTCTTGAAAAAGGATTTTATCCGCTGCGAGGAAAACAACTTTACACTCTCAAAAGAGAACGAAGTTAATGAACTTGTCGTTGAGCAGATTCCTGTAGAATTTGAAGTAAAAGGAAAGGGCGCTCAGCACTTCTACGGCGTAGTCAATATGCCGCAGTTTGACATCGAAGCCTTTTTCAAAACAGCAGATAAAAACTTTAAACTTGATGAAGATTGTGCCCGAGCCGTCGGCAAGCACGGTCCAAAAACTCTGAACGAAATGCGAAATCTCCTGGGTATCCCAATCCCAGAATTTGAATCGGTGAACTTGAATGAAGAAGAGAATAAAATTCAGGTTAAGAAATGATTTAGCCATTCCGTTCAGGATATCAGTTATTATTTGTCTCTTGTGTGCGTCTTTCAGCTATTATCTTTTCCATACGAATTTTTTTCGTGCGCTTTCAAAGCTGGGGGAAGAGCCTATTGCAACCATCACTTTTAAATACAAAACGGCCGAGCGAAAATTTCTTGAGCGGGTTGTATGGGACAGGTTACGGCAAAATTCTCCGGTATACAACGGCGACATGATTCACACGGCAGATTTGTCTGAGGCGACGGTCTGGTTCACTGACGGCACAACACTTGATTTGGCCGAAAATACAATGGCTCAGGTTTTTCTGCACGGCGACGGTACTCTCGGTGCAGATTTGGAGCAGGGTAGCGCAAGTGTAGATTCTTCTGCAGATGGCAAAGGTCTTTTACTCACCAGCGAGAAGGTTCAGGTTTCAGTAAAGGCTGGTTCATCGCTTTCAGCCGAAAAAAAAGACGACAATAGCGTGGCATTTTCACTTCAAAGAGGAAATGCAGAACTGGCTTCCGGGGAATCTGTCAGAGCGGGTGAATCTATCCTTGTCAGCGATGAAGGTCAGACCTCCGAGGCAGCATTTACAATGCTTTCACCTGTCAGAAATCAAAAATTTCTCTATTACACAGAGGATTTATACACAGTTAATTTTGCATGGAAGGGAAGTCTGCCCAAGAGCGATTTAGCCCTTCAAATTGCAAAAGACAAAGAATTTAACACGATTATTCAAAACATAAACGCATCAGGCATAAATGAAATTTCAGTATCGCTTCCGAAAGGAATCTATTACTGGCGAGTTTCAGACATCGGGGGAGAGATGTCACAGGGTAGGGGAAATCAATTCTCTTCGGGAAAATTTCAAATAATTCAGTCATTAAAACCTGAGCTTGTTGTTCCCGTCGAGAATTTTTCCTATACCTATCGCAAGCAGTCACCGTCAGTCCGCTTTATATGGAGGGAGAGTGAAGCGGCTACGGCGTACAGCTTTGCGGTTTCTAAAAGTCCAGACATGAAGAATCCTATCATTGAGCAACGTTCTTCAAGTTCTTCTATTATAATATCGACTTTGCCTCAAGGCATTTATTATTATCAGATTACGCCATTTTATATTATCAATCGTGTGGGGCTGGCAAATCCTTCAAAAATTGGCTCATTTAGAATTGAGCGCCAGGGTGAGCTTACCGCGCCTGTTCTTGTAAGTCCTATAAATGCTGCTTTTGTTGATAAAACAAAACACAACGAAAATCTTTCATGGCGTATGGACGAAGAGTCTGTCACATACAGAATTCTTGTTTCAAGAAATCAGAATCTTTCAAATCCGATTATTTCACGGGAGACAGGCGAAAACTATATTCCTCTTTCATCTTCCGATCTTAAGAATCTTCGTGACGGCGAATATTTCTGGGCAGTAACTCAAATCGACAGCGAGGGAAATGTTTCGCCCCGTTCAGAAATCCGCTCATTCTATGCTGTCACCGGTGAAATCGAGCAAAGGACAATCTTTCCGCCAGAAGGATACTCAATTTGGAAGCCGCTTTTGAGCGATACCCGCTTTACATGGAAAACAAATCTTGAACTTATGCAGTATATTCAGCTTGCCACTGACAAAGAATTTAAAAATATAGTCTTTGATTCAGAAACTGCTGGCAATTCTTTTTCTGGAGCGAATCTTGATTACGGTGAATATTACTGGAGAGTCACCACAAAGGACGAAAATTTCTCAAGGGCGACTCCGCCAAAACATCTTACTGTAGTGGGCGAAATCCCTGCACCAAAAATTCTTGAGCCGTCCGTTTCTAAAAAGGCAGTTGCCCGGCCAACAGAACCCTGCAAATTCGTCTGGAACGATCCAGAAAATGCAGGTTATTACAGAATTAAAATCTATCGCGGTGAAAGTGAAAAACCTGTTTACGATGAAAATTTCATTACGGGCAGCGAAGTCTTTGTTGATGTAGAAAAATTTGAGGAAGGCCGCTATCGCTGGGAAATTCAGTCTTATCTGTATGAAACAGAAACTTCTTCACGAAGAAGCAGTATGCTTTCAGAGTCAGAATTCCAGCTGAGAAAAATCCGCCCGGTCACCCTTTCGTCGCCCAAAAACGGCACAAAAATCGGCGGCTGGGAAGCAATTGAAAATCCTCCGGTCTTGCGGTGGGCCTCCAGAGAAAATTATTCAAAGGCTCAGCTGGTCCTTAGCAAAAAGAGCGGAATTGAAGCCAGCGAAAAGGTCTTTAATCAGACTTCTTACAGCCAGAAGCTCCCCCCGCTTAGTTCGGGAACTTACGAATGGACGGTTAATGCACTCACTTACGATGAGCTTGATATTTCTGCAACTCAAAAATACTCATTCACGGTAGAAGAAATTCCGCCATTCCCGGCTCCAGAAAATGCACGCACGGCAACTACTTCTGTCTTTAATGCAGCCTATTTGAGGCAGAGCCCCTACATTGTCTTTGAGTGGAAGACGGTTCCTCGCGCCCAGGGTTATATTCTTGAAATTCTCAGGAAAAAGACCGTCATGCACCGAGAGATTATCTCTGACGCAAATGCAACATCATTTAAATATACAGATTTGTCAAAACTTGCTAAGGGAGATTTTACATGGACGGTCAAGGCCGTACAGCTGGCAGAGGATAAAAAAGAAATTCTTATTGACGGAATCCCTGCAAGAAATACTTTTACGATTGACTATACAATAAACGCAGGTGGCGGTAAACGACAGAAGAAGGGGGAACTTTATGCGCAGTAAGTTCTTTCTTTTGATGATTCTGTCACTTGCATTTTGTTTTGAATTTTCTGCCCAGGCTCAGAAACAGGGGCTGGGTGATAATTTACACATGGCCGAAAGTGATTCTGCTGCTTCTCTTTCTGACACGCAGAATGAAAACGCCGCGGCAAACGAAATTCGTCAGCCTTTTTCATGGGTGAGTGCTGGTGATGTTTCAAAGTATGAAATCATAATTGAACGCTTGAATGATGACGGCAGCTCAAAGCCTGTTTATTTCCATGCCACAACGGAAGAAGAAACACAGGCCTGCCTGATTCACATTGACCCGGTTCTTCCTCCAGGTCACTACCGCTCAGAAATCAAAGTCTTCAATATTCTTGGTTTAATCGAAGATGACATGACCAGCATGGATGAATTTGTCGTTCGCCAGGCCTATCGCCCTGAAATCAAAAGCGTTAGCTATCCGCTTTATATGCGAAGTACTGTTTATCTCGACGATTTGGATAATGACGGAATCATCAAAATTGAGGGACGGAATCTTTTTGAACCGGCCAAAACAGGCAACGAGCTCACACTTACTGATTACTATTTGAAAGACGGCCGCCGCAAAGTCAGGGCAGATGAAGTGCTTGAGCACGCAGAAAACAACAAAAGCATTACCTTCCGATTTGATATGCGCAAACTTGATGTCGGAAACTATCACTTTTTCGCTCAGGATGCTTCGGGACTTCACTCTGATGAAAATTCAGACTCAGAATTTACCGTTAAATTCAAAAAATGGATGGACCTTGATGTTTCGGGGGGATATACCTGTCCGATTGTTCTGCACGACGACACTTTCCCGACTTATCTTTCAAGGGTTCTCCCGATGAGCGCTCAGGCAAAAGTTGTCTTCATGCCCTTTAAACACAGCTGGGGCTATATCGGAATCGGTTTGCGGGGAAACTACAGCCGTCTCTATAAACAGGAAGACGGTTACAACATAGACGGCAACCTTGGAATGGCTCATGCCCTTTTAGTCTATCAGCTCCCGGCATTCCGCAGACGAGTTATTTTTGAGTTTCACGGCGGAGCGGGTCTTGCTTATTTTAACAATATTATCTTCCACTTCCCGAATGATATTAATTCAACACCTTTGAACACACTTTCTCTTTCTTTTGACGCGGGACTCAGCACTCAAATCTACATAAATAAACGAATATATTCAGAAATAGGCCTAGACTATGTCTTTACGATGAATAACGACATGATGTTGGGAACCCTGCTTCCGTCTTTAGGCATAGGATGGCAGTTCTAGGAGGTAAAAGATGAAAAGCAGATTAAATCTCTTTACAGGCATAATCTTTCTTTTTTCTGCACTTTTTTTTGTTTCCTGTGATTTTGGAACACTTCTGGAGCCTTCATTTAATGACCCCGTAAACAACTTTTTCAAGGAATATACCGAAAATTCCGCCATCGAAAGAGTGGCCCTTCCTTCTGGAACGGAAAACCCGAGCGGAATCCTTTGTATTCCATCTTCCAGGGATGGAATTATCTCCTTCTACATGCGAAATCCTCAAAAATATACTTTGACTTTTGATTTCAATTTTGCTGAAACTTCCGTTAAGTCTGAATCAAGTAATGGCTATACTTTCATTCAGAATTCTGACAAAAATGGCGGAACACTCACATTTAACAGCAGCTTTCTTAATTTAGTGGATGCTGGCAACATAGGTGGAAAAAACATTTCTGGTTCCATTACCCTTACAGAACCGAAGAGTGGCCGCCAGTTTGCGAGTTTTCCTATTACCCTTCATGCCAACACCGCTCCTCCTTCCGTTCTGGGGGCGGCTTTTCAGCGTTCAAGTGAAGGTGATGACGCAAAATACATAGTCTGCTTTTTTATGCCCAATTTTAACGACAGCAGCATGGCTCTTCATACACAAGATACCCATGTAATTTATGTAAACGGCGAAAAAAAATACACAAAGCAAGGCTTGATTTATAAGAGTGCTACTAAAGATGAAACCGGCTGGAATATTTCTGACCAGGACACGACTTTTTCTGACACCGAACCAACAGTGTACCCGCTTACAGACGATTCTTCGGCATTTAAATTTGAATCTTCAAAATGCCCCCAAGGTTACAAAACGCTTTATTATAAAACGGACTGGCCAATTACCACGGACACCAAGACAGCTGTTTTTACAATCGAAGATGATGACGGACTTTCAAACTCATTCGTAATCTCAAACAAGGCAAGCCAGCTTAATTCGCCGAAATTCAGCGTATCAGCCGGTACTGCTTATCCTGCAGATGAAGAAACATTCCAATACACGGTGAAGATAAACCATGACGGACTCTGTACTGATGGAAAGTCAAGCGGAAGCGTCACAATTAATTATACGATTACCGAAACGAACGGCGCGCTTGTATTTATGGGCGGAACTTCATCAACATTAACAGGAAGTTCATATGAAAGCGCATCTATAAACCTTCAAAAGGGAACCTATACTATAAGCGCCTCAGCCAGCAAGGATTATTACATTTCGAGCGATAGTAAAAGTGTAAGCGATGTAAAGATAAAGAAGCCGGCGGTTTATTATGTAAGCGAAAGCGGTGTGAACTCTGAATCGGCATCAGGCTCAAAGGGCGAGCCTTACAGAACGATTCAGTATGCCATTAATTCATTCAAAAAAGGTATTGAGGACAGTGATTATGAAAATGATGGTGTCTGTAACATTTATGTAATGACAGATCTTACTGTTCCGGCCGATTTTGGCTGGGATGCAAACAACAATTCTTTTGCAAATATAACAGGTCTTGATAGCGCAACTGTAAACATCACAGGCTACGGCGGAAGAAGGACAATAGACTTTACTTATAACAGCAATCTAAAACGATACGCTATAAATGTTGCCGGGGGAACGGTGACAATTGACGGAATAAATGTTACGAATCTTACTAATAACAGCGCCGAAGCAAAAGCCCTGAATGTTTCAGGCGGAAATGTTATTTATAAAAATTCTTCCGTACATGACAACAAGGGCAATGTGGGCGCAAGTATATGGATAAGCGGCGGAAGCCTTGAGCTTCGTAATGTTACCGTTAAAAATGTTGGAAGCGGAAGCAGTACTGGCGGCGCGGGAGCCTTGAATATATCGAGCGGCGCAAGCGCAAACTGCTATGATTGTGAGTTTACAGATGTTAAAGGCTCTAGTTATGGTGCTGTATATAACGAAGGAACTCTTTTCATGCAGGATTGTTCTATATTGCGTGGTAAATCCAGCAGTACGGGCGGTGGCATAACAAATACAGGAACTGCAACCCTCAAAAATGTAAGCATAAAAGACTGTCTTACAGGTTTTACTGCAAGCTGGGCTGTTAACCAAGGTTCAGGTATTTATAACAATAATACAGGATACCTTGTTCTTGAAAATGTTACCATAAGCGGATGTACTTTTAATGACGAGATAACCCCCGCTCCATTGGGTGCGGGCATTTACCATAATGGCAGCATGCTAGTACTCAAAGGCAAAAATCAAATTTACGAAAATGTGCTTTCTGACGGAACAAAAAGCAACATTTACTCGTGCTCGAATAAACTTTTGTATGTACAAAGTGACATCAGCGGAAGCAAAATAGGCATTAACATGGAGAGTAGCTCCGTTCCTGCAATAAACAATCCCGTCAGCTTTACATCTGGTTACCGTACCCATAATACGGCCCTGCCTGGCGACATCTTTATTGCAGAAAACGACTACAGTATTACTTTGAGCAATGGTGGCGAAGCGGCCTTTGCAGTTTCTGGCGGCGGAATGTACACGGCGCTGGATTACACCGTAAACCTGACCGCTTCTTCTGTCAGCGTTTATCCGGATACCGAAAAAACTATTTCCATAGCTGTAAGCGGCTCGCGAAAAGAAAGCGGCGGAACGTCGACACAACTTTACTACAAAGATAATAAATTTTACATTGACGAATTCTATAAAACAAAGGCCGCCGGCGACGACGACAAGGTAACATTTGCCGCCGCCCTGTATAACGGAGCAACAAAAGTCTCTGACTGTACCGTAAACTCTGCTTCAGAAACTGGTAAAATCGCAGTCACAATACCGGCAGTCGCTTATGAAGAAACTTACACTCTTAGAATAACTTCTACCTTCCTTGGAGTGACAAAGGATACGGGCATTAACTATACGGTAAAAAAAGCTGTGTCTATAGCTTCGCTTTCATCAGCTCCGACTTCAGGCGAATACATTTTGAGTACTGAAGAAGAGCTTAAAACACTTGCAAATTGGGTATCGAATAATAGCAAGACTCTTGCCAATGTTATTATTACGCTTACTGAGGATATAACTCTTACGGAAGCTTTTTCTGTTCCGATTGGAAGAAACTATAACGGTAATGAATATAAATTTAAAGGGACATTTGATGGAGGAGGACACACAATTTCTGGTTTGGATACTACTGGTCAGAGTACAACTTCTCCCGCTTTTTTTGGGAACATAGGTGAAACAGGTGTTGTTAAAAACCTGATTCTAGAAGGAACTTCTACATGTGCTGGAATTGCAGGTATGGTATATGGAAGAATTGAAAACTGCGAAAGCCGTGTAAATGTCACCGGCTCAAGAGCAAGTGGAATTGCAGCAAGTCTTTTTGATGACGCTGTTGTAGAAAATTGCAAAAACTCTGGAAATATTACAGGGTCTAACTATGCTGGCGGAATAACAGGGTATGCATCTAATCAAAATACTTTGATTACAGGATGCGAGAACACAGGAAATATTACAGGGTCTTCTCAAGTTGGAGGAATAGTGGGTGATACTTTCTGTCGTATTGTAAACTGTGTAAATAGAGGAACAGTTACAAATACTAGTAGTTCTGGTGGTCCTACAGGTGGAATAGCAGGCAGTGTTTCCTGTTGGAAGACTAAGCATACGGGCATAGAGAATTGCTATAACACAGGAGTCGTTACCGCAAAAAAATATAGCGGAGGAATCGCTGGGGAAACAGATACATCATCAAGCCAAGGCTATAATGCGGTTGTAAAGAATTGCTACAACACTGGTACTGTAACGGCGTCAAGTGATTCGTCCAAGTGTGGGGGGGGTTATTGGGCAACAAGAAACCGGCGGAAGCGGCCTGCAAGAAATCGAAAACAACTATTATTTGTTTGGAAGTTGTGAGCGCGGTATTGGCGGCACTACTAGTGATTCCTCAGAAAAGACAGGACCTTTTCAAGCAGGGGCTTATGCTAGTCTTCTTGGCGAACTTAATCAATATGTTACAAATAATCCTGATCCCGTGTATAAGACGTGGGTTTTAGGAAGTGATGGCAAGCCGACATTCAAGCAGTGATTAAGATATAAAGCGAGGAGACAGATTTATGAACAAAAAGGCACTGATTACAAAACTAACTCTTTTATGTTCGGGATTTATGCTCTTTATCTCTTGCTCCAACATGCTGGCTTCTCAGGGGGAGTCTGCTTCCGCGAGGGGCTGTGAGACTGGCAGCGTGGTTTTTAACGGCTCCATTTGCGTAACCGGTGCTCTTCCTTCAAGCCTTAACGAGAGCCGTCATGCCGAACTTGATTCGGCATCTCTTGCACAGGAGATTCCGTGTCAAGCACGGAATGACAATACTTCAGCACGGAATGACAGTGTCGCCTCCCGCTCAGCCCTTCCTTCATACAACATCGGAATCGACTCTTACTACTATGTCACCGCTACCAAGACGGACGGCAGCGAAGCTTCCAATATAAACAACCTCAGTAACTCAACTTCCTTCACTACAACAAACGGCGTGACTTTTGCCCTGACACTTACAAACGGAAGCTGGAATATTGAGGCCGGCATTAAAAAAGCAAATTCTACTGGCATAGCAAGAGCGGACGATGTTTCTGTTATGTCTGAAACATATCCTGTAACTATATCAGCGGCAGATCCCGTGGTAAGCCACACTTTTTATCCAAAGCCTTCACAGAAAGGAAGCGGAAATGTGGCTTTAAATATCAGCTATGACTCAGGAACGGTTAATTCTGTAACTGCAAAATGTGGCAATGAAAGCTGGCCTGTCATCCCTGGCACGCAGCCTGCCATTGTAAAGGATTCCATAAAATCGGGCACTTATGACCTGAGCATTTATTTTTACAAAGATGATGAAAATGAAAATAACATTCTTGTCTACTCAACAGTTCAGACCATAAATGTCTTTGACAATATGCTCACAAACACCTGGGTAAGTGACGGAAGCGGATTGATAAGCGGCACTGGCGACTTTAATCTTACTGCCGACCTTGTGAGCCAGTTTGCCCGCACCACATTTTATGTAGGCAGTACCAGTGTGGGCGCTGCCAGCGACATCACAGGAAACGGAAGCCCCTACGCTCCATTTGCCACAGTCACAAAGGTGGCGGAAGTCATTGCGGCTACAGGCAACAGATTAAAAGACTACAGGATTTATGTAAGTGGAACTGTGACAGGAGCGCAGGAGATTTCGGAAGGGGTAAACGGCAAGGCAAACTCAATTACGATTCAGGGCTACAACGGACTGGACACAAACGGAGAGCCAAAAGACTCTCTTAATGGAACTAGCGGAAATAGCGTAACTAGACCACTTAACATAAAGTCGAAAGTTCCTGTGACAATAACAAATCTCAAGATTACCGGAGGAAATATCGGTGGAAATGGTGGTGGAATATATATTGATACTGGTACAAATGTTTTGCTTGGTGATGGAGTTTTAGTAACCGGCAACACAGCGGTTTCTGGCGGAGGCATTTACAACCTTGGAAAACTTTATCTTTATGGAAGCGCCATGGTAGGAAAGAAAACAGACACTGTGGCGACATCAACTTCTAAAGGAAACAAGGCGACAAAAAGTGGAGCCGGAATCTACAATCAAGGATCCCTTTACCTTGGCTACAGCTCATGGACAAGCGAAAGCGATAATAAATCAGCTCCACTTACTGGCGGCGTGTGCGGAAACTACAATGCAAACGCAACTAGTTCAACAGCTTTCGGTGGCGGAATTTACAACAAGGGACAAATTTACATTGCCAGCGGAAATGTTTCCAATAATTACGCTCATTATGGAGCGGGCGTCTGCACAGAAAGCGCTGTAGCTATGACAGGCGGAACAATCGAAGGAAATGAAGGAGATAATAATTACTCTGCTGGCGGCGGTATTTATGTTTATGGAAGCAACGGCAGTTTTAGCATGAGTGGCGATGCTGTAATCAAAAACAATAGAAACATTACTTATGGAGCGGGCGTTTACATTTTGTATAACAGCAGTTTTGAAATGACAGGAGGAACAATCGAAAATAACACGGCAACATCAACGGGTTTTGGTGGAGCCGTTTACGTGCAAGCTAATGCAGCCGATGAGTATTGTGATTTTAAAATAGGAGCTGACGCATACATTCCATACGGCGAAAAGAAAAATGACATTCATATGTGTAATGGTTGGGCTAAGATTAAAATTTCCTCTTCCCTTGCAAAACACAGCGCGAGCGACCAGATTATGCTTAATCTGCATAATAACTACTACAGCAATGGAAATCCGCTTCTTATAGCAGAAAGTGGCGTTATTCTTGCAAACGAGGTTGGAAAATTTAAGGTGCCGCAATATGTCTCCTTGAATGACGGCCGCAAGGATTATTCGTTGGATTCTGAAGGAAAACTGCTTGAAGGATTGATTTTGCCTTCTTCTTCCAGCGACATGGTAAGCGGTAAAACCTATGCAGTCGCAGATTCTTCTGATATTAAAAAACTTGTTGAGTTTTCAAACAACGATTACGATTTTACTGGCGTTACATTAAAGCTGGGCGCAGACATTACAATTGGCACGGTCTGGACTCCTATTGGAAATGAAACTGCATTTAGAGGAACTTTTGATGGAAATGAAAAGACTGTTACATTCGCTACGGAGGCAATTGCTGATGCTGTTTTTGGAACTGTAGGGGGTACCGTAAAGAACCTTAAAGTTGCCGGAAGCACACATGTAGCCGGCATTGCAAAAGAGGCCAACGGTGCTTCTGCACTTATAGAAAACTGTGAAAGCTCGGCAACGGTAACAAGCTCTGAACAATATTGTGCAGGCATTGTTGCATATGTAAATAACGCAACAATAAAAGGCTGTGTGAACAATGGAAGAGTTATTAGTATGTATGTGACGGATCAAAGTGTAGGTATTAGTCTAAAAGGTGCCGGTGGCATTACAGGTCCTATTCAAAATGGTGGAATTATAGACTCTTGCACAAATACAGGAAGTGTCACAGGTCTTGGTGCAGGTGGAATTACATCTTTTATAGATACTAGTTGTACAATCAGAAATTCACAAAATTCAGGAGATATAACTTCAAGAGAACGCTATGCGGGAGGAATTGTTGGTGTAGCATCTGGAGATGGTAATGATCTTTCTAAAGCCCCCCACATAGATAACTGCTTCAACAGTGGTTCTGTAACTGCCTCAGGTACGGGAGTAAGTGTTTATGCCGGAGGAATTGCCGGACAACTTGGCGGAGGAAATATTGCATGTGCCAAAAATTGTCTAAATATAGGAAATGTTTCTTTAAGTCCAAGCGCAGCATCAGGAAGTAAGGTGGGGGCACTTTTTGGTACTAAATGGAACAAAAGCACAGTAGATTACTGTTATTATAGAGAGGGGTGCGCAGGTTCTAGCTTTGGAATTGGCGGCTCGACGAGCGATACGACAAATGAATGTATAAAAGCAACTCAATCCGGTTCGAATAACGCTGTTATTTCTGTTAGCGTAACGGTTTCTAGTTCTGTTGGCGGAACGATTAACTCCTTTAACTATCCCGCCAATTTTACAGTATGCGATCCTCTAAATACCTGGGTAGACTACAACAACTCAGACAACTTATACTTAGAATGGGAAACAGACAGCAACCACTGGCCTAAGCTGAAAGCCGGGCAATGACAGGGGAGTGTCATTATCGGGCAACCATGTCATTCCCGCGCTCGACGCGGGAATCCCTGTCATTATCGGGCTTGACCCGATAATCCCCCTGCATGAGATTGCCGTGTCAAGCACGGCAATGACAAGGTGGCAAGCCGGGCAATGACAGTGGGCAGGCATCTAAAAGGAGACGAATATATGCAGTTTAACAATTCTTTCGTAATTTATTTTCGTAAAATTGTATATTTTCGTAATTTTTGCTATAATTTTCGTAAATCACTCAACTGTAATTGACGAAACCCCGGTCGAAAGAAACGCTTGCGAAAGAGTTTGGTTTTGACGAAAAGCATCCAGCCTATTTTATAAAGAACTATATAATTCCTCTTATTGAAGAAGGAAAATTAAGATACACAATTCCTGAAAAACCCAAAAGCAAAAACCAGCAGATTGTTGCTGCTGCCAGCAAGGAGACGAATATATGAAGAAAAGGTCACTGATTACAAAACTGACTCTTTTGTACGTGGGGCTTGATGGACTTTTAATTTTATCTTACTCTACTAGAGTTCGCTCTAGTAGAGTAAACTCTAGTGAATTGTAATATAACAGAATAAACGGAAATGCTTGGCGTATTATACTTAGAATGGGAAACAGACAGCAACTATTGGCCTAAGCTGAAATTGCAGTAAAGGGAACTTAAAAGATACAGGACTTAGAATGAAAAGAGGAATTCTTCAAGTCGCGGGCATTGGACCTGGGAAATATGAAGTTATGACCGGAGAATGTGCGGAAGCGTTGAAAAATTGTGACTGTATCGCAGGATATGAGCTTTACATCCAACTGGTAAAATCTCGCTTTCCGGCCAAAGAATTTCTCTCTACTCCCATGCGGAAGGAAGAAGAACGCTGCCGGCTTGCCCTGGAAGAAGCTGCTAAAGGTAAAAATGTAGTTTTCGTTTGCTCAGGGGATGCCGGTGTTTACGGGATGGCGGGGCTGATTTACGAAATTGCCTCCGAATCACAAGAATTTAACAACATCGAAATTAAAGTATTACCAGGAATTACGGCGGCTCTAAGCGGTTCGGCCCTGCTGGGTGCCCCACTGATTCATGATTTTTCTGTTATCAGCCTGAGCGATTTAATGACCCCTTGGGAAAAAATTGAAAAAAGGCTGGAATTGGCTTCTCTAGCGGATTTCTGTCTCGTCCTTTACAATCCCATGAGTCATAAGCGCAGGGATTATCTTTTTAAGGCTTGTCAGATTCTTCTAAAAAATTTCCCTCCAAGCCGCCCTTGTGGCTGGGCAAAAAACATCGGCAGGGAAGGTGAGGAAAGCCAAATCTGCACTCTAAGTGAATTGCAGAATGCCCAGCTTGATATGTTCACCACGGTTTTTATAGGCAATTCCCAGACAAAAGTGATTGAAACGCCGCAGGGGAAGAAACTTGTTACACCCAGAGGTTATGAATTTGAAAAGTGAAGTTTTCATCTTTGCGGGAACAAGTGAAGGCCGGGAAATTGCAGAAATCCTTGCACAAAAGGGCTTCCTATGTACTGTGAGCGTTGCCACTGAATATGGTGCAAGTCTGCTTTCGGAGTCAGAAAATCTCAGGGTCTTGCAGGGGCGGCTTTCCAGCTGCCAGATGGCGGAACTTTTCTCCCAAAAAGAATATCTTTGCGTCATTGATGCGACGCACCCCTTTGCCACGGAAGTTTCAAAAGAAATCAGGAAGGCCTGCAATCTTACAAAAAAGCGCTATATCCGTTTTGCCAGGGAAACTTCCTGTTCTTTAAAATCTTTTTCTTCATTCCCGGATATTTCTTCCGCTGCGGACTGGCTTGAGGAGCAGGATGGCGTGATTTTTGTCAGCACGGGCAGCAAGGAACTTCCCGTCCTTTCGCAAAAAATATCTGATAAGTCACGCCTTTTCGTCAGGGTTCTTCCTCTGGCAGAAAGTCTTGAAATTTGTGCTGAATGTAACATTCCAGAGAATCAGATTATCGCCATGAAAGGACCTTTTTCGATGGAAGAAAACGAAAAACATTTTGCTCAAAGCGGTGCAAAAATTCTTCTCACAAAAGAAAGCGGAGCAAGAGGCGGTTACTTTGAGAAAATTCAGGCGGCCGAAAAGCTGGGGCTTAAAATCGCAGTGATTCAAAATCCTGAAAGGGAAGTTGACTTACAGAAATGTGAATTGAGCTTTTCTTCAATAAAGGAAATGCTGGACGAACTTTTTGCATTATCTTAAAATAATTAGGGGAGAATATGAAAAGTTTCGGAAAAAGTAATACTGCCGTACAGACAAGTCTCGGGGTGAAGTCATTCATTTTACTCGTTGTTTCTTTACTGGCAATTTCCTGCTCCAACATGCTTGGCTCTCAGGGGGAGTCTTCTTCTGCGTAGTAGGTGTGTCATTCCCGCGCTGCATGGTGTCATTCCCGCGCTCGACGCGGGAATCCCTGTCATTATCGGGCTTGACCCGATAATCCCCTGCGTGAGATTGCCCGGTCAAGCCGGGCAATGACAAGGCTTCAGGTAAGCGACAGTTGACAAATTAATAGAATGTGGTATAGTAAGAGGAAAGGAGCACCCGCGACAAGCGTCTTGCCCCACAAATTGGTTTAAAGTCTAACTTTTCCGTCAGACTTCGCCCACTCTGTGGATCAGACAGGGTGGGCTATTTTTTTACTCGCTTTCCTTTTTTCCGTCTACGGAGAAGGCGCTGAATAATGTCGATGACAAGCTGAATGACACGAAGTGCCAAATCAAGAATTTCATACAAACTACGCCATCGCGGCATAGCCGCTCGGAAACTCGCTCAAAACTCACCTCGTGAGTTTTGGCGGCTTTCAGCCGTCGCTCCCTACATAGCAGCCTCCCAAACAAGAATTCCAGCCGTGCGGCCGGTCGAGTTCGGGGGCAATCCGCCCATGTCACGGGTGCAGATAAAGTATACTATATTTTTGTTCTGATTACAACAATAATTTGAATAGTATGGCAACAAAAAACTTATGCAGATGAGTGCTGTCATGCGAACGGTATGTGTCATGCTGACGAAACATGTCATGCCGGCGAGTGCACCCTAAAAAAGACCACTTTTCTGGCATTGTTTTTAGTGTGTAGATTTTTCAGAAAATAATGCGAATTTTGACATTTTATGGTATAATAAAAAATTGGAGGGCAAAAATATGCTTTCAAATGAAATGACCGCCACAATTTCGGGATTGCTTTCTCGTGAAGGATGTACAGAGTGCTATCTTTTTGGCTCTCATGTAACTGGCGGTGCAAATGAAAATTCCGATATTGACATCGGTATAAAAGGACTAGCCCCTCAAAAATTTTTTGCCGTGCATTCTGCCTTAGAGGATGTAACGCATAAGACTGTTGACTTGGTTGATTTTGATGAAAAACCACAGTTTTTCGCCATTTTGCAGGATTTAGGAGAACTTAAAAAAATTGGATAAGGCCCTAAAAACAAAAATCACTTACGAGATTTCACAAATTGACGAGCTTATCGATAAAGGCTGACTTGCGTCCACGCCTTACCGAATATATGGGATTCAGGCACTTTTTCCGTCATACATACGGCTACACAATTAAGTGGGAAAAATGTTCCTACCTTTTTCTGGAACTGCCTGATTTTTGGAAAAATGTACGCCAATCACTTCTAAATTATTGTGAAGAAAAATAGTTCGCAGTTTTTAGATGTTGAAAAAATCCGTTGCACCAACTTTAAACAGACCTGGAAGTTTACAGCCTGTTATGTCCTGGCAGATTCTTGATTATGTGTGGCGGTCAAGCCGGGCAATGACAAGGGAGTCAAGCACGGCAATGACAGAGAGTCCTGCATTACAATGACAGATGCGGCGAGTATGTAGATTTTTCAGAAAATAATGCAAATTTTGAAATTATCTTGTATCATTATGTAAAAACAAGGGTCCTGATTTTGAAGCAAAATGGCAGCAAACTGGAACTGGATTTGTCGTGGTAAAGTCATTGCATTATTTCATCATTTCATTTACGCAAAAAGGATATTCTCTTTCAACACGCTTAAAATCTCTGCTTGGCGAAGAAGTCAACCTGGCTTTTGGAGGGAAAATATCGGATTCTAATGAACTTCTTTCTATATATAAGCCTCTTTCTGAATGGGTGCAGCTTTACTTTCAGCAGGGGAATGCCCTTATTTTTATCGGAGCGGCTGGAATTGCCGTGCGGGCTATAGCTCCCTTTCTCAAAAGCAAAATCACTGATCCGGCCGTGCTTGTTATGGACGAGATGGGCAGTTTTGTAATTCCGATTCTTTCAGGTCATATCGGTGGGGCAAATGCTCTTGCGCGAAAAATCGCTGCTCTTTTGGGTGCTCAGGCCGTTCTTACCACTGCCAGCGATGTGAACAATGTTCCGGCTATCGATGAATTTGCCACTCAAAACAATCTTTCAATCAACGACATGGAAAAAGCCAGAGAATTTGCTGCAAATGTCTTAAATGAATCCTGTTACCCTGGGTCTGAGTCTGCTCTTTCGTATATCCCCCAGTTTACTGTTTCTGCATATATCAAAAGTGATATACTTTCCCTGATTCCCAAATGTGTTATTCTTGGAATCGGCTGCAAAAAAGGAAAATCTACAGAAGAACTTAAAAATTTTGTCAGGGAAATGCTTGAAGTCAGCGGGATTGATTCTCGTTCAATAGCTGAAATTGCTTCTATTGACTTAAAAAAAGACGAAAAGGCAATAATTTCACTTTCTGAATCGCTGAAAGTTCCCTTCGTCACATTTTCTGCTGAAAAATTAAACGAAATCCCACAGAAAGTCTCTCAGTCTGTCTTTGTATCCCAAATAACAGGCACTGACAATGTATGCGAGAGAGCTGTTTTTGCCGCAGGAGCAGATGAACTGATTCTTTCCAAAACTGCCCGCAATGGCATGACAATTGCAATTGGAATCAGAAAAATCAATATTGAAATCCCTGAAAAACTAAAAAAATACTGGACTTAGAATAAAAAGAGGAATTCTTCAAGTTGATGGGATTCAAAATGGCTTACTTCAGACTGGCGCGTAATGGAACTTGAAAATCCCTTTTATTTGCATTATCTTAAAATAATTAGGGGAGAATATGAAAAGTTTCAGAAAAAGTAATATTGCCGTACAGACAAGTCTCGGGGTGAAGTCATTCATTTTACTCGTTGTTTCTTTACTGGCAATTTCCTGTTCTAATATGCTTGGCTCTCAGGGGGAGGCTTCTTCTGCACGGGGCGGTGAGACTGGTAGCGTAGGCTTTACCGGCACAATCAGCGTGACAGGCGCCCTTCCTGTGGACTTGAGTCATGCTGACGGTGACAGTGTCGCCTCTCGCTCAGCCCTTCCTTCATTCACCATCGGAAGCGACTATTACTATTATGCCAGTGCCACCCAGACGGACGGCAGCGACACTGTCAATATAAACAGCCTCAGTAACCCGAATCTCTTCACTACAACAAACGGCGTGACTTTTGCCCTGTCACTTACAAACGGAAACTGGAAGATTGAAGCCGGCATTAAAAAAGCAAATTCTGCTGGCACGGCAGGAGCAGATGATGTTTCTGTTATGTCTGAAACATATCCTGTAACTATATCAGCGGCAGATCCCGTGGTAAGCCACACTTTTTATCCAAAGCCTTCACAGAAAGGAAGCGGAAATGTGGCTTTAAATATCAGCTATGACTCAGGAACGGTTAATTCTGTAACTGCAAAATGTGGCAATGAAAGCTGGCCTGTCATCCCTGGCACGCAGCCTGCCATTGTAAAGGATTCCATAAAATCGGGCACTTATGACCTGAGCATTTATTTTTACAAAGATGATGAAAATGAAAATAACATTCTTGTCTACTCAACAGTTCAGACCATAAATGTCTTTGACAATATGCTCACAAACAGCTGGGTAAGTGATGGAAGTGGAATAATAAACGAGAGCGGTGACTTTAGTCTTACTTCTGCCCTCATAACTCAGTTTGCCCGAACCACATTTTATGTGGGCAGTACCAGTGTGGGCGCTGCCAACGACGACACAGGAAACGGAAGCCCTTACGCTCCGCTTAAAACAATTTCAAAAGCCTTCCAAATTATTTCGAATATAAATGATAGCACAAAGGACTACCGCATTTTTGTAAGTGGAACTGTCCCTGGAGCACAAACTGATCTTGCTCCAGCAAAATCTCTAACCATTCAAGGATTAAATGGACTTGACGAAAATGGAAATCCAAAAGATACCATTGACGGTTCTCTTGAAGGCTCGCCTAATATAAACAGTACACTTTACTTATATACAAAATATCCTGTATTTATAAAAAATCTTACTATAACTGGTAACAGTGAAAAAGACGGAATCTTTTATCAAACGCAGAGTAGTTATGATAAAAAGACCCTGACTTTAGAAAGTGGTACCTATATTACCGGAAATAAAAATGGTGCTTATATTCTGAATGCAAAAGTTGTTATAAAAAGCGGTGTCCTTATTTCTCAAAACAAGCGAGGTGTGTATGCAAATGCAGGAGGAGAACTTGTAATAAAAGAAGGTGCCGTAATTACACTCAATAAGGGGGAAGCTAACGGTGCTGGTATTTTGGGCGACAACGGGTCTTCTCTTGAAGTTCAGGGTGGAGAAATTAGTTATAATGAAGCGAGCGGAATCGGTGGCGGAATAAATAGTTCACATTGTTCTTTTACTATGACTGGTGGACTGGTAAAAGGCAATAAAGCTGGATGTGGTGGCGGCATATACACAAACAATACAAGTAATTCAATAAGTGGCGGGACCATCACAGAAAACGAAGCAACAGTAGAAGGTGGAGGAATTTATGCAGGCTATAGACTTTTACTTACTGGAGTTGAAATAAGTCTAAATAAAAGTGCTTTTGCAGGTGCTGTAGCTGCATATAAAGATGCGCTTACTTTAGGAGAAAATGTTTATATTCCTTGGGGAGCCAAAATTGAAAATGGTACTCTTGTAAAAGCCGCTGGAATGAATGATCTAGGTATTGTAGATGGAGAAGGTGATCCTAATGAGTATGTAACCCTTAGTGCAAACCTCTCTAAACATAGCAAAGAAGATCCTATAGCGCTTACCCGTTATGAATGGAAACGTGGAAAAACAGTCATTCAGGCAGACGGAACGAATGTAACAGACCTTACACCTTACGAAAACTTCTTTGAATTAACTCAGAGCGACTGGATAGCAAAAGCCAGCACGAACAAAATCTACATTGACGCGCCGATTTATGTTGCTGGAACAGGCCGCGATGACACTGGCGACGGCACAAAAGCAAAGCCTTATGCTACTATTGCAAAAGCCATCGAACTGCTGACAGATAAGGACACAGATTACACAATCTACATTGACGGAACAGTTACGGGCGCGCAGACAATTCCGTCTACTCTCAAAAAGGATGGAACCGGAACATACAAAGCACAATCTGTTGTTATTTGCGGTGCTACGGGTAATACGACAGACATCCTTAATGGTGAATTTACCCAAACGTCAAATGGAACAACACTTAAGATTCTTACCGACGTTCCCGTGACAATCAAAAATCTAAAAATCACTGGTGGATATGCGGCCCAGTCTTCTGCAGGCGGCGGCGGTATTTATGCCAACGGTGATGTTACCCTTTCAGAAGGCGCGCTTGTTTCAGGAAATGACACCGCTTCTTGTGGCGGCGGTATCTACAACGATTCTAAAACACTTACGATTGAAGATGGTGCGGAAATTTCTGGCAATCATGAGAAGGGCGTTTCCAACTGCGGTGGCGGCGGTATCTTTAACTTCGAAGGAACGCTTGTAATCAGCGGTGGCGTTATAAAAACAAACAGTGCGGACCATGAGGGCGGGGCGATTTATACTGAAAACGGGACCTGCTACATTTATGGTAATACCCTGATTGGAAAAGATGTTACTGCTGCTCCAAGTGAATATTATTATGGAAGTAATACGGCAGAAAATGGGGGCGCAATCTGTGTTAATGGTGGTAGTGTTCATATTGGCTACAAAAATAACAATGGAACGCCATCGAAAGATGATGAAGCCAGTGTAAAAATTATGGGGAACGCCGTAAAGTCAAGCGGCTCAAAGGGCGGCGGTATTTATGTTGCGGCCGGAACCGTGCAGATTGCAAAAACCAGTGTTGGGTTTAATTATTCTCCAAAGGATGGGGGCGGAATTTATACTACAGGAACTGTTCGTCTTCTGGAAGATGCCGTAATAAAGGGAAACAAAGCCTATAGTTATGGTGGAGGCGTTCATGTCAATAAAAAAGGCCGTCTCAGCATGGCGAGCAATTCAATTATAGGCGGAAGTGAAAGTGAAGAAGGAAATACGGCAGCTTCTGGCGGCGGTGTTTATGTTGCAAGTAATAGTACGGTTACTGGAGATGAAGCAACTGTAACATTCGGATTGTCGTCAGAAGCTTCTGTAAGTCCGTCTATTACCGGGAACTCTGCGACAAGTGGCGGTGGCGGTGTTTATGTTGAATATTTTGCCGCTACATTCAATATGAACTCAGGAAGCATCAGCAATAATAAGGTTGTCGGAGGAACGACCGGCGGTGGCGGAGTTGAAATCAGCTACGGAACTTTCAATATGAACGGAGGAACAATAAGCGGAAACTATATTGAAAATCCATCTTCCGAAAGCATAAAGGGCGGTGCGGTTGACATCAACACGAACGGAACCTTCAACATTAAAGGAACAGTTTCTATTCCATATGGAGGAGAAAAATACAAGAATGATGTAAGCTCTCGTGGAAACCCGATAAAGATAGCAGGGGCAATCACTTTGCCCGAAGGAGTTTCTTCGGTAGCAACGATTATTCCGAGGTCATATTCTGAAGGAACACAGGTGCTTACTGCGGAGGATGGCGACATCCTTGCAGACGCGGCGGGAAAATTTAAGATAACGCCGGAAGAGGCTCATCCGGAGAAAACATGGAGAGTAAATTATCAGGGAGTATTAACAGACGGATATGATGCCACTGAAATTACCTTAGAAAACTATGAATCTGTTACAAAAATGTCAGTTACAAGCGCAGATGGAATGAAAGTAATTTCATCGCTTTCAGATTCAACAAATAAAAAGACTTTTGAAGGAAAAACAATTACTCTCAAAGAAGACATTTCGCTTGGTTCAGATTTTACTCCAATAGGTTCTGGTTCAAGCGGATTTAAAGGAACTTTTGATGGTAACGATAAAACAATAACAATATCTGATGCTGTCGTATTTGACAAGCTGGCTCAAAATTCTCTAGTGAAAAATCTTAATCTGGCAGGTAATACAACAAAAGGATATGCTTTAGCGTCAGGAGATGTTTCTGGAACAGTTGAGTATTGCACTTCTACAGTGAGAATAACTAACTGTGCATCTGCCGGAGGTTTTGTTTATAGAGTAGTTACAAATGGTAAAGTACAGTATTGTATTAATAAAGGTACTATTGATCTTACTGCAAAAGCCTCTGGTAATGCTGCTGGAGGTATTGCCTATAGTGTATATGGAGGAACTGTAGACCGATGTATAAATGAAGCTAATATATCAGGTAAAAATATTTATCTTGGAGGAATAGCTGGAACAATAACCTGGCATGGCACAATTTCAAATTGTAAGAATACAGGAAATGTAACTACTTCACAATCTCTTTCTGGCGGTATAGTAGCTTTAATGAATAGTGATGGTGCTGGGATTAAAAACTGTAGTTCTTCTGGAACAATTACTTCTACATCCTCTACATCTTCTACTCAGATACTTTATATTGTTGGTAAAGTTTCTACTGGACTTTGCCCTGTAGAAAACACTTGTGATCAGACATATTATCATTCAAGTAATTCCACTAAAACAGGCTATAGTTCTAATATAGATGATACTCTTTCAACGCTAAATAGCTGGGCAAGCGCTAACAATGGGGTAAGCTGGAAGAAAACTGGCAACATACTGGAACTGGATTTGTCGTGGTAAAATCATTGCATTATTTCCCATTCCTGCTCCTTGTAGGGAAGAAAGTTATATCTGTATAGCGTTCCCCGTACTTGTCTGCTATAATTACTTGTGATGAAGGCAAACATGAGCACTGTCAATGCAGCATTTGACAAACTTGGCAGCAGAAAAATGTTCCTCACTAACACTAGTCAAAACAAGAGACGGTATCGGTCATCTACCAATTATTTTACAAGCGGAACATACAGTCAGAATGATAAATTTGGAATACAAAGTGCTTGGGCTTGGGACGAAGATCGATTCAAAGGTGACGGTAAAGAGAATGGAAATATATGTTATGTCCGTGTCATTCACGAGTTCTAGCATTTGCCGAAGCACCTAGTACGTAGGAATGAATGGAACACCCCCAGTTGTTGTTTTTCATGCAACAGCTGGGGGTGTTTCTATCAACTTCTTGATTTCTGCAATTCCAAAACTTTTTCAAGCGGAAGTGCCGTTATTTTTGCAATCTGCTCTCCCTCCTGAACTTATCGTTGTAGTCTGTCCAAGGATTTCAGAGACTTTGCTCAAAGGCAAATCCAACGATTTTGAGATTATTTCCTGCGAGATACCATTTGCATAGAAATTTCTAGCTGCCTCAATTTTTGCTTCTGCAGCTCCCTGCAAAAGTCCCTCTGCAATACCTTCTCTCTTTGCGGCTCTAGTTATATCCCTGTCGTGTAAATTCATAGCGGCGTAGTCCCTCCTGAAAATTGATTGTCATTTGAAAATGCCTCAACAGGTATATTCAGCAATTCAGAAATCTTTTGAGCAGAATATTTTCCATCTGCAAGTAGTGCTTTTGCATTTTCAATCGCATTCTCAGCAGCCCCTTCCCGCTTTGCAGCCCGTGTCAAATCCCTGTCGTGTAAATTCATAGCGGCGTAGTCCCTCCTGAATATCTCGTTGTCCTTTATCTTCTCAACCTGGGCTGAGAGACGATTCGAGAAATCGTCCTTGCCCGGCTCGTTCGTGTGTATGAAGCGGAGGAAGGCACTTATTCTCTCGTCCTTCGCCTCATCGTACGCACTTGCATTATAAATGACTTTGAGCGATTTGTCATTCAAATTCACCGCAGGGTTCTCCTCGCAGATATTCCTGAATGTGTAGCACGGAAGCCCGTAGCGCTTTTTGTTTTCGTCCTTGAAGGGGTCCTGCTTGCATATAAAGAGAATGTAGCTGTCCTTGAGCTCCGAGTAGTCTTCCCCTTTCATCAGGCTGTCCATGTCTATCATGCTCTGGTAGTAGCGGGTTCGTTTTCCCAGGGCTTCCTGCGGGTATGACTGAAGCTCTACATCGATAATCTTATCGCTGTCCTTGAGGTAAACATCCAGCCTCACGCCTTTGGTGGTGTAGTAAGGAGCGATAGTCTTCTCAAGTTCCGGGTACTCGATGTGCCCCACGCTGATGTGCAGAAGCCGCTCCACAAGCTCGGCACAAATCTCCGGGTCTCTCAGAACTGCCTGAAACATTCCGTCGTCCGTGAATGTAAGCTCGTCCACAGGTTTTGGGTGAAAGATACTTTCGGTCATGTTGACTCCTTTTCGAATAAATTTCTGCACTTTTTTCGTGCATATATTTATTTGAAAAATTTCTTGATTTTCGGCAACATTCTGGAAAAAAATTCGAGAATTTATAAAAATTTACACTGTCTGATTTCGATAAGCATTACTTGTAGGGAAGAAAGTTATATCTGTATAGCGTTCCCCGTACTTGTCTGCTATAATTACTTGTGATGAAGGCAAAAAAACATTTATTTCTGATTGGTCTTGGTATGGGCGATGAAAGGCTTCTTACTCAGCAGACAAAAAACGCATTGAGTGAAGCTCAGATTATCTTTGGTGCAGAGAGGATGTTAGAAATCGCAGGGAAGGGTACAGAAGCGAAAATTTACATGCCCTTTTACCGGCCTGAGGAAATTTTTTCATATCTGAACGCTCACTCCGAATTTTCGGAGGCCGCCATTGTCTTTTCGGGAGATACGGGCTTTTTTAGTGGAGCGTCGCTTTTTTTGGGAAGAAGCGGCGACTGGGAAATTTCTATTTTTCCGGGAATCTCCTCAGCCATTTACTTTGCCTCAAAACTACACAAATCATGGCAGACTTGGAAAATGCTCTCCCTGCATGGTTCCAAATGCAGTATAGTCGAGCAGGTTCGTAAAAATCCAGAAGTTTTTTTCATTCTTTCTGGAAGTGAAGATGTCAGAAATGTCGGAAGAAAGCTTGAAGATGCTGTAAAAAACGGCATTCTTTCGGAAGTAAAATGTTATTTGGGTTCAAATCTTTCTTACGATATTGAAAAAATCCTTCAAATACGGCCAGAAGAGATGGAAAAATTTCAGGAGGAAGATTCCGCCCCTACAAAATCCCTTTTTGTCCTTCTTGTTGAAAACGAAAATGCAAAAATTCAGCCTCTTTTTCCTTTTCTGAATGATGAAGATTTCATCCGTGCCGAAAAAATTCCTATGACCAAAAAAGAAATCCGCCGTCTTTCAATTATGGAACTTGGCCTTTCAGAATCCTCGCTTGTCTACGATATTGGGAGCGGATCTGGCTCAGTTACTGTTGAGGCCGCCCGAATTGCTTGTGAAGGGCAGGTTATCGCCGTAGACTGCAATGAAGACGCCCTTACCCTCACTCAAAAAAATGTCGAAAAGTTCTGCCTGGAAAATGTAACTTTTGTCCATGGAAGTGCGCCAGACTGTCTTAAAAATGAGGAACTTCCGCCACCAAGTCATGTTTTTATCGGGGGGAGCAGGGGGAACCTTGCCGAAATCATTTCAACTGTCCTCCATAAAAATCCATCTGTTCGAATAACGGCAAATTTTGTGACTCTTGAGGGCTTTTGTGAAATGCAGAAGGTCTTAAAGGAACTGGAAAATCCTCCTCTGGCAGAAAATTTTTCTCTTCCGGGAATTCGTGATTTAGAAATAAAGCAGATTTTTGTAAGCCATGCCGAAAAGGTTGGAAATTTTCGCTTGATGAAGTCTCAGAATCCCGTGTGGATTGTATCTTTTTCTGGAAACGGAGGCAGAATCTGAAAAGTCAGCCTTCAAAAAATCTCAATATTCCCCGACTCATGATTGCGGGCACCTCCAGTGGCTGCGGAAAGACTACTCTTACCTGTGCCTTACTCCGTCTTTTGCAGAATCGAGGAAAGTCACCTGTTTCTTTTAAGTGCGGCCCGGATTTTATCGATCCCATGTTTCACGAGCAGGTTTTAGGCATTCCAAGCACAAATCTTGACAGCTTTTTTGCAGATGAGGAGGAAGTTCGCTCGATTTTAGTCGAAAAATTTTCCTATCAAGGTCGGAATGGCAGAATAGAGCCTGCTGATTGTGCCATCATTGAGGGTGTGATGGGGCTTTTTGATGGCCTTGCAGGAAAGTCAATTAAGGCCTCAAGTTATGATATAGCACGAATTACTAAAACTCCGATTCTCCTCTGCATTGACGCTTCCGGGATGAGCAGGTCAATTCTTCCGCTGGTGAAAGGCTTTCTTGATTACGATAAAGCTCAGTCAGCTGACGGTAAAAATCTCATCCGTTGTATTTTCCTTAACCGGGTTTCAGAAGCATCCTTTCAGATTTTAAAATCACTCATTGAAGAAGAATGTGCCGGATACGGAGTAAAAGTTGCGGGTTTTTTGCCAAAAATGCCGGAACTTTCATGGGAAAGCCGTCACCTTGGTCTTTTTTTACCGGGCGAAATACAGAATTTGAATGAGCAAATCGAGGAAGGTGCCCGACTTTTAAGCGAAAACCTGGATTTTTCCATGATTGAAGAAATGATGAAGTCGGAAGGTTCTTTTTCAAGTTCTTTATGCCCGGCTTCAAAGAAGTCTTCATTTACGATTGCCCTTGCCCGCGATGAAGCTTTTTGCTTTTACTACGATGAAAATCTCCGTCTTTTGGAAGAAGCGGGTGCCCGTCTCATATTTTTTTCGCCTCTGCACGATAAGGCTCTTCCCCCTGATGTTGACGGAATTTTATTGGGTGGCGGCTATCCAGAACTTTATGGGCAGGCCCTTCAGGCAAATGAATCAATGCGCTCATCAATCAAATCGGCTCTCATAAATGGTGTTTCCGTAATGGCGGAATGTGGCGGTTTTATGTACTTGCAGGAAAAATTGACCGATAAGGAAGGAAAATCTTACGAAATGTGCGGCGCGATAAAAGGGGAGTGCACTTACACCGGGAAACTTGTCCGCTTTGGCTATGCAGAATTTAAGGCAAAAGATGTTTTTGCACCTGGCGTGGATTTTTCAATTAAGGGGCACGAATTTCACTATTTTGACAGTACGAACAATGGATCTGATTTTACGGCGACAAAACCCCTTTCTTCCAGAAGCTGGGACTGCATGATTTTTACCCCCAAAATGCTGGCTGGATTCCCACATTTGTACTATCGTTCGAATCCTGAGATTGTAAAATGGTTTGTGGAATCTTGTAGAAAAAAATGATATAAACTTGACATATACAATAATATTGGAGAAGATGTTTTATGGTTTTAAAAAAATATGATGGCATTCATGCTTTCGGTCTAATTTTTTTACTTTCTTTCATTTTGCTCACAGGTTGCAAATTTGCAAAAGACGATTCTGTAGAATATGTCAACAATGAAGTCAGCTATAACAAAGGCGAGTCCTGTGTTGAGCGCTACATTTTATACGAAGACAGCGGGAAATATGAGCGCTATATTGCTGGAAAATATCGTGGTAACAGTCTGCCTGGTATTTATTTTGGAACTCTTTTTCAGACCGGTTCATACACGAGAAATGATCAGGCTCTTCAAAATATTACGTTCTATCCTAAAAAACAGTACAATTTCACTAGCAAGGAACTTGAATATCTCGGTTTAGAAGGTCAGTTACCTTTTTCAGGCCGTCTGACTGATAAAACGCTCACTATTACCTGGGAAATTTGGTCTTCACTACTCGGCTGTATAGGCGAAGTTCCAATCATTTACGAGCGGCAATAACAAGTATCAAACATATGGAAAATTCCTCACGCTTTTTCGAAAACCGCAACTGTCAGTTTTTTCCTTGTCATCAACTTGACGGAGACTTTAACTGTCTCTTTTGTTATTGTCCTCTTTATACCAGGGAAGTTTGCCCCGGGAATCCTACATTCATCAAAAAAGATGATGGGAGAATTGTCAAACGATGTACTGACTGTACCTTCCCTCACAAGCCCGATAATTATGAGCGGATTATGAACCTTCTGCGGGTAAGAAAAAATGAAATTTCTGCGGAAGAATATCATCATGGTGGGGAGGAAAGGCCTCTTCTGGATTTTTCAGTAAATACTAACCCCCTCGGTTTGCCGGAAAGCGTAAAGTCTTCCATTAAAAATTGCCTCGAATTGTGCCAAATCTATCCCGACCAAAATTGCAGGCGCTTGAAAGAAAAACTCGCGGATTACATAAACGAAAGCCTTCATACAGAATTTATTTCTGCATCAGACATTGTCTGTGGAAACGGGGAGAGTGAACTGATTTCGCTTTTAGTGCAGAGCCTTTCACCAAAAAATGCAGTGATTGTTGAGCCGACTTTTTCGGGTTATGAGAGAGCATTGAAGGCAGTTGCATGTAAAATCAGCCGGTATTTTTTGCAGGAAGAAAATGATTTTGCCTTTGATGAGGGAATTTTGGATGCAATAGAGCTTGCTACAGACATGATTTTTCTATGCTCGCCAAATAATCCGACCGGGCGGATGATTTCACCGGAACTACTCAAGAGAATCATCGCTCTCTGTGAAGAAAGGGGAATTTTTCTCGTTCTTGACGAGTGTTTTATCGATTTTACGGAACGAAGCGGTGAAAGCGCCCTTCAGTTTGCAAAAAGAAGCTCGCACCTTATTATACTTAATGCCTTTACAAAAATTTACGCCATGGCGGGTTTGCGTCTGGGCTGCCTCGTAACTTCAAACCCTGCAATTCTTTCCAAAATCAATGCCTTGCGCCCGGAATGGAATGTCTCAACGCTGGCGCAAGTTGCCGGAGAAGCGGCTTTAGATGAAAAAGATTATGTTAAAAAAACGCGGACCATTATAAGTGAGGAGAGGGAATATCTTTCAAAAGAACTTAAGGCTTTAGGTTTTCATGTCTTTCCTGCTGAGGCCAATTTTATTCTCTTCAGAGATGAAAGAGAAAAAACAGCGGAAAATTCTTTCGAGCAAGGCAATTATTCTCAAAAGGTTCTTAAAATGTATGAAAAATTAGACAAAATATTGCTAAAACAAAGCATATCCGTCCGGAATTGCGAGAATTTTCCCGGTCTGGCAGAAAATTTCTACCGAACGGCAGTTAGAACCCACGCAGAAAATGCGAGTCTTGTAAAAATTCTGTCAGACCTGCTTAAAAATTGAACCTGGAAATACAATGAAATCAACCGAGACACTTCTTGAATCAACAATTTCTTCTATTTCACCTTTGAATACCAGCGCCATAAATGAAGCTGCTTCTTATCAGTCGAGCCTTGCCATGCCACCTCAAAGTATGGGCGAACTGCTCGCCATAGGGCGGCGTCTTTCTGGAATCTCGGGCAGGCTTCATAATTCTCTTCCTAAAAAGCGGATTCTTGTTTTTTGTGCGGATAACGGAGTTGCAGAAGAAGGCGTTTCATCGGCACCCCAGTCGGTTACACTGTCTCAGGCGATCAACATGACCCGCCATCTAACGGGAATGAGCGCTCTTGCAAAGCATTTTGGTAATGAAGTTCAAGTTATCGATGTGGGAATCAAATATGATTACGATTGCCCCCAGATAATAAATAAAAAGGTGAGGGCAGGCACAAAATCCTTTTTACGCGGCGAGGCTATGAGCAGAAGTGAGGCACTTCTTGCCCTTGAAATCGGAATAAAGGCGGTTCAAAGTGCAAAGGCTGACGGAGTATCGGTCCTGGGTGTTGGCGAAATGGGAATTGCAAACACAACGACTTCTACAGCTGTTCTTTCGGTTTTAACTGGCCTTTCTCCAGAAAAAATCACAGGGCGTGGGGGCTGCATCACGGATGAAATGCTGGCTCACAAAAAGGAAGTTATCAAAAGGGGAATCTCCTTAAACAAACCCAATAAAAACGATGTCATTGATGTCCTTCAGAAAGTCGGGGGGCTTGACCTTGCCGCCATGTGTGGCGCATTTTTGGGGGCAGCTTCCTGCAAAATTCCGGTAGTTATAGACGGATACATCTCAATCGTGGCGGCTTTATGTGCCTCAAGGCTCTGCCCCCTGTCCACCGGCTATTTTTTCCCTTCGCATCTTTCCGAAGAAGCCGGATACAAAGTCGCAATGACCGAACTTTCGTTAGTTCCTTACTTGAATTTGAAGATGCGGCTCGGTGAAGGAAGCGGCTGTCCCCTGGCTTTTGAGATTATGGACGCTGCCTGTGTAATTATGAACGAAATGGCTACCTTCCACCAGGCAAAAATCAACGACAATTATCTGGATGGTCTCAGATGACAGTTCTTATCTCAGGTGGCTGCAAAAACGGTAAATCTTCTCTTGCCCAGGACCTTGCATTGGAATATGCCAAAAAAACAGGCCGTAATCCGATTTACTTTGCAACGATGATTCCCCAGGACAGCGAGGACGATGCCAGAGTCGAAAAACACCGGGCTGACCGAAGGGGGCTGGGTTTTCAGACCATAGAATGTGGTAAAAATCTTACTACCGCAATCAAAAATATGGAAGAAGGCAGGGTGGTTCTTTTTGACAGTCTTACGGCTCTCCTTGCCAATGAACTTTTCTCCCCGGATTCAGTCACGCAAAAGGGGGAGTTTGTGATTCCGCTTGGACCTGAATATCTCTCTATAGCCAAAAAAGTCCAGGCCGAACTTAGCAATCTGATTAAAAAGTCCGATTCAGTTATATTCGTAAGCGATGAAATCTTTTGTGATGGAAAAATCTACGACGAAACTACCGAATTATACAGGAAAATTCTGGCTCAGACAGAAAACTTTATAGCCGGAAAGTGTGACAGGGTGATAGAAATGGTAAGTAAAAGAAAAATCGAAATCAAAAACGAAAAAGCAGACGGGCAGACTAGTAAACTTCCGGCCAAAGAAGACAGTTGGCAGGCAGAAAAAGAAATACATCTCATCATTGGTGGCGCATATCAGGGAAAAGAAGATTGGGCCAGGGAGGAATTTTCCCTTTTGGACGAGGATATTTTTGTCTGTGATTCGGATTCGATGCCGGATTTTTCAAAAAAATGCCTTACCCATTATGAAAATTACGTGGCTTACTGCCTTAAACAAAATCTTTCACCACGGACCGATTTTTCTGATTCGACGGTCATAATCTGTGACGACATTTTCTGCGGGGTAGTGCCAATTGATGCTTTTCAACGGAAGTGGCGCGAAGAGACAGGGCTTACCCTTCAAAAAATTGCCGCTCAAAAAAATGTCATTCTTTGGCGTGTTTTCTGCGGAAGGGCGGTGAAGATTCAATGAAAACAGAAATTTTTCTTTTCAGGCACGGGCGCACCGCAGCTGGCGAAAAAAAATTGTACTGCGGGAAAACAGATCTGCCGCTTTCAAAAAAAGGTGAGGATGAGCTTTTAATGAAGAAGAATGGCAAAGATTATCCCGATATTTCTCACTGTAAGATTTATACAAGCGGGCTTTTGCGGGCAAGTCAGACTCAAAAACTGCTGTATCCAAATCCGGGCGATTTCGTAATCGTAGAAAAAGGCTTTCAGGAAATTGATTTCGGTGATTTTGAGATGAAGTCTTACGAGGAATTGAAGGAAAATCCAGAATATCAGAAGTGGTTGAAAGGTGAAGTAGACAGAATTTCCATCAAGTCGAAAGAATCTTATGAAAACCCTTGTCCCAATGGCGAAAGCTGGCAAAAAATGAACGAACGGGTGTTAGTTGCGCTAGAAAATGCCCTTAAAAATGAAAATTCTCTTGCGATTTTCAGTCACGGTGGCCCGATTTCTGCGATTATGGCGCATTTTTTTCCAACTGTAATGAAGTCTCTCTATGAATGGCAGCCTGATTTCGGCGAAGGCTACAAAATCATAATTGAAGACGATTCTATTTCATATATAAAAATTCCCTGCGAAGAGGCGAGCCTATGAGCGATTTTCTGACGGTTGATTTTATTCTTTCACATCATGCGCACTTTTCTCTTCTGGCAGGCTTTTTTCTGGACTGTATTCTCGGGGACCCGCATTTTTTCCCTCATCCGGTGCGTTTTATGGGGGCTTTAATTGCTTTTCTTGAAAAAAAACTCAATAAATCTTCTGATTCTGCCAGAAAACAGCGCTTCAAGGGACTTATACTGGTTTCTGTCCTGGTTTTTTCTTCTTTTTTGATTCCTATTGCTATACTATGTGCCTGCAGTTTGCTTAGTCCGATTCTTTTTCTGGTAGTAGAAAGCATTTTCTGCTACCAGTGCATTGCAGCCCGGTCTTTGTGCCACGAAAGCATGAGAGTCTATCGGGCGTTGAAAATTTGTGACCTTTTTGCAGCCCGAAAGGCCGTTTCAATGATTGTTGGCCGCGACACAGATATTCTGGACGAAAAGGCAGTTGCCCGCGCCGCAGTTGAGACAGTCGCAGAAAGTGCCAATGACGGAGTAGTGGCACCTCTTTTCTTTATGGCCATTTTTGGTGCTCCCGGAGCCTTTGTCTACAAGGCGATAAATACCATGGATTCCATGATTGCCTACAAAAGCGAGAGATACATTAATTTTGGCTTTTGTGCCGCAAAATTAGATGATATAGCAAATTTTTTACCAGCTCGTCTGGCTGCAGTCTTTATGATTTTTGCAAGCTTTATTTTTTCAATGATTCCTGTAAAACCAGGTTTCAGTTGCAGAAATGCCCTTAAAATCTTTATTCGTGACCGCTATAAGCACGCAAGCCCTAATTCAGCCCAAACTGAAAGCGTAATGGCAGGTGCGCTAGGTCTCCGGTTGGCAGGAGATACTGTATACGGAGGCAAGCTTGAAAAGAAAGAATTCATCGGTGATAAGAGACGCGAGATTGAAAATCAGGATATTTTCCGCGCGAATCTTCTCATGTACGGCACGACGCTGCTCTTTATCGCTTTCATAAATGCCATTTATCTTTTTGCGAAAGTAATTGCTGACTGTCCGTCTATCTTCTTGCTTTCATAAACACCGTCATCTACGAGTTTATAGCAGCGGGCAAAATCTTCATGCTCACCGGCGTTCACTACGATGGCTCCGATACTTGCATTAATCGGGTGACCTTCAAGCTCTGGAATGACAATCTTCTTTAAGCCGTCAACAAATCGTTTTATAACTTTGTTAGCGGCTTCTTCCGTGTGAATAAGCTCTGCATAAGCGGCAAATTCATCACCACCAAGACGGAAGACAACATCATTATCGCGGAAGGCTGATTTGAGGCAGTGCGCAACATTTATAATTACTTTGTCGCCGACCCCATGACCAAAGGTATCATTGAAGAATTTGAAATGGTCTACATCAAGCAGGATAAAAAGCCCGCCTTTGCCCTGACTCATCGCTTCTGCAACCCGTTTTTCGCCACTCACACGATTTAAGAGCCCAGTCATCTGATCGGTTTCGGAAAGTGTCTTTAAATTCTTTTTTTCATCAATATCAATGAATAGACCGACATAGGTCACAGGAGAGCCGTCCTCCCTACGAATCAGATTGCCGGCTGCGTGATACCATCTGTAACCATCATTTTTAGTCATAAGGCGGTATTCGACATCATAAATTGTGTTGCCGCTATAGTCATTTACGGCATCCCAAAATGCTTTCAAAACCCTGTCCTTATCATCAGGATGAAGCAAATTAGCCCAGGATTCTAACTTATCCGGGAATTCTTCGGATGACACATAACCAATCATCTGACGGAAAGGTTTTGACCAGACACACTTTTCGATTTCACCTTTTTCATTAAATTCCATGGACCAGGGGCCAGAATGAATGATTGAGTGAATAATCTGCATTCCCTGTGTCTCTTTATTTAATTTATCGTATGCTTTCTTTGTCTCTGCCGCGATTCTTTTTTCCTGTTCAATTTTAAGTGCGGAATTTTTTTTGAGCGTAATGACAAAAATTACGAAAAGAATTATGACGGAAGTTATGGTGATTAAACTCTGAATATGATTGATTAATACAATCGTGCGATTACTTGATTTTATCTGAGAAGAAATTACATTATCATACACGAGAATTGAAAGAATCCAGCCTGTTTCTTCTACAGGTGCATAATAAAGATGAGCATTCTCCCTTCGATAAGGCACATGGATACTTCCTTTTTTTTCATTCATAAAATCTTCAGAAATTTTTTTATAGCTTTCTTTTGTTGTGTCATTTTCGTAAATTACGGAAAGAATGTTACGACCACCATCAACACCTCCGAAAGGTACATTTGTAAGACTCTCTCCGTTTTTGAGATAGACATTAAAATAGGTTTCCATATTGTCAGCGCGGAATGTCATGGAACGCACCAGCTGAGCAATGTTTATCTGAGCAAAGCAAGCCGTAATTTTTTTACCATTGAATTCGATTCCAGAAACGGGGAGTGCAATAAAAAGAAGCTTTTCCCCGCCATAATTTAAGACCGTTGTAACAAGAGGTTCTGAAAGTCCGCTGGCAAGAAATGGATAACGGGTTTTTCCAGTGCTTGTAGAGTGAGCTGTATAAACAAGACAATCTTCATCAACAAAAGAGAATTTCTCTACACCATAAAGACGACGAATTCTTCCGAGATAATTTCTCAGGGATGAAGTTGAGCTTAAATCTTCCTTTGTAATTGAGTCCAGCGCATTGTTCATATATTGATAGTTCTGTTTGACCGCATCTGAAATAATTGAAACGCGCCGATTAATAAGCTCTTCCATGTAGAAGTTACTTAAACTTTCTGAAACGATCTGTGTATGACTTTGCGCACTTTCCATATTCCAGACAGTGCCGGCTACAATCAACAGCAGTATAATAATTCCGCCGATGAAGATGATTTTATTTTCCCTGATTTTCATGATTTGCCACCTAATCTATTTCACCGTAAAGAGAACGTAAAAGCCAGACTGCATCTTTTTGAAAGAAGATCTTTGTATTTTCTTCAGTCTTTTCAGGATATACTGAGCCGGGAAGAAGCCCGTCTGCAATTTTTACCGCAGTAGTGATTGTGTCAAAACCAATTGCATAGCAATCTTGAAGGGCGAGGGCATATATAACTCCGTCGCGCAGATATTCCAAAGCCGTTCTGTCATGGTCCATGCCGGTGATTACAATCTGAGCGCTTTTTCCTGCTTCTTTTACTGCTCGTCCCGCTCCCACAGAATTACTCATGTTGCAGCAGAGGATTCCGTGCAAATCGGGATATTTTGCAAGAAATGCATTTGTAAAGTCGCAGGCTTTTTCTTCAAGGTCCTCATCGTACTGTTCATCAACAAGTTCAATTTCGGGATATTTTGCAAAAACATCTTTTGCACCCCGGGCGCGGTCTTCATGACAGGGGGCTCCATGATTACCGACAAGCATGGCAATCTTCCCTTTGTAATTTAATTTTTCACACAAACATTCAGCAAGAATTTTACCGTCCTCATAGTTATGAGTGTTACCGACATAAGCAATTCGCTTGCAGCCGTTTTCTTTTCCAGAATCTGAGCTTGAGAAAGTCATAACCTTCTGCCCGCTGTCAATTAATTTATTGATTACAGGCGTTACGATTGCAATATCAGCGACATCAACTCCGATTACATCATAAGATTTTTTTGATGCAGCCTTCTGAATGCGTTCTATCTGATCAAGAGCGGACATTTTTTCCGGAGCAAGATAATCATAAGTAATGGAAATACCATTGTTCTCAAACTGCTTTACCGCATCTTCTATTCCAAGGGCAACAGCGTCCCACCAGGGATGGGCAGTTTTGTAAGTCAGATAAAAGTTATAGGATTTTTTCTGTGGAATATATGAATCGAGCAGGGGCTGAAATTGGAATTCTTCTTTTTCTGTAGCGACAGAATCTGGAACCGACTGATTATTAGTGCTATTTTTCTGATTTTTGGAAGAACAGCCTGCAATAACGAATAATGAAAGTAAGAAAACACTACGAATGCGTAATTTCATCATACTTACAATTCTATGACTAATAACACAAAATAACAAGAAAAACTGTGAATTTTGGAGCATTTTTTTAAGATTAATTCAACAAGATTAGAAAATAATAGTTCAAAACTATGGAAATAAGCTACGAAATCCAGAAATCCCGACGCCGCACAATGAGTATCCAGGTGGCAGATGACAGAAAAATCATCGTAAAAGTGCCGCTGGGAACGCCGACTTTTGTGGCAGAAAACTTTATCCGCGAAAAAAGGGACTGGATTACAAAGCAGATTGAAAAGGTGGAAAAGCAGTCGGAACTTGCTGACTCCATGGGCCCGCTCACAGAAGAAGACATCAGACAAATCAAGAAAAAGGCTAGGGTAATAATTCCGCAAAGGGTAGAGTTTTACGCCAAAATGGCAGGAATTTCCTACAAGCGCATTTTTATCCGCCTGCAGAAGTCGCGCTGGGGAAGCTGTTCTGTAGACGGGAATCTCAATTTCAACTGCCTTCTGGTGCTGATGCCGCCAGAAATCCTTGATAGTGTTGTGGTGCACGAACTCTGCCACCGCCGGCACATGAATCACTCCCGCGAGTTCTACGAAGAAGTTCTGAGGATTTTCCATGATTACAAAAGATGCAATAAGTGGCTCAAGCAGAACGGTGGAGCCTATTTCAAACGCATTTTATGATACGATTTTCACATGCCGATACTTTGGCGGAAATAAGCTTGATAAAAGGTGAGAGGAAGTTTTTGCCTTCATGCAAAAGAAGCTTGATAATTGGTAGACAGAACGTGCATTATAAGAAGTTTGTTGTTAATCAGGCGCTTATCAAATACATCATCTTTCTGCCCATTTTCTGCCGTAGAGACGAATCAAAAACAGAATTCCACGGACACAGAGTTCAATGCTCATGGCCGCCCAAACACCTGCAAGTCCGTATTTTGAACGCAGTAAAAGCGCAAGAGGAATTCTTACCATCCACATGGAGAAAAATTTATAGCAGCTTGGAACAAATGTGTCACCAGTTCCGCGCATTGCACCGCTGGCAATAGTACTGGCTCCGTAAAACGGCTCGCAAAAAGCTTCGATTCTAAGGATTTTTGTTCCCATAGCAATGACAGCAACTTCTGGAGAAATAAAGGCAATCATCTTTCCTGCAAAGATAAACATAAGTATGCCTGAAAGTACCATAAAAATCATGCCCACAATTGTTGTGAGCCAGCCGAATCTTCTGGTAAGTTCCTTCTGTCCGCTTCCATAACATTGGCCGCAAATCGTTGTTGCCGCCGCCGCAAGTCCATAAGTCGGCATGTAACAAAGACTTTCTGCCGTAATGGCGAAAGAATTTGCTGAAAGCGCAGTCTGTCCAAGAGGACTTACAATTTTAGTAAAGGCAACCTGTCCGCCTGTCATAATTGCCTGCTCAAACGCTGTCGGAAGTCCGATTTTAAGGGCATTCGAGAAATATGCTTTCTTAAAGTAGATTTTTTCTTCTTTTCGAAGATGAAGCATCTCGCTTTTGAACAAAAGGAATAACAGAAGCGGAAGCGTTGTAGCAAATCTTGAAATCAAAGTCGCAATTGCCGCTCCTTTTACTCCCATATCCAATACATAGATGAAAAAATAATTCAGAATCACATTAAGAAGGCACATCAGAATCTGCATGACACTAGGAATCTTCATATTACCTGATGACTGCAAGGCTCCTCCGGCAAGATTGTTGAACTGAATCACGGGAATGCTCAGGGCAAAAATCAGAAAATAATGGTAAGAATCAGAATAAATCTCTTCGTCCCCGCCAAGCCAAAGCGGAACAAATGGAGAAAGTGCACAAACAAGAAAAGTGAGGAAAATTGCGTAAATTGTGTTTACAATCAGAGATACTTTTAGAAGATTCCGCGCTTCATCTTCCTTTCTTGCGCCAATTAAATGTGAAATTTGAACCGTAAATCCCATGGCACAGGCAAAGCAAAGTCCATACAAAAGCCAGGTCGATGAAGAAACAAGCCCGATTGCCGCCCCTTCCCTCTCCCCAAGGTGACCTACCATTGAAGCGTCAATATAAGTCATGATTATAGAAGAAAGCTGAGCAAGAACGGCTGGAATGCTTAGTTCCACAATCAGTGAAAGTTGTTCCTTAAGAGAAAGTTTATCTCCACGCCTCATCCGGGCAAGCAAAATTGATTCTTTCAAAAGAGCTCTTCCTTTTACTTCTGCTGAGCCTGACGGAATTCAGTCGTAAAATTCGGATCATAGAGTTTTGAACGGGAATAATTTGTATGCGAAACAACTTGACCGACAATAATGAGTGCTGTTTTTGAAATTTCATTCGCCTTTGCAGCCTGAGCAAGAGAGCCGACAGTGCAGACAATGCGCTTTTCTTCTGGCCATGTTGCTTTGTAAACGATTGCTGCTGGAGTTTCTGGGGAAATTTCTGCGGCAAGAAGCTCAGTCTGCACTTTTTCGCACATACCCGAACTCAAAAAAAGCACTAGGGTCGCATTGTGTTGTGCGAGAGAGCGGAGACTTTCTTTTTCTGGAACTCCGGTTCTGCCTTCAAGACGGGTAATAATTACGGACTGAGTCACATCAGGAAGCGTGTATTCAAGATTAAGGCTTGCCGCCGCACCGCAAAATGAACTGACTCCAGGAACGCTTTCGTAAGCAATGGATAGTTTGTCCAGGGCATCCATCTGTTCACGGATTGCACCGTAGAGGCTGGGGTCGCCTGTATGCAAGCGGACGGTCATTTTTTTATTTTGCTCAGCCCTCTTCATCACCTGGAGAACTTCTTCAAGAGTCATTTTTGCGCTGTCATGGACTTCTGCACCTGATTTACAAACTGAAAGCAATTCTCTGTTCACGAGGGAGCCAGCATAAATTACAACATCCGCTTCTGAAAGCAGTTTCTGAGCACGCACAGTAATCAAATCAATTGCACCAGGACCTGCGCCGACAAAATAAACCATATTGAATCAGTGTAGCAGTAATTTGAGGAAATTCATAGCAGTAAAAGCTCCTTCTGTTGCTGCCAGAAGCCCCTGCTCGTTTGTAAAAATCACGACTTCAATTCCAATGGCTCCACCTGCCCAGTCCGTCATAGTTTTCTGAATCCGAACGGCTGCTTCTTTCATGATTTTATCCCTGAGTTCGTGAGGGATTTTTTTTGATTTTGAATCTTCATTAGGATCAAAATCAAGTGAATCTAAAAGATGAATCGCCTGTTCGGTGGAGATACAGGCCATAAGTTCATTTTTGATTGAAGAAAACTCCCTGCCTGAAAGAAAATTTTCCGCAATTTCGCAGAGGATTTCCATCCGGTGATCACCGTATTTTGAGTGGGTGTTTTTGATTCCACCGGCAACTTTTATCAGTTTTCCTATGTGGCCACAAAAAAGCATTTTCTTAAAGCCGCTTTTGACCGCCATTTGAAGGGCATCGTAGACAAAATTGGAGCAATGCACAGCTGTTTCAAGAGAAAAGTCAAATTCTCGTTGCATGAATTCGCTACCGTAATTTCCCGGGACCATGGGTAAAATTCCGTAGCCTTGAGCCTTCCTTACATTCATTTCAACTTGAATCGTGTCCAAAATCGCCTGCTCGCTCATTGGTTCGACGATTCCGCTTGTACCGAGAATTGAAATTCCGCCGGTGATTCCAAGTTTTGGATTGAAAGTATGTTTAGCGATTTCCTCGCCACCAGGTACACTAATGAGGATTTCAAGGGATTCTGAGAGGGGAAAGCTTTTGTAAAATCTCTCCAGTTCAGACTTTACGCCCTCAAAAATCATTTTTCGCGGAACCCGGTTAATTGCCGCCTCGCCAGGCTTCTGATCAAGACCGGGCAATGTGACACGCCCGACACCCTCTCCTCCTTCGATTTTGATTTCAGATCGGCCGGGAATTTTCTTTACTCTGGAGAAAATTTTGATTCCGTTAGTTACATCCGGGTCTTTTCCGCTGATTTTTTGCACTGAACAGGAAGCTTCTTCTGTCGAGAATTTTTGGTCGCTGATTTCAATACAGACTTTAATTCCTTTGGGCGTAATCAGGATCACATAGGGAACAATTTCCTGATTCAAGAGCATCCGGCACGCAGCAAGACTGGCTGCCGTGGCGCAAGTTCCCGTGGTAAAGCCAAAATCAGGTTCAGAGGCCCCTTTGAGAAGAAAAAATGATTTACTATCGTTCGTTCGTTCTGACATTTTCGGTAAATTCTATTTTTTTTCGCCTGAAAGAGAATACAAAATCGCGTTGCAGATTGCCGCAGCCACGGTACTTCCGCCTTTCCGCCCTTTATTGACAATGTAAGGCACGCCGCTTTTCATAATCATTTCTTTTGCAGCGACAACATTCACAAATCCCACAGGCACGCCGATTATTGCCACTGGCTTGAAGCCTTTTTCCATAAGGGAACACAGTTCTACCAGAGCCGTTGGGGCATTTCCGATAGCGAAAATAAGGGGTTTTGACAGAGCCGCAGCCTTTTTCATGCTCACTGCTGCCCGAGTAAGTCCCTGCTCTTTTGCCATCACCGCCACATCTTCGTCTGCCATAAAGCAATGGACTTCGCCACCAAAACGGGAAAGAGTCTTTTTATTAATTCCTGCAAGAGCCATATTTGTGTCAGTTACGATATCAGCTCCGGCAAGGATTGCTTTTTTTATGATTTCAAGAACTCCAGACGAAAATTTCAGGCTTTCGGCATAATCAAAATCAGCCGTGGTATGAATTACACGCATAATGACCGGGGCAAGTTCTTGGGGAAGCGAAATATTTTTCTCGCTCAATTCCTTTGCGATAATCGAGAAACTTGTTTTTTCGATGTCAGCTGGCGCTATGTGTTCAAGGCTTTCACTCATGCTGATTTCCCCCCAATGCCATGATTTCATAGATTTTTTTCATATCGAGATGCTTTCGGAGCGTGTCGGCCAGAAGATTGTACTGGCTTTCCTTGAAGTCCTGAATCGTGGGAAATCCGTTGAAAATTTGTGACTCACCTTCCCCGCCCTGTTTTTCTTTTGCGGCCAAAAGGGATTTTTCAAAATCGATTCCCTTTCGTCTGGCGAGGATTTCAACAAACTTCTGGCATAATTCCGCCTGGTCAAAAAATCCGTGAATGTAGGTGCCGAAGACATTTCCCTTAACCGCGCCGTCAAGCTTGGTCACGCCGGAAACGCTGTCAGTAATCTGCGCCAAAAAGGACTCAGCCGCCCCCGCAACAAAGCGCGTCCGCCCCATGTGGATTTCATAGCCGGAAACAGGAAGTGAGCCAAGAGCAGAAAAGAGAGATTCGGAATTAACTTCGGAATGACGCAAACCATCGGATTCGGAATGACCGACTTCACCATCAGAAGAATCATCAATCATCAATTTTCCCGAAACGCGGGTGCGAGTCTTCTCCGAAGAAAAGACTGTCTCCACAGGAAGCAAGGAAAGTCCAATGAATTGTGCATTCTGCATTACACATTCTGAATTATATTCGCTTCCCGAAATCTTTTCCCCAAGCATCTGAAAGCCGCCGCAGATTCCAAGGACGGGAGTGCCTTTTCTGGCTTCGGACTGAATAAGAGAAGCAAGGCCAGATTTTTTAAGCCAGTCAAGATCAGCGAGAGTGTTTTTTGTTCCCGGAAGAATTATGCAGTCGGGAGAACCTAAGTCTTTGGGTTCTGAGACATAATAAAGGTTCACCAGAGGAGAATTTTGCAGGGGAATGAAGTCGGTGAAGTTTGAAATATGAGGCAAACGAACGACCGCTAGCTGAATTTCGTCCTTTTTATCCCGAAATTTTGTTATAGTGTGCAGATTTTCAGACAGCGAATCCTCATCATCCAGCTGAATTTTCATATAAGGGATGCAGCCGACCACCGGGATGCCTGTTTTTTCTTCCAGCATTTTGATTCCGCTTTCAAGAATAGTCTCATCCCCGCGGAATTTGTTGATTATAAAGCCTTTTACGCGCGACCGTTCGTTAGGCGTAAGCAGTTCCACGGTTCCTACGAGCTGGGCGAAGACTCCGCCCCGGTCAATGTCGGCCACGAGAAGCACCGGGCTGCCGGCGATTTCTGCCATTCCCATATTCACGATGTCATTTTCTTTGAGGTTGATTTCGGCAGGACTACCCGCCCCTTCAAGCACGATTATGTCATGCTGGAGGCTGAGTTTTTCGTAAGCGGCCTTTATGTGTGGAATCAGGGATTTTTTGTAGGCGAAATATTCTTTTGCGGCCATGTTTCCCAGCACTTCGCCGTTCACGATGACCTGACTTCCCGTGTCGCTGGTAGGTTTGAGCAAAATGGGATTCATGAGGACGCTTGGCTCCACTCCGGCCGCTTCTGCCTGCATGACCTGCGCCCGCCCCATTTCCAGGCCTTCGCTCGTGACAAAGGAATTCAGGGCCATGTTCTGGGATTTAAAAGGCGCGACAGAAAATCCGTCCTGCTTGAAAATACGGCACAAGCCCGCCACGACAAAAGATTTCCCCGCATTAGACATAGTTCCCTGCACCATCAAACAAGAATTACGTCCGTGTAATTCTTGTTTTGTAGTTCCGCAACCTTGCGGAGATTTTTCAAATATTTTTTTCACACAAAATTTCTGCACCAATTCTTCATAGGCCTTTTCTTCGGTGAAGAAATTTTCGTCCAATTCGTACAAAGCGCTCAGCTGGGCCTTGCACGCCTTTTCGTCTCTGGAAAGCTCGCGGATTTCTTTTTTCCCGACGCAGAGGATTCGGCTGGAGATTTTAAGGGCAAGGTCGATTTCATGGAGGGAAGCGATGATTGTGACGCCTTTTCCAGCGAGATTTTTGAGAATCGTAAGGAGTTCGAGCCGCCACTTGATGTCCAGGTAGCTGGTCGGCTCATCCAAAACCAATAGCTTTGGGTTTTGACAGAGGGCACGGGCAATCATTATCCGCTGTTTTTGACCGTCACTGACTTGCCTAAAGTCTTTCTGGGCAAAATCCTGGGCATGAAGCAGGGAAATCGCCTCATCGACCGCCTTTTCGTCATCTGAATTCAAAAGTCCGAAATAGCCGGTGTGGGGATAGCGGCCGGAAGCGACCACATCACGGCAGGTCAGCAATTCGGGCTTGACGCTGGTAGTAAGCAAGACCGAGATTTTTTTGGACAGTTCCTTTTGCGTGTAGGATTTCAGCTCCGATGAATCAAGGAAAACCGCGCCGTCAATGGGTTCAAGCTGGCGGATAATCGTTTTGAGGAGAGTGGATTTTCCGGAGCCGTTAGGCCCGATAAGCGAGAGGATTTCGCCTGCGTGCAGAGAGAGGGAAATACCGGTGTGGAGAGGAGATTTTCCGTAGCCCACGGCGAGATTTTTTAGGATTAGGGGAAATGTGGCTGGAGAAAGGTTGTTTTTCATATAATCTCCCAATGTCCGCCTTTGTCTGCGCCCACGCGACGGATAATATTTTTTTCCTGTAACTTTGCAATCTGCTTGGCAACTGCACGCCTGGAAATTCCCAGTTTATCTGCCATGTCCTGAGTAGTTATATTTCCATCAGACTTTATAAGTTCAATAATTTTCTGTGAACTTTTCTGTGAACTTTCTATGTATTTTCCATGCTCAACATCCCAAGTATTCTGACCGGGTGCAAGGTTTTCCTTATAAATCAAACCGTCTTTTGCAGTTCCAGCCACAGCCTCAAAAGTGACGGTAAAATCGTTATTATCTATGGAATATTTTGGAAGTGGATTTTCATTTTCTTTGCATGCATCGCAGATTTTCTGGATTCCACGTCCCCAGGTTTCAATATATCCAGCCTTAAAAAAGGCCTCTGCAATCAGCGGATTATATTTTATGGACTTATGTTTTTGAAAAAGTTTTTCTTCCGTCCAATCTTCGGTGACATTTGCGGCATCGTTTGAAATCACAATCTGATTATAATAAACCCGAATCTGAGTCGGATTCATGTAATTATACGCACGGTGAACAATCGAATTATAAATCGCCTCGCGAATCGCTCCATACGCAAAAGGAAAAGTTTCAATTCGGGTTGTTCCGTCGTAAGTTATTGATTCTTTGTATTCGATTAACTGGGATTCGGACATGTTTTATTACGCTCTCCTTTTCAAAATGATCTCATATAATTTGGAAGTCCAAACTTGCCTTCTGTCATTATTTTTGAATTTAAGTATGTTTCAAATAAGTCTTGTACAAAATTTGTTTTTTCAGAGGAGAGTTCTATTTTTTCATTTTCATTTGGAAGAGCTTTTATAAGAGGCATTATTGAATAGTTTTTTGATGTATAAACTTTCGATATGTAACTAAACGCAGTGCCGAAAGTTAGTTTTGTCTCTAAATTGTGTTTTTTCAAGATTTTTTTTAGAGACGGTACAACTATTATTCGGTAGATATTATCAAATTTATCAAAGAAAAAGCTTTTACCTTTTTTAACTAAAATATTTGGTATAAGGTCGATATTTTCAAATACATACCTATAAAATGAAAAAACTTCCATAGCAATACACATTGCCTGTAATTCTGAAATGAAATTTGGCAAGCAAGGATTTCTTGATAATAATGTTTTTGAGATTTTCAATTCGCTCTCAAAAGTTCGATCATGAAAAATTTCATTTCTAAAATTTTCAAATTCATCAAGTTTCGATTGCAATCCACATTTACAATATTCTTCATGAGGAAAATTTATGAAAGCATTAATTTGTTTTATTCGACTATTCAAAGTTTTTGTTTTATATGTCGAGAAGTTCTTATTATTATCTATACAAAGAGTTTTTAAAACTGAATTTACAAATGCCTCAATACTTAGAAACCAAAAACAAGATGAAATCACACTGTTTTTTCCAAGTAAAGAGATTGATTCTAAATTTTCAAAATCAACAAGGTCTTGTAACGTATAATTATATGCTATATTCACATAATCAGGATAATTCATGGGAACGAAATGCTCGGTATCTTTGTTTTTCATATATAAAGCGCATTTTCCTAAATCGTTATTCATAATTTTTTCTAAAAGCATACTCATATTTTATCCTTTTCTATATAAAATTCTTCTTTTGATAACTTTTTGAATAAATTATCTACATCAAAAACATTACTACTTTGAACAGCATGAATTGATTCATCATATATAATTGATATTTTGTTGCAAAGTTCACTTGCAACTTTAAGAAGCTTTTTCATATCTTTAAATGATAATGGAAAGTCCTTTTCGAGTTTCCCATTATTGTTTTTATAGACTTCATCTAAATGTGCATAATATTTATTACGCCGGTTTCTTAAGTTCTCTCTTTCTTTAGAAACACTTTTTAATAATTGCCGACAATCATTAAGTTCGCTAAAAACATCAATTGAAATTGTTTTTCTAGTACATGTTTATCTGTATCGCAATCTATATACCCAACATCACGAGTTGTTTTAAATAATGAAGTATTCTGTCGAGATATTTCTATCAATTTAAATAAACTTGTTGAACTTTTATCATCAAAAAGCTTTGCTGTTTCAATAAAAACAGCATGCAATAAAGATGAAAATGTCAGCTGAAAAAATGCTGGGGCAAAATTCATTTCTTCTAAGTATTTTGCTTTTGACCCAATAAGATGCTTATACAATTCAAAGCAAGCATTTGTGTAAGTTATTCGAGAAAAATATTGGTCTAACAAAATCTTAAAAGATTCTTTTGTCATTGATTTACCTCCCCTCCACAATCTTTATCTCGTCTTCGGAAAGACCATAGAGCGCATACACAAGACGGTCGATTTCTGCTTCTTCTTTGCTTGTATCTGCCTGAGGATTGGCTTTTTTTGCGGCGAGGATTTTATCCACCAAAGCGATGATGGGCTTTTGCTGGGCGGGTGTGACAGGTGGAAGAGGAATGTTCAAAAGAGGTTCTTTATCAACTTGATAATTTGAGCCTTGCATTTTACCTTTGTTTTTGAGCCAAAAAGCAATGAGTTTTGAATTCAAAACACCAGTTAAAAATTTCATATTCCAACGAGATGTTTGAATAACATAATACATTGCAGGAACATAACAATCAAATTCACTGTAAGAAAAACAAGGCTTATCAACACATTTTCTTAAAGAAACAATCTTTGCTCCTTTGAAAAAATGCTCTTCTCTCGCACGATGTAAACCATACGGAGCATTATCAGATGTAATAGCCTTTTTTACACAATCAAGGTGGGCTTTCAGATTTGGATAAGAGTCCATACTGTTTTCTTTTTTAAATTCAGACCCTGTATATATAATCCAATTCTTGTTTTTTGGATTTGTATAATAGCGACTTATCTCATCAGAAGTATAAAAAGGTTTTACCAAACCAAATTCATTTTTAGAAAGGTTTAAAGCATCTTTTTCAGATTGTGTTAAAACAAAAATAGCTTTTCCTACTGGCAAATCTGGAAATTCTCGATGAATTTTGTTGTTTACACAATCGTGATGTGTGTGAATTCCATTGGTTGCTTCATCAGCTTGCAAAAACAATTTTCCGCTTGCAATCTTCTCTAAAATATCATCGTTGTAGCTGAATGTTAGTAATTTTCCATTTAATACTGTTCTGTCAATTTTTGGAGCAAGATACTTTGTTTTTCCTGTGTTATGTTTTTGGATCAATGAAAGCATATCATCTTTATCTGCTTCTGCAAGCAATGTACGATAGTCAAAGGTGTATTTATCGGCTGTTGTGTTTTTCTCGAAAAGCATTACCATTGTCTGAATGTCCGCACTTTCAAAAACCATGTATGTATTGAAATCGAGCATTTGCAAGATTTTACTGTCTTCAAGCACTTTTTTTCGCATTAGTTTTGCACCACTGCTTGTTGTCCAGTTGTTTTGTGCAATAAAGCAAAGTATACCTTTTGTTTTCAATAAATCGATTCCGTGACAGGCAAATCCATACCATAAATCCATTTTTCCCATATAATACGGGCTAGTTTCTCTAAAGCCATCAAACGCCGATTTGTTTGTGTATTCTTTGATATACGGCGGGTTCCCAATCACAATATCAAACCCATCCTTCACCCCAAACATCCATTCTGCATCAAAGAATGAACTTGCAGGTGCACTCTGGTCGTAAGGGTTCCATTCTGCAAGCTGCTTGGCATCTTCCGGGGAATAAACCTGTTCTTCTTCCAACAGTTTTGAAAGTTCCTTCCTCAGTTTTTCATCCTGCTCGCGGTTTTCTTTTTTCTCCTGTGCTGTTTTTGCACTAAAGTGAACTTTTCGGATTTCTCCAAGTTTTTTGGTAATTTCATCAATTCTCGGATTTGCAAACAGAGCCATATCATCTGTTTTCTTTGCTTTTCCAATCAGCGTATTTGCCGCAACAAATTTTGTCTCAAGGTTCGGCAGAGGATTGTATCCGTAATTTTCTTCAGGATGATTTTCTATCTTTGGCTGCTCGCAAATCAGGCTGATAAAGAAACGCAGCTTACTGATTTGTACGGCAATGGGCTGAATGTCCACACCAAAAATTGAATCCT